>CAYWDK010000056.1:0-4173 GCA_964457025.1 uncultured Balneolaceae bacterium | reverse complement strand
TCGAGCCGGAGCCGGTTTCTGCCGATCAACAGCTCCTGTTCCGAAGTATGCTGAATCGCATTATAGTTCCGGATAAAGCCGGTAAAATCGATTTGCGCATCTGCTTGTCCCGCAAAAAGTAACGGCAATAGTGCCGCAAGAGGAAGGGCTGTTTTAACTAATTGAAAAGATCCTGTAAGAAAAATCTTCATGAAATAGATGATAGACGAAGCTTTTTGACTGTTGCTGTAAAACAAAAGTGAATTTAATTGCTGATGAGGCAAATTATGGTTAAATTTATTGCATTGTGGGTGATTCCTACTTTTAATCCTAAATCGTCTCCACGACCGATTTAATTAGTAATTCTAACCTTTCAATACTGAAGTTAAAATAATTATGGCGCACGAAAGAATTGATGTTGATCTGCCTCTTGCCAAAGTTTATGAATACCTGAGCAACCCTTCTTACTTTCCTCACTTCTTTGAAAGAATCGATAAGGTTACCAAAGTTAATTCTCAAACGTTTGAATTCGAAACCGAAATCGGTGGCGTTGATTATCAATGGACTACCAATATCATTGATAATCTTCGCAACACAAGGTTTGCTTGGATTACCATCAACGGCAACTTAAACCAGACCGGTACCATTCGTTTTACTCCGCTTGACAACGGAGAGCGAACTCGCGTAGACTTTAGTCTTGACTGCCGCACTTTTTTCGGGGAACCCGAAGAAGAGCTGGCAAAATATATTCAGGGTCTTCCGGCACAGTTGAAGAAGGATCTTGCGCGCTTCAAGGAAGAAGCCGAAGACAATACCTTCAAGGAAAAAGCCGAAGCTACTATAGCCGAGGCCGAAGCCGAAGAGTCGGAAGAGGAAGAGGACGAAGTAACCGTCTAAATTCCCCTTACATATCATATTTACAAAATGCGCACTTCGGTGCGCATTTTTTTTATCTTGACTTCAGCATAACCGAAAGATTCCGAACAGAACCGAGCCATTGAACTTAAGCGATTTTAAAAAGTCCGCCGCCTCCTCGCAACCGTACCTCTTGTTGCTGGGAAACCCGGTAGCCCACAGCCTTTCTCCTCTGATGCATAACCGTGCTGCGAATTTACTGGGAATGGACTTAAAGTACCATGCCGTCCGGCTTGAAGCCGACGAGCTGAACTCCCTGTCGTCTCTTTTCAATTCGCCGCAATTTCGAGGGGCCAACGTAACCATCCCATACAAAGAAAGCCTGCTGCCATTTATTGATGAAGTTGATGACAGGGCGAAGCAAATCGGCGCCATCAACACTATTGCCAGAGAAGGAAACAGCTTGCGGGCTTATAATACGGATGTATTCGGATTTCAGGAGCCTTTGCAGCCCTGGCAGGAGGAGCTGGAAACCTCAAAGGCTGTAGTTTTTGGTACGGGTGGTGCGAGTCGTGCAATAGTTAATGCATTGGACAGCATGGGATTAAGTGAAATAGTTATAATCTCACGAAGCCCGGCTTCACGCTCCGGCTTTGACCATCCGAAGGTTCGCCTTGCGGACTATTCAAACTGGGCGGCCATGGCTGAGGGGGCTTCCCTGATTGTCAATGCCACCCCGCTGGGCATGGAGCCCGATACCGATTCTTCACCGGTTCGTGCCGGGGAAGAAGATGTGTTGCGGGATGCCATCTGCTACGACATCGTCTATAAGCCGTTGAAAACGAAATTCCTCAGGCAGGCCGAAAAAGCAGGGGCGCGAACCATCGGCGGGCTGGAAATGTTGATGCATCAGGGAAGCCGGTCCTTTGAGATATGGACGGGATCCGCTTTTCCACTGGATGAAATTCGAAATTATCTAAGTGAAATTCTTGAAGAGTGAAATAGAGCATATTGAACCGGCCTTATTCCGTGAGGAAGACCGTATCTTGGCATACTTCAGCCTGAAGAATCCGGCATTGGCCGCTGACGGAAGCGGGAGTATCCGCGGGCTGAATCTCGGACTGAATACCGGTGAACCGGGAAAAGTCATTGAGAGTAACCGCCGCATGTTTCTGGAATCTGTAGGTATTCATGCAGAGCGGATTGCTTATGCCGACCAGGTGCACGGCACCAGGGTTCAGGAGGTTACCGAAGGTGGGACCTACCCGGAGACAGACGGGCTCATTACGCGAGTGTCGGGCCTGGCGCTTGCCATCCAGGTAGCCGATTGTGCGGCGGTTTTGCTGGCCGATCCTGAAAACAGGGTAGTGGGAGCTGTTCATGCCGGATGGCGCGGCGCGGCCGGAGATATCGTACCCTCGGCCATAGAGAAGATGAAAGAAGCGGGAGCGGAGCCTGCCGGAATGAAAGCTTTTGTAAGTCCCTGTATTTCCCGCCGGCACTTTGAGGTAGGTCCGGAGGTGGCGGAGCTGTTCCCGGATGAATTTGTGGATTATGAATCCTTTGCCAAGCCGCACATCAGTTTAAAGGGGTTTCTGGAATACCAGCTTATAGGGTGCGGTTTGTCTGAGGGCCGCATTGAGGTCCATGCCGGATGTACGGTTGCAGATAAAAGCAGCTATTATTCCTACCGCCGCGAGAAGGAAAAGAGCGGCCGGATGATGGGTATTATCAGTCTGAAGGGGGAGATCTGACCGTGCGTGTTTCCTATGCCCCAGGATATTATGCTCCTATTCCTCACGAGCACATCTTTCCGATGGGTAAATTCGAGGGACTCTATCGCTACGTCCTGGAAGAAGGAATGATTTCCGCTTCCGACATCATAGAGCCGGGGATGGTGGATATGGCCAACCTGCTTTCGATCCACACCGAACGGTATGCCGGTGGTGTCATGGATGGAGAATTGTCGAAAAATGAGCTCAGGCGTCTGGGCTTGCCCTGGAGCTATAAGCTGGCGGTACGTTCGCGACTGGCTGTGCAGGGAACGATCAATGCCGCTTTAATGGCCCTTCAGGACGGTATAGCAGGGAATTTGGCGGGCGGGACCCACCACGCCATGCCTGATTATGGAGAGGGGTTCTGTGTATTTAATGATGTGGCGGTAGCGATAAAGGTGTTACAGCAGAGCATGTGGGCGAAGAAAATACTGGTGATCGACTGCGATGTACATCAAGGCAACGGCACGGCTGAAATCTTCAAAAACAACCCGGACGTCTTTACCTTTTCCATCCACGGAGAAAAAAACTACCCTTTTCGCAAGCCGCCGTCCACCCTGGACATCGGCCTGCCCGACAAAACCGGAGACAAATCTTATCTGGCCGAGCTGGGCGATGCCCTCGACCGTATGTTTGATGATTTTGATCCTGACCTGGTTTTCTACCTTGGCGGCATCGACCCGCTTGAGACGGATCACTTCGGAAGGCTTTCGCTTTCACTAAACGGTTTGTATAACAGGGATCATGTAGTCATCCGAAAGGTACTGCGGCAGGACAAGCCTCTGGTACTATTGCTTTCGGGTGGTTACGCGCCCAGCCTGAAACAGACGGTTGAAGCCCATGCACTGATGTTTAAGGCGGCACTTGAACTGTGGAATTAATTTTTAAATCCTCAATGTTAATTACGATCTTAGCTGCTCTTTAAAACCAGAATGATGTCATATTTGAAACCACAGAAGCTAGTCATATTGGGATCGACCGGATCGATAGGGGAGCAGGCCCTTGAGATCGTACGCGAGCATCCCGACCGGTTTCAGGTACTGGCGCTGGCTTGCAACAACAGCTGGGAAAAGCTGGCTCGGCAGATCGAGGAGTTCAAGCCTGCAAAAGCCCTTCTTTGCAACGACAGTCACATTAAGGCGCTGAAGGCTGAGGCCGGAGACAGTGATACCGAAATTCTCGCCGGCAGTGAATTGCTGGCCGATCTCGCTTCTCTGGATGGTGCCGATACCGTTCTGAACAGCTTGGTTGGCTATGCCGGTTTTGATCCCACCATCGCGGCACTTAAAGCGGGCAAGAAAGTGGCCCTGGCTAACAAAGAGTCACTGGTGGTAGGCGGAGAGCTGATCAACAGGATACTGGATCAGCATGGGAGCAGAGAACTGCTCATTCCCGTCGATTCCGAACACAGCGCCATGCTACAGTGCCTGGTTGGTGAGGATTATAGCACCATTGAGAAACTTATTATTACGGCCAGCGGCGGACCTTTTCGAAGTTGGAGCCGGGAGCAGATGGAAAATATCACTGTTGAGGATGCGTTAAACCATCCGAACTGGTCGATGGG
>CAYWDK010000055.1:0-11977 GCA_964457025.1 uncultured Balneolaceae bacterium | reverse complement strand
GACGACACCTTTGCCCTGATTCTGGATACCTTCAACGACAACGAAAACGCCCTCTGGTTTTTTACCAATCCTGCCGGCACCCGTTTCGACGTATTGATTTCAGACGACGCCGAGGGGAGAGACAGCAACAACTTTGACTGGAACACCTACTGGGAGGTAGAAACCGACCGCGGCGACTGGGGATGGTCGGTCGAGATGCGCATCCCTTTTTCCAGTCTGGGCTTCCAGACCGAGGATGACGAAGTCATCATGGGGATGATGGTGTACCGTTTCCTTTCCAAGCTTAACGAACGCCATGTCTACCCAGACACGCCTCCCAACTGGGACAACGGATTCAGGAAGCCGTCACAGGCTCAAAAAGTCCGTCTTACCGGCATCAACAGCAGCAATCCGGTCTATATTACGCCCTATCTGCTGGGTGGCCGGGACAGCCGCCAGTTGCTGAATGATACGCAGACTGCTTATACGACGGAGTCGGACTGGACCCGCGAGGCCGGCCTTGATGTCAAAATGAACCTTACCAGCAACCTGACGCTTGACCTTACCGCCAACACCGACTTTGCACAGGTGGAGGCCGACAACCAGCAGGTGAACCTGAGCCGATTCCCGCTCTTTTTCCCGGAGAAGCGCCGCTTCTTCCAGGAGCGCTCTTCGGTATTCAACTTCAACTTTTCGCGGAACAACCGTCTCTTTCACAGCCGCAGGATCGGCCTGGATGAGAACGGTCAGCCGATACGCATTTACGGCGGCAGCCGGCTGGTAGGGAAGATCGGCTCGACCGATATCGGTGTGCTCAATATGCAAACTGCGCCCACATCCACCACGCCTTCTGAAAACTTTGGCGTGTTGCGCGCCCGTAAGCGAGTGTTCAATCGCTATTCCAATATCGGTGCCATGTTTACCAGCCGGCTGGGCAATGACGGTTCCTATAATCTGGCCTATGGGGTGGATGGAACATTCCGGGTAGTGGGTGACGAATACCTGACGCTTAAAGTAGCCCAGACCTTGTGGGACGGGGCCGACCCGGCCTCGGCAATCCGTCTTTACGGTGTCTGGCAGCGGCGCATCAATGTGGGTTTCAGTTATGAGTTCGAATACGATTATTCCGGCAGTGACTTCTTACCGGAAGTGGGTTTCATTACACGGCGCAATTTTACCTATTTCAAGAACTTTTCGCAGTATACCTGGTTGCTGGATGATTCCGATTTCCTTAGGGAAATCTGGGTCGGAGGCTTCAGTAACATCTATTACAGCCACGAGCAGGGCGTTATAGAGACGGCTCGCATCAACCCAATGACCTCCTTCGGTACCAATGGGGGCACCTCGCTGAGCGTGCAGACCAACATCAGCTATGACCGCTTGTTTCAGGGCTTTATCTTGTCTGATAGAAAAGGAGTGGATGTGCCGGCGGGTGAATATTGGTTTCAGGATTTGGAAGTTCGGTATGAGGCGCCCAACGGCTGGAAGTTACAGCCCCGGCTGAATTTGACTACGGGCGGATTTTATGATGGAACCAAGACGACGCTGAACCTGTCGACCAGGTGGAGTCTCTCTCCGCATTTTGAAGTGCGCACCGAGTATGAGTACAATGGCGTTCGCTTTAAAGAGAGGAACCAGGAATTCGACACCCACCTGGCCCGCTTGAACTTGCGTACAGCCCTGAATACCGAGATCTCTTTCAACCCCTTTATACAGTACAACAGTGAAATCAACAAGGTGAGTATCAATGCGCGCTTCCGTTATAATATGGCCGAGGGGAACGACTTGTGGATAGTATATGACGAAATCTTGAACTCTGACCGCGACCGGCTTGGCCTGCCGCGTGCACCTGTTTCGGAGTACCGGGCCCTGCTGATCAAGTTTACCTATACCTTCAAGGCCGGATTATAACAGTCTTCGTATAGCCCTCCCGAGAAAACCGATTTCCGAATCCTTAGCCGCCGGAATCGCACCCGGCTTTTCCACTGCTCCGATCATGCGGGCAATATGCAATGCACATCCCCATGAGAGGGTAACGCCCGCCCCTCCGTGTCCATAGTTGTGAATCAGCTTGCTGTGATCGGGATCCTGTTCCAGACGCAAGCCGTTTTCGTCGGTACGGAGGTAGCGGTAGCCTATGGTGGCTTTCATTTTGGGATATAAGCCGGGATCGACTTCATAGGAGTTTTTCAGGATTTGGACGTTGAGTTCAAGGATGGCAGCCGGAATTTCGATTCCATTTACGGAAACCGTTTTTCCTCCCGGTTCCGCGCCATGCCAGTTGCCGGCCTCATCTACAAGGCCTTTCAGCCGGCTGCCTCCCAGGAACCAGCCGTCTTTGCGGGGATAGAAGTAGAGGTCCTGGTGACGGCCGTCGCTGCTTGCGTATCTTTCAGCAGTTGGGGTGTAGTTGTAGGAGAGGGTCTCGCCGGCGTCATTTCTCAAAACAGGTGCCCCGGGGATATGGAGCAGGTGCCCCTTGGCAAGCCGACCGCCTTTCTCGTTAAAGAGTTTTCTGCTGCCATAGCCGCTGCAATTGATGACAATACCTTCGGTGGATTGCACATCTTTCGCAGTTACTTCTTTTTTGATGATGCTGCCTCCGAGCTCTTCGTACCACCGGAAGAGCGCGGGCAGATATTGCGGCCAGTCGGCGAAGTAGCAGTCGAACTTCCAGCCGTAAAGCGGGATATCGTCGGCCAGCTTCGGGATGTCGGGGTCTGACTGCCAGTTGTCATCGATGCGGGCGTAGTTGGTCAACGAGGGCGCATAGGAAGGGTCTTCAACGGGATACTCATACACCTCGTAATGCTTGTGAATGTTGAGCCCGGCAGCACCTTCTTCTGTCAGCGCATTGAAAATTGCCTGTGAATCCTGCAGCAGCTTGTTTTCCCTTTCGCTGTTGACCGAATGGGGGATGACCGAGGCCGAAGGATAGAGGCTGGCAAAATAGGGGTCGGATTTGGTCTCAACCTGGTCGGCTCGCTCTTTGGTGAGGATGGTAGTTCGGTAGCCCGCCAGTTCCAGGGCCAAGCCCGTGGTAATTCCGCTTACTCCGCCGCCGATGATGGTTATCTGCATGGCCTTGTCAGCTCCAGGGTAAGTTGTCCAGATCCACATTTCCACCGCTTAGTATCAGCCCGACTTTTTTGCCTGATACTTCGATCTTGTTATTGAAAATGGCTGCTACAGGCACCGCCGAAGAGGCCTCGATAATGATGTTCATCCGTTCCCAGATAAAGCGCATGGCTTCGACAATCTCCTCTTCGGAGACCGTGACGATGCTGTGCAGATGCTTCTGCAGGCAGGCGAAGGTGAGCTCGCCGAGTGAGGTGCGCAGTCCGTCGGCTACGGTAACCGGTTTCTTGGCCGGCATCAGTTTGCCGGACTTAAGCGAGAGGTAGGCGTCGTCGGCCAGTTCCGGCTCGCAGCCGATAACCTTGACGTCAGGCTTTATTCCCGCGGCGGCAATGGCGGTACCGCTTGCCAGTCCGCCGCCTCCCACGGGCGCCAGTATCATATCCAGGCCGGGATGCTCTTCCAGCAGCTCGATGGCGGCCGTCCCCTGTCCCGCAATGATGCGCGGGTCGTTGTAGGGGTGGATGAAAGTGGCGCCCGTTTTTTCGACCACTTCCTCCAGCGTCGACTCCCGGGCTTCCAAAGTGGATTCGCAAAAGGTGATATTAGCTCCGTAGCCTTCTACGGCTCTTTTCTTGACGCCGGGAGCGTTCTCAGGCATCACGATATGGGCCGGGATACCGCGCATCTGTGCTGCCAGGGCGATGGCCTGGGCGTGGTTGCCCGAAGAGTGGGTGGCGACGCCTTTGCGGGCCTCCTCATCCGAAAGGGAGAAGACCGTATGGCAGGCGCCCCGGAATTTAAAGGCGCCGACCCGCTGGAAATTCTCGCATTTAAAGAAGATGTGGCAACCGGCGCGTTTGTTAACCTGCCTGTTGGCCAGGACCGGAGTGCGGTGAATGCGCGAGCGTACCGTTTCGTGTGCCTCGCGGATGTCGGAGAGCACGGGTATGTTCAGTTCAGATGTTTCCTGCATATCAATTTATAATCCGATTGTGTCTTTCATCCCGCTGAGCAGCGATTTCCACCAGTAATTAAAAACGGACTTTTCCCTATCCCTTTCAAATGCGATCTCGCCCTGCCGCAACGGCTCCTTGTGGTTGTTTTTTTTGATGACAAAGGTGTTGGCAATGAAGGAAGTCAGCTTTCTGGTTTCTCCCTCTTTGGCGCTGTCTTTTTCGAGCATCCTCACGTTAAGGCCTTCATAGTTTAGCACCATCGTACCTTTGGAGTTCCGGCCGTCCAGTTCCATTGAAAAATCCATCCCGTGGATCTTGCCGCCATCCCCGGCCTGCACGAATCCCACATTTTCGAGTATGGGGTTGAGCGAAGCAAAGGGCATACTGCCCAGCGAGCCGTAAACGGTGTGATAACCGGTCGTATCGTTTTTGGGAAAGGCGAAGCGGGCTTTCAGCAGTCCGTCGCCCATGACATGTGCCTGTGCTTCCATCTCGATAGCGTTGCCGGCATCCCCGAAATTGGAAAGGCCGAAAATGGTAGCTTGTAAATTCTCGAAGGTCACTTTGCCCGCCTTTGAGGCCTGGGGTTTGTGTTCGGAATAGGAGATGAAGGAGTCCCGGACGGTGACGGTGTCGATGCGGACGGGCGTTTCCCATTGCCGGAATGCCAAGTGGGGCAGCGGCTTGGTTTCGGGCGGTCCGCCCGGCAGCCGCTTGTCGTGCAGCACATTGAGCGTGGCATTTTCAATATCGAAACGGCCTGCCAGCAGCTTTCGGCGGTGAAGCAGGGAGTCAAAACGGATTCGCTTCATCGCCATGCGTGCGATGGAAAGTTCCACCCGGTCGATTTCCCGGCCAACCTTTTTGGAGAATTCATATTTGGGATAGTGCGGCTCCAGGCGAAGGGAATCGGCAAAGGCGCTGGAGGCAAGGGTGGAAGCGCCGGCAGCATGGGCTTTAAGAGTATAGAGGTCTCCGGATAATGACCAGGAAAGCTCCCGGCCGGTCACTTCTACTTTATCCGTAAGAAAAAAGTGATCTCTTTGGGCGGATACGGAATCGACGGTAATATCATTCAGCAGGAGGGAGAAGTGATCGATAGTGAGGTTGCCGAATTCATTGCCGGGGCTTTCAATTTTTAGTGAAGCGTTGGTGATCGAGGTCTCCCCGATGGCGAGTGATTTCAGCCGGGTGTTGACCGCTTTGTAGATAAGCCGGTTCAGGCTCTGCCGGTTTTGCCCGGCATCATCATCCCGGCTTCCCAGGTATTCCATCTTTATAACGGCAGCTTTCATGCCGATTCGCCTGATGCCGAGCTTCCTGTCGTAGATAAGATCCAGCAATCCGATCCCGTTGATCGAGAGCTCTTCCGTCTGCAGGCTCCCCCTGAGGGAAACCTTCTCCCAGACCCGGCTGCTGTCGAGCCGGGAGGAGTCGGGATAAATAGCCAGGTTCTGAAAGGTGATGCTCCTGCCCAAAAGGCCGAGATCCACATCGTCGAACTCAAGCACATAGGCATGGCGGGTCGACAAGCGGAAGGAGGATTTGATTTTGTCCCCCACATAGGGATCCAAAAACAGGCTCCATACCAGTTGCAGGATGAGAAACAGTGCGCCCGCCAAGCCCAGCAGCTTGAGCGCCTTTTGCTGGTTTTGGCTAAGCGTAGTTTGTGAGGGAAATATATTCATGGTTTCAATCTTACAGTCACCTGACCGGAACTATGATACAGAAATATTCCCGGTAATCTATAGGTAGCCGAAGTCGCCGGTTTCAGCTTTGGAATATCGCAGGCAGATTTTTACTCCATTTTACTTTTGGTTTTGTTACCCTTAAAGTGATAAATAAAATGCCAATAACGGAGTACAACTTTATGAATGTAAGTGTCAGGCTTTCGCGATTTTTAACCTTTCTGTTTCTGCTAAGTTTCTCAACTTTTTCTGCCGCTTTCGGGCAGGAGCGAACCTTTGAGTTCGATCCGGGCATTTCTTACGATTCGTCGATCCCTTCGCCGGCCGAATATTTGGGTTATGAGCTGGGCTCGGAGTATACCTTTCATTCCGACGTCATGGCCTATTTCAAAAGGCTGGATGAACTGTCGGACCGGATCAGTTTTCACAAATACGGCGAGACCTACGAGGGCAGGGGGCTGTACTATGCGGTCATCACCTCCGAAGAGAATGCGGGGATGATCGACGAGCTTCGCCGCAACAACAAGCGCCTGGCACATCCGGATTCGCTCAGCGGCACCTCGGCCGACCTGATGATGAACGAGCAGCCGGTTACCGTCTGGCTGAGCTACAACGTGCACGGCAACGAGCCCTCCAGCAGTGAGGCGGCCATGCGCACGGCCTATCGCCTGGTAGCGGGTACCGATCAGGAGACCGCCCGCATGCGGGACGAAGCCATCACCATTATAGATCCCATGATCAACCCCGACGGCCGCGACCGTTATGTATTTTGGTACAAATCGTCGAAAAGCAACATCCTGAATACCGACGCCGCCGATATCGAGCATGATGAAATCTGGCCCGGCGGACGGACCAACCACTACTGGTTCGACCTGAACCGTGACTGGACCTGGCTGGTGCATCCCGAATCGCGCGGGCGCGTGGCGGCCTACCAGCAGTGGATGCCCCAGGTGCACCTGGATCTGCACGAGCAGGGCTTCAACAGCAACTACTTTACCATGCCGGGAACCACGCCTCGCAACTACGAGCTGCCCGACGACTACGAGAGGTGGGCGGACGTTTTTGGCCGTGGCACTATCGAAGAATTTGACAGGCACAACATCAACTACGCCACCCGTGAAGCTTTCGACTTTTTCTACCCGGGCTACGGTTCATCCTATCCGAGCCTGATGGGCGGTATCGGCATGCTGGCCGAACAGGGCGGTCACAGCCGCGGCGGACGTGCCGTGGAGACCGAAGACGGCTACGTGCTGACCCTGCGCCAGCGCATATTCGACCACTATACCAACTCCGTCGCAACGGTGCGCACCGCCATGGAGAACCGCGGTGACCTGTTGCGCTATTTTCGCAACGCTTTCTCTTCTTCGGCCCGCAAAGGCGATGAAGCCGCTTACATCCTGCCCGACAGCCGGGACTACACCCGCGAGCTGATCAACATCATGCTGCAGCACGGGGTAGAGGTAGAACAGGCGACCGAGAACTTCACGCTTCGCGAAGCCTACAGCTACTGGGACAACACCGCATCCCGCCGCTCTTTCGACTCCGGCAGTTTCATTATCAGGACCGACCAGCCCAAACACATTTTTATCAATACGCTGATGAACCGCGAGCTCACCATCCGTGATTCGGTGATGTACGATATGGCTACCTGGTCGGCGCCGATGGCCTACAACCTGGATGGGGCTTGGACTACCGACAATCCCGACGTGCAAACGCGCAGGTTGACCGAACAGCTTTCGTACTCCGGTGGGGTGACCAATGCCAATGCACAGTATGCCTATGTGGTCGACTGGGGACAACGCTATGCGCCCAACGCACTGGCCAAGCTTTGGAATGCCGGCTACCGGGTTCGCAGCGCCGAAGAGACCTTTACCTATAATGGAAGGACCTACACGCGCGGTAGCCTGATCGTGCTTATCGGCCGTAATTATGCCAAGAAAGACGAGATCACCGGCGACATGCAGCGCATAGCCGAAGAGACCGGCGTGGAGATTGTCGGCTTCAATACAGGGCGCATGGCCGAAGGCATGGATCTGGCCTCGCGTAGCAGCGAACCGCTGCACCAGCCAAAAGTGGCGCTGATGGTCGACAGTCCCTTCAGCTCCTACACCGCCGGACAGATCTGGTTCCTCTTTGACCGTTGGACCGACTTCGGCATCTCGCGAATCCGAAGCGACAACCTCCAGTGGATGGACCTCGAAGAGTACGACGTGATCATCCTGCCCGGCGCATGGGGCGGTATCTCCTCTGTGATGGACTCTACCACCATGGACCGCTTGGGCAACTGGGTACGCTCCGGAGGCACGCTGGTGGCGACCGAAGCATCTGCCGAGTACCTCACCAAAGACCGTTCCGGCTTTACCGGCATGACCTTGGCGGATGGGGACGAAGAGGATGAGGAAGAAAACGGGGAGAAGATCGATCCCGCAGCCTATACCACCTATGAGGCGCGCGAAGACTCCTCCGGCTTGCGCAATATCCCCGGTTCTGCTTTTAAGGGACATATTGACAATACCAATCCGCTCGCATTCGGGCTTCCCGACCGGTTGTACTCCCTCAAATTCAGCACCGAAGCCATCGTGCCCAGCGCCGACTGGCAGACAGTGGGCTATTACGACAAGGATGCCTCATCGGTACTGGCCTCCGGCTATGCTTCGCAGGAGAATAAAGAGAAGGCGGCCGGCAACGCATTTGCGGGAGTCTATGAGATGGGAGGCGGCAAGGTGGTCTTCCTCCTGGACAATACGCAATACCGCATGTTCTGGGTAGGTCCGGCGCGGATGATGCAGAACGCCGTTATGCTTCTTCCGGGATTTTAATCGAAAAGACTAAATACGTACTACTATGAGATCAGTAACACTGCTTATTCTATCGCTATTCATATTGGCCAGCACTACGGCCTATGCGCAGAACGACGCCGTGCTGGCGCGTGACCCGGCCGTCAGTCCCGACGGCTCGTCCGTTACCTTCTCCTTCCAGGGAGATATCTGGACGGTGCCTTTTGACGGGGGAGAGGCCAAGCGCCTTACCGTTCATGAGGCCTACGAACATAATCCCCGCTGGAGCCCCGACGGTTCGGATATCGCTTTTTCGGCCGAGCGTTTCGGCAACGACGATATCTTCACCATTCCCGCCGAAGGGGGGAGGTCGCAGCGCATCACCTATTTCTCCGGAAGCGACAACCTTTCGGACTGGACCCGCTCCGGACAGCTGCTTTTTGCCAGCAACCGGGCATTTCGCCAGGTAGAGTGGGATTCCGAACTGCAAAGTGTGCCTGCTTCAGGCGGTACGCCCAGCCGCATGATGGATGCTGTGGGCGATATGCCGGTGATGTCACCCAACGGACGCTATGTGGCTTTTGTGCGGGGTTCATGCCGCATATCCCGCGAGCAGTATGACGGACCCGCCGACCTGGATATCTGGATTTACGATACCGAGGATATGTCGTTCACCGAACTGACCGACAACTCCGTTAACGATTATCTGCCGCGATGGAGCAATAACAATACACTTTACTATATCAGCGCCTCGACCGGACGGTATAACATCTACCGTCAGGCCATCAATGCCGACGGCAGTGCCAACGGTCAGGCCCAGGCTGTTACCAATTTTCGGGATGACGGCGTCCGTTATTTTGATGTAGCTTCCAACGGCAACATCGTATTCGAGCGCAGGACCAGCCTCTATACCATGACCTCCGGTTCGCGTCAGCCGCAAGAGTTGTCAATCAACCTTTCATCCGACTACCGTTTCGATCCGATCGAGCACGAAACATACAGAAACAACCTCTCGGAATATGCGGTATCGCCCAACGGCGACTATACCGCCATGACCATCCGCGGGGAGATCTTTGTGAAGGCCAACGACAAGGAGAACAGCCGGACGGTCAACCTTTCCGACCATCCCTACCGGGACCAGTCGCCGACCTGGCTGAACGATTCGACGTTGATTTTTACCTCCGACCGCGACGGCCAGTACGATATGTACCTGGTGCGTTCGTCGGATCCCAATAAAACCGACATTTTCAAAAGCCTGAAGCATGAGATCGTACGCCTCACCGATACAGATGAGGACGAGGTCAATCCGGAGGTCTCGCCCGACGGCGAAAAGATCGTCTATCGCCAGGGCAGGGGCACGCTTATTACCGCTGATATCGACAGTGACGGAGATATGAGCAACCGGGAGACGCTGCTCGACGGTTGGAGCACGCCCGGAAGCGTGAGCTGGAGCCCCGACAGCAAGTGGCTGGCCTATTCGCTCGACGACCTCAATTTCAACAGCGAGATTTATATCCATGCGGCCGACGGCAGCATGGATCCGGTCAACATCACCATGCACCCGCGCGGCGACTACGGACCGGTGTGGAGCAGGGACGGATCCAAGATCGGCTTCATCTCCAACCGCAACAATGGCGACTTCGACCTCTGGTTCGTATGGCTGACCGAGGAAGACTGGCAGAAAACCAAGGAAGACCGCGAGCACGGCTACTATTTTGACGACGAGGAAGGTGCCGGCGATGAAGAAGACGAAGAAAATGGTGACGAGGTCGAGCCGATTCAAATCGACTTCGAGGATATCCATGAGCGGCTCTGGCAGGTAACCTCCATGCCCGGAAACGAGACGAGCCTGACCATCTCCGCCGACGGCGAGACCTTCTATTTCACCGCCAGCGATCCGGCTACGGACGGTAGCGACCTGTATAGTGTTAAATTCGACCGTACCGAGTCGAAACGGCTGACGCAGGGCGGACGCAATCCCTACGGCATCAGCCTGGGTCCGGATGGCAAGAAGCTCTATGCCGTAAGCAGGGGCAGTTTTTACGAGGTGGATCCCTCCAAAGGTGACTTTACAAGCCTACCTTTCAACGCCCGGATGACCATTGATCACAGCAAAGAGAACGAGCAGATTTTCGAGGAAGCCTGGAGCGCGCTCAACCAGGGATTCTACGATCCTGAATTTCATGGGCGTAACTGGGAAGCCCTGAAGAACAAATACAAGCCGTGGGTGCTTTCGGCGTCCACCAGCCAGGATTTCCGCTACATGTTCAACTGGATGCTCGGCCAGCTTAATGCCAGCCACATGGGCCTCTACGGTTCCGATCCGGAAGAGACCCAGGAAGAGCGTACCGGCCTGCTGGGCATCGGCGTGGAGCCGGTGAACGACGGTGTGCGCGTGACCAAAGTGGTAATGAACAGTCCCGCCGACAAGGAGGCCAGCAAGCTCTATGAAGGCGACGTAATCACCCGCGTGGAAGGCAAGCCGCTTACCTCCGATACCAACTTCTTCTCCTACCTAGTGAATGACGTAACCGAGCAGGTGCTGCTGGATGTACGCGGTACGAATGGCGATATGCGCGAGGTAGTAATTCGTCCCACCAACAGCCTCAGCGACGAGCTTTACGAAGAGTGGGTGCAGTCGCGGCAGGAGCTTACCGAAGAGTACTCTGACGGACGCCTCGGCTACATCCACGTCCGCGGTATGAACTGGCCCAGTTTCGAGCGTTTCGAACGCGAACTGATGGCTTCCGGCCACGGCAAGGAGGGTATCGTCATCGACGTGCGCTGGAACGGCGGCGGCTGGACCACCGACTACCTGATGACCGTGCTCAATGTGAAGCAGCACGCCTACACCATCCCGCGCGGCGCTACCGACGACCTGGACGAGAACCACGAGAAGTACCGCGAGTACTACCCCTTCAGCGAGCGGCTGCCGCTCAGCTGGTGGACCAAGCCCTCGGTGGCCATGGCCAATGAGAGCAGCTATTCCAACGCCGAAATCTTTTCCCACGCCTTCAAGACACTGGGCGTCGGCAAGCTGGTGGGTATGCCCACCTTCGGCGCGGTAATTTCCACCGGCGGCATGGGACTGATCGACGGCTCCTTCGTGCGAATGCCATTCCGCGCCTGGTACGTGAAGGCCACCGACCAAAATATGGAAAACGGTCCTGCCGTGCCCGACGTGCGGGTGGACAACGCCCCCGACAGCAAAGCCAATGGGGAGGATCCCCAGCTGAGGAGGGCGGTAGAAGTGCTGCTCAACCAGATCGACGGGCAGTAGGTATGGGCAATGTTGAATGTTAAATTTTAAATGTTGAATTATGAATGGGTATGTATTTAACCCTCAACACTTAACATTCAACATTCAATAGCCTTACCCGATCCACGGAAACTTCTCCCAGTTCGGCTTTCGCTTCTCCAGGAAAGCGTCGCGCCCTTCCTGCGCCTCGTCGGTCATATAGGCCAGGCGGGTGGCTTCGCCGGAGAAGACCTGCTG
>CAYWDK010000054.1:9227-12070 GCA_964457025.1 uncultured Balneolaceae bacterium | reverse complement strand
TATAAGATGAAAGCCCAGGCCCTGTACCGTAATCACAAGTACCGGGAGGCCGTCCGAAGCCTTGAGAAAGCCAGAGAGCGTATCAATACGCTGCCGCCCGAAATGCTGGAACAGCTGGCATTCCTGTACCTGGAAACCAATCAGCCGGGCCGGGCCGTAGCCGTTTATGAAGAGGCCGAGTCCTTTTCGGAAGACAACCTGAACCTGCTTCACGGACTTGCCAATGCCTATATCAACGCCGGTAACCACAGGGAGGCGGTAAAACTGCTCGACCTGCTGGTTGAGAATGAACCTCAGAACATTATCTACGCCCAGGCACGCGCCAACCAGCTCTATCACCTGGCTGCCGGCAAAGTTGACTCCCTGCTGGCGGGAGATCACGATTCAAATGATGCCGGTGCAGCTTTTGATATGGCAGATTCCCTGATGACCACAGCAGAAAACCAGTTCCGCGAGGCCATGAGCGGTGCTCCGGAAAACGCAGAAATCATCCAGAACCTCGCCTACTTCTACAAGAATGCCGCGGCAAAGTACCAGCAGCTTTCGCCCGCACTTAGCGGCGATACCCAAGCACAGGTCCATAAACGGATCAGGTATTTCCTTAGCTCCGCCATGCCCCTTTTTGAAAATCTTGCGGAAAATAACAGTGAAGACGGCCGCTTTTGGAGTAATCTGTATCAGATCTACACCTACCTGGGAATGAGCGAGAAAGCCGAGGACGCAAAATCCAAAATCAACTAAACCTTTTTTTGTTATGAGATTCAATACCAAAGCCATTCACGCCGGACAGAAGCCGGAAGAGACTTCCGGGGCCGTCATGCCTCCTATCTTCCAGACTTCCACCTATGTGCAGGAAGCGCCCAACGTCAATAAGGGTTATGATTACGCCCGGGTAGCCAATCCGACGCGTACCGCTTTGGAAAAGCTTATTGCCGGCCTTGAAAACGCAGACGAATGTGCCTGCTTCTCAAGCGGCTGTGCCTCCATGGATGCCCTCATAAAAATGTTCCGTCCGGGCGATCATATCATCGCCTCCGACGACCTGTACGGTGGCACCTATCGACTTTTCACCCAGGTATTCCAGCCCTTCGGCATCGATTTCACTTTTGTGAATATGACCGATTTCGAAAATGTCAAAGCGGCCAAAACGGACAACACCAAACTGATATGGATCGAGACGCCTACCAATCCCCTGCTTCGGGTAGTGGATATCGAGCAGCTGGCAGAATTCGCCCGTAAGGAAAACATCCTTTCGGTAGTCGATAATACATTCGCTTCTCCCTATCTCCAGAAACCGCTGGACCTGGGGGCCGATGTGGTGCTTCATTCGACGACCAAATACCTGGGAGGCCACTCGGATATCATAGGCGGAGCCGTCGCTACATCCAACAAGGAAGTGATGGAGCAGCTGCGCTTCCAGACCAAGACCACGGGCGCCGTGCCGGGTCCCATGGACTGCTATCTGGTGTTGCGGGGCATCAAAACCCTGCACGTGCGCATGCAGCGCGCTACCGAAAATGCGCGGCAAATCGCCGAATACCTGGAAGCGCATTCCAAAGTCGGCGAAGTGATCTACCCGGGGCTTGCTTCGCATCCCCAGCACGAGATTGCCAAAAAACAGATGAGCGATTTCGGGGCGATGGTCTCTTTTACATTAAAAGATGACAGCACCGAAACCGCCAAAGAGTTTATGAGCAGTACCAAACTCTTTGCCCTGGCTGAGAGCCTGGGAGGCGTGGAGTCGCTGATCAATCATCCTGCGACCATGACACACGGCTCCATTCCCAAAGAAGTACGTGAGGCGGCCGGACTTAAAGACTCCCTCATCCGGCTTTCGGTTGGAATTGAGGACGCCGAAGACCTGATTGAAGACCTGGAAAAGGCCTTTTAGAAGAAAGCGAATTAATTTTCAAAATCATTTATAACTAAAAGAGAAGTACTATGCGTAACGCTGTAATTGTTGAAGCTAAACGAACTCCCATCGGTTCATTCGGAGGCAGTCTCTCCTCTTTCACTGCCCCCGAACTCGGCTCCATGACCATTATGGAGGTCATCAAGTCGGCCGGAATCAAACCGAATGATGTCAATGAAGTGGTATTCGGCAACGTCCTGACGGCCGGTATCGGCCAGGCACCTGCCCGGCAGGCAGCCATCAAGTCGGGGCTCTCGGAACTTACCCCTTGCACCACGGTCAACAAGGTATGTGCCTCCGGCATGAAAGCGATCATGATCGCAGCCAACCAGATCCAGCTGGAAGAGGCCGATATCATTGTTGCCGGCGGAATGGAGAGTATGAGCAATGTGCCTTATTACCTGCCCAAACACCGTTACGGCTCCAAGCTGGGTCACGCCGAAGTGCAAGACGGCATTATCAAAGACGGGCTGTGGGATGTCTATAACGACTATCATATGGGAAATGCCGCGGAGCTTTGCGCCAGAGAGTGCAACATCAGCCGCGAGCAGCAAGACGAATTTGCCATCACCTCCTATAAACGAGCTATTGAAGCACACGAAAAAGGCTATTTCAAAGATGAAGTTATTACAGTGAAGGTGACCGACCGCAAGGGCAACGTTACCGAAGTGGAAATGGACGAAGAGCTGAAGCGCGTGAACTATGACAAGATTCCCGGCCTGCGCCCTGTCTTCGAGAAAGAGGGGACTGTAACCGCGGCCAACGCCAGCAGCATCAACGACGGTGCCGCCGCCGTGCTGGTGATGAGCGAGGAAAAAGCCAAAGAGATGGGCCTGAAGCCCCTGGCCCGTATCGCCAGTCAGGCCAGCGCCGCCAAAGCGCCCGAATGGTTTACTACCGCTCCCGCCGACGCCATCCCCAAAGCACTGAA
>CAYWDK010000054.1:0-9127 GCA_964457025.1 uncultured Balneolaceae bacterium | reverse complement strand
AAGCGCCCGAATGGTTTACTACCGCTCCCGCCGACGCCATCCCCAAAGCACTGAAACGCGCCGGAATGGACAAGACGGAAATGGACCTCTTTGAGATTAACGAAGCCTTTTCCGTAGTCTCGCTGGCAAACAACCAGATCCTGGAACTGGATCCCGAAAAAGTAAACATCCACGGCGGTGCTGTCAGTATCGGCCACCCGATAGGATGTTCAGGTGCCCGTATTATGGTAACGCTGTTGCATGCCCTGAAACGGACCGGCGGCAGCTGGGGCTGTGCCGGCATCTGTAACGGAGGCGGCGGAGCTTCTGCCATGGTTGTCGAGATGCTCTAGGTTATTTACCAATCGGGATACCGAATTCCAGACCTCCTACTTTATTCGGCAAAATTCGCTTACCGATTTATTAATCAGTACGTTAGGCAAGGTATATTTGAGTTGCATCAGATGGTAGAAATAAAGACATTTTAATGTTTTTAAGGTACCACAGACCCTAAATTTGCGTTACTTTAGGTATTAATCTCCGGCAAATCCGTCAAAATAATGATGAAACGAATAAGCTCACTGCTATTGCTTCTGACTCTTTTCGGCGCCCAGAACGCCATAGCACAGGTTGGCATTACTTCCGTCCCTTTTCTGCAGATTGAACCCGACTCAAGGGCCGCGGGTATGGGAAATACCGGCGTTGCCATAGCCGACAATGCCTCCGCCGTATTCTGGAATCCTGCCGGACTTGCATTCCAGCGCGGCAACCAGGTGAGCATCACCCACTCGGAATGGCTGCCCAAGTTTAATGCCGACCTCTTTTACGACTACCTGGTGGGCAAATACTATGTAGAAGATATCGGTACCTTCGGTGCTCATATCACCTACCTGAATCTGGGTGAGCAGGTTCGCACCAATGAAGACGGCCTGGACCAGGGACGTTTCAACAGCTACGAATTTGCAGCAGGCGTATCCTACGGGCTGGAATTGAATAAGAACTGGGCGCTCGGTACAGGCTTCCGCTTTATCTACAGCAGTCTGGCAGACGGCTTCTCAGGCGGACAAAAGATCAACCCCGGTTCAAGCGTAGGCGTTGACGTTGCCGCCATGTACAAATCCGACCCCTTTGAGTTTGCAGGGATGGATGCTTCCCTGAATGCGGGACTGAATCTTTCCAATATCGGCCCCGGCGTGCATTATACCGACAATGCCCAGAAAGACCCTCTGCCTACTATTTTACGTTTCGGCTGGGCCTTTACGACCAATCTTGACAAGGACGGCATCAACACCCTGACCGTAGCCAACGATATTTCCAAAGTGATGGCCAGAACCGACTCGGAAGGTAATCCGGTAGGCGTTTTGAAAGCACTTTTCACCTCCTGGGGCACTTTGCAGCGAGATACCGGCCAAGGTATCGCTACCTTGAACACCCTTCAGCAATTTATGGTGGCAACCGGGGTGGAATACTGGTACAACGACCTTTTTGCCGTACGGGGCGGCTACTATTTCGAAGACCCTAACAACGGAGACCGCCGGTTTATCACCCTGGGCGCCGGTATACGGTACGATTTTATCGGTGTAGACTTCAGCTATATCTACACGCTTGAAGAGGAGCACCCCCTTGCCAACACGACCCGGTTTGGCTTGCTGTTGAACTTCTAACCTTTACCGGCTTGCTTTGACATTCAGGCAAATAACATCACACTACATAAAAAGCATGCTTGTTTCAGGCATGCTTTTGTTTTTTGCCGCATTCCCTCCCGGCGGCTTTGGGCAGTCGGTCCCGCTCAACCGCAGCCACCCCCTCTACCCCGCGGGACAAATGGAGTTCCCGCTACAGCCGGCCCCTCCTTCTATCGATATCGTAGCGGTAATGGTCGAGTTCCGGCAGGATGACAACCGCTTTACTTCCGGCGACGGTACCTTCGGCCCCGGCAGCCTCCCCTGGCTGGAAGATAATCCTATCACCATCGATCCCCTGCCCCACGACCGCGCCTATTTCGAATCGCATCTCGAATTTGCCCGGAACTATTTTAACACCGTTTCAGGTGGACAATTCGGTATCGACTTCCAGGTTCTGCCGGATGTTTATTCGCTTGATCAACCGATGGAATTTTATTCGCCTACCGGCGAAACCTTCACCAACGAAAAGCTTGCCTTGCTGGCCCGCGACACCTGGCAGAAAGTGGAAGAGGCGGGCGGCTTCGACGCCTCTGGACTCGATCCCGGCCAAACTGCTTTTATCATCTTCCATGCAGGAGTGGGGCGCGATATTGAGCTGGTAGGCACTACGCTTGATATTACGCCCCAGGATATCCCTTCCCTATTTCTGAGCAAGGAAAGTTTGGGACAACTGTTGGATAATCCCTCCTTTGACGGATTCCCGGTCAACAACGGTAGTTTTACGATTGGCAATTCGCTGATTCTGCCGCGCACGCTGTCGCGCCGGGGCGAGGATGTCACCGGCCGGGAGTTTGTACTTCAGTTGTCGATTAACGGCCTGCTGGCCGCCTCTATAGGCAGCTATCTCGGACTTCCGGACCTCTTTAACACCGAGACCGGCGCTTCGGCTATCGGGCGCTTCGGACTGATGGACGGGGAAAGCTTCTTCTCCTATCGCGGGCTGTTTCCACCCGAACCATCCGCCTGGGAAAAGGTAGCGCTTGGCTGGCAAACACCTTCGCCTGTGACCCTGGATGAGACGGCTGTCAGCCTGCCGGCCGCATCGCTGCACCAGGCGGGAAGCATCGCAAGATATTCTGTTTCCTTAGGCGAATACTTCCTTGTAGAAAACCGCCATCGCGACCCGGATGGCAACGGGGCTGTTCTTACCATCCGGAGAAGTGACGGGACTGCCGTTCAGCAATCCTTTTCAAACAGTGATGAGGCTTTTATCAACCAGACACAAGGCTTTGAAGATCTGCTGGAAGCCGGGGTGGTGGTGGATGTCGACAATTTTGACTGGAGCCTGCCGGGCGGACTGGATCCCGGCGAGGATGAGGAAGCCGGCACCCCGGACGACCGCCCGCTGAACGGCGGCATCCTGATCTGGCATATTGATGAAGCCGTCATAGAAAGGGAAATTGAGAACCATGCGGTCAACGCCAATGCCGGACGTCGGGGAGTAGACCTGGAAGAAGCCGACGGCGCACAGGATATCGGCCGTGCTGCAAGCGATAACCTGCGGGAAGAGAGCAGGGGAACAGCCTTCGACTTCTGGTGGTCGGGCAACGACTACTCCGTCATAACACCGCAGAGCGACACCCTCAGCCTCTACCAAAACCGCTTCGGCCCGGATACCAAGCCCTCTTCAGCGACCAATTCGGGAGCCCCCTCTTTTGTTGAGTTCTATGATTTTTCGGACAACCTTCCCGTCGCTTCATTCCGCGCCCGAAGGACGTCCTTTTCCGGTATTGAAGCCGTCGACCTACCAATAAGCACTATTCCATCGGAAAATTTTACTGCAGGAGACGATCCTTTTTCTGAAAATTATCCGCCGGCCCTTTCTATCTATACTGCACAGAACGATACTTTTCTGATTATTCCTTCTGCCGGATCTACCTACGCCCTTCAGCTGAATAGCGACACCGGCGCCTTGTTTGATTTCGGCCAGATTACATCCCGGCAACCCTTGTTAACGGTTCCTCTTGTCCTGGGCACGCAGCCTGATGCCGGCTCTTCCATCGAACTTAACGCTTGGCAATGGGACGGTACCGCCTGGCAAAACAGCTGGCAGTCTGTAACAAATGCCGGGAAAGGGTTCTTAAGCTCTATCGAAGGAGACACCCTTCTGGTTGACTTCACCGATAACCGTTTCCTGGTTGCCGACGGAAGTCCGCTTCCCGACTTTCAGTCACCTCGACAGCAGTCTGTGAGCCTCAACGGACAGACTTCCATTTTAACCCAGGGCGGACTATCTGTAACAGGAAGCGGTATTTCCGTTCCTGTTGACGGGCAGGATGAAAGGCTGTACACCGGAGCTGTACAGCTGGGACAGGCCGGATCCGGTTTTTTCCTGCTCACGGATAACGCTTTCAGCTTCATCCGTCCGGAAGAAGCCGATCCCCTTAAAACAATTGTTGAAGGTGGCGGCTTTGACTGGCCGGCATTGGCCGACTTTGACCAGGATGGAAACATGGATATACTGTATACAGACATTATGCAAAACAGGCTGGCAGCCAAAAACCAGAACGGCGCTTTTCTGGATTACTTCCCGCTTCCGGCTCCGCAGGGTACACGTTTCACGGGAACGCCCCTCATTGCAGATATCGAAAATGATGGCGAGCCCGACCTCATTATAGCCGCACAAGACAGCCTTTCGCTGAATATCTATGCCTACAACAATAAAGGGGAAATCAAACAGGGATTCCCGCTCTATGTCGGAAATGCAAATAATCCGCAATACCAGCCGGTCTATCCCCTACTTCATGAAAACACACTGTATGCCATAGGGCACGACGGAACACTCAAGGCCTGGCACTTCCCTGAGATGAATGACATTCTATGGAGCTCGCGCTACGGCAACGAAGCATTCAACAAAGTGACAGGACGGCTTTCCGGGAATAACACTCCGCCGGACCTCCCTTCTCTTTTGGTGAAAAACGAGACCTATAACTGGCCCAATCCCGCCGACGATAATACGCGTATCAGATACCAGGTCCGGCAACAGGCCGAGGTGGAACTGAAAGTCATCACCGTAAGCGGCAGGGTTGTCTACAGGCAAAAGCTGGAATCGGCCGGAGGTTTGCCCGAAGAACATCTCATCGATACGTCAGCCTGGGAAAGCGGAATCTATCTCGCGATGATAACGGCAAGGGCAGGCAGCAATAAACAGCAAAAGATGATCAAAATTGCGGTGGTCCATTAATGAGAAAGCGATTGCTGAACATATCGCTGTTTATCCTGATGGCCGCAGTTGCCGCTCCTGAAGCCGGTGCCCAGCTTTCGCCCTCGCTTTATGACTATCCCCAAAACCATCTCCAGTGGTACACTATAGAGAGCGACCACTTTCTGGTCCATTTCCAGGAGGGGAATAGCAGGACGGCCAAAGTTGCATCGCGTATTGCCGAGGAAATCTATCCCTACATCACCGGACTCTACGACCATCGTCCCTCTGGAAAAACAAGTATTGTCCTTGACGACCGGGCGGACTATTCCAACGGCGCCGCCTATTTCTTCGATAACCAGATCCGGATCTGGGTACCCGCCCTTGAAACACCTCTTCGCGGCACCCACAACTGGATGCGGGATGTGATTACCCATGAGTTCACCCATATTGTACAGTTGGAAGCGAGCATGAAGAAAAGCCGGGCGGTACCGGCCATTTACCTGCAGTGGCTTTCCTATGAAGATGTGAGAAGGCCGGATGTGCTTTACGGCTATCCCAAAGGCATCATCACCCACCCCTTCGCTACGGTCAGTATCCCCGCCTGGTTTGCCGAAGGTACCGCCCAATACCAGCGCGAAGGGTGGTTTTACGACACCTGGGATACCCATCGGGATATGGTTTTGCGTGTGTCCATGCTTGACAGCACCTATCTAAACTTTGATGAAATGGGCGTATTTTCATCCAAAACCAGCCTGGAACGGGAAAAAGTCTATAACCAGGGATTTGCTTTTACCGGTTACCTGGTCAGGCGTTTCGGCGAGGAAGTGCTTTCGGATATAACCTGGGCCTTCAGCCGGACGGGGGTTTTTACTGCGGATGAAGCCCTCAAAATAGCTACCGGCATCTCCGGCAAAAGGCTTTTTGACCGGTGGGCAGAAGAGCAACAACAGTTTTACAGCAAGGCTGTAGCTGCCATTAACCGTACCGAAACGGCGGTACTGGAAGATGAAGGCTTCTTCAACTTCTATCCCGCCCGGTCGCCCGATGGCTCCACCATCGCCTACCTGTCGAATAAAGGAAGGGACGAATCGTCCGTTTCTCTCTACCTGATTGATGCCGGCCCGAAAGGAGAACAGCTGACCTCCATAGACTTGGGGACTCCCCTTTCCGGCAGCAGCCTGAGTTGCGGCTACGGAGTTGAAGCTGCCATAGATAAAATCAACTCCTCTTTTTCTTTCTCTCCGGGTGGCAAAGAAATTCTCTACTCCCGCTCGTCGCTTAATCGTTACGGTGAACGCTACAGTGATCTCTACCTGAGAGAACTGGAAAGCGGTGACGACCGCCGTATCAGCCGCAACGGCCGCCTCTCTTCCCCCGCCTGGCATCCCGAACTAGAACGGGCCGTAGCCGTGCAACAGCAATATGGCACCGCCAACCTGGTGCTCGTTGACCTTGAGAAAGGCGACATCACTCCGCTGACAAACTATAACCGTGGCGAACAGGTCTACACCCCGGCCTGGCATCCCGACGGCAACACGGTCTATTTCGGATATTCCGAACAAATGGGGCGGAGCATTAAAAAAATTGATGTCGACTCCGGGACAATCACATCCGTAATTGAAAACGGTTACATCGACTTTCGTGACCCTTATATTGACCGGGAGGGACTTTTTCTCTACTACGCTTCCGATGCTGACGGCATATTCAATATCTACCGGAAGCCGCTGGGCGGCGGCCCGGAACAGAAACTAAGTAATGTAACAGGCGGAGCCTTCATGCCTCACCTTGGGCCAAACGGACGCCTGCTTGTCTCGGAATATCGCGAGGGAGGCTACAAGATTTCTTCTTTCCCTGTCACCCCGGCAGCTTCCCGGATTCCATCCGGCAGCTACAGCCCCGACCTGGCGCTGATCACAACTGACAACCAGCCTGCCGCAGCGGAATCTGCCGAAATCAATGCCTTTGATGACACCGATATCGAACCGTTTACCGATTCGGTATTCAGACAGGCTGAAGACGGACAGGTCATCTTCGAGCTCCGAACGGAGGGTTCGGCTGACGAGCGGGAATTCTATGAATATGAAGAAGCCTTCACCGGCATGAGTTTTTATCCTATCATCCGCTTTGACAACTATTCCAAGCCGGAAGGCAGCAACGGCCGATTGATTCGTGAAGGCAACTTTGCCGGAGTGGGACAAAACCTGCTGAGGGATCTCAAAATCGGTACCTACTTCAGCTCCCGGGAAGTTATCGGACGGCTCTCCATTTTTGGGGGAGCCCTCTTCGGGCCGGCCTCACTCAATGCTGAAGGGATCGGGGATTTTTTCAAACCGTCACGCCTCAGTGACCTCGACCGCGATCTGTTTCTGATCACGGAGTACCGGGGTCTTCCCTTCATAAAAAAACGATGGTCTCCCACTATTTCCATCGAGCTCTATAACCTCAGGCGCAACGTAAAGAACGGCCTTGCTATCGAGGAGTTTCCCTGTACCTCTTGCCTGCCCGACACGCTCAATACGGATATTGCCTACAACATTTGGGAAGCAGACTTTTTCTTGAGAAGCAAGATCGATGAAAGCAATCTACTGGAACTGGGTATCGGATATACACCTTATAAGGTCCAGACCGAGGGTTTCTTCTCACGCGAACTGCAACAGTTCATTCCTCCTTCCTCTTCCGAATATTTCCGTGGTACAACCCTGAGTGCTACCCATGTCTATGAGTGGTTCAAGCCCTATAGACATGCCGATGTGGCTCCGGTGGGCATCCGCACCTATACACGCTACGCCTACGAGATCGGCAAGCTGCTGGACGAATACGAAATAAGCGACGGCGCCCTTTCTCCCGTCTACAAGACCAACAGAAACCATTCGGTCGAGTTCAACACACGGGCGGGGCTCAAGGTGACCGAAAAGAGCGTGGCACAGCTATACGCCCGTTTCTTCAGCCAGCTGAACAATCCGGATGACTCTTTCTACACCGACTATTTCGGCGGATTCACCGGTATGCGCAGCTACCCCTATTTCGCCCTGGGGGGCAATACCACGGCCTTTGGACAGCTCTCCTACATATTCCCGCTGGCTACCGGCATCAGTAAACAGTTCGGCCGCTATACCTTTGACAAACTGTTTTTGAGGCTTTTCACGGAAGCGGGTAAGGGGTGGGACAATCCGCTGCAGGATGACACCTCACTCAGAAGCGGCATAGGCGCCGAGCTGCGGTTCTCCTTCAACAGTTACTACCTCTTCCCGCTCAAGCTCTTTGTGAGCAGTGCTTATGGATTTAACCGTTTTGATGTTACCTTGCCCGATGAGTTCATTACGGAGACACCTTCCGGCAAAGTAACCTACGGCCGTGAACTGCTGTTTCACTTCGGCCTGACATTCGACTTTAATATCCTGAACAATGACTAGAGTCCGTTTGCTCATACCGTTTCTGACTCTGCTGATACTGCCGTTTCTCAAGCTGGCAGCTCAGCCTGTCATACCGGTAGATATCGGTTTTGAGAACTCCTTCGCCATAAACGCAGAAGGAAATGCCGTAACTATGAGCGACCTTCGTCCGCCGCTCTTCCGGAACATTAACGATGCCCGTTATGCAAGCTCTTTTCTGGAACCTGCACAGACCCAACCGGGCTGGGCGCTTATCAGCTCAGCAATCCTGCCCGGCAGCGGTCAGGCAGCCAACGGCAAATGGGTACGGGCCGGGATGTATCTGCTCGCCGAAGCCGTAACGGTCACCGTACATTTTATGAGCCTTCAGCAAGCACGCGACCGTGAGCGTCGCTACGAGCGGTTTGCAGACAATAACTGGAGCGTGCTGACCTATGCCCAGTGGCTGGTGAACTACCACGACCAGAACAACCTGCAAAATGAGTTCATCGATGAGTTGCGTAACCAGGTGCAAGGCGAAACTCCAGCATACGACCCGGACAGCGACTGGCCGGCCGTAGATATCGAGCTGCTCAGGAATGTGGAACGCAATACGCCTTTTGTTTATCCCGACGGGGATGACCCGATCGGCAACCCCTTTTCTCATGTCATGCCCGACTACGGCTCTCAGCAATATTATGAACTGATCAGCAAATACTATCAATACGGGCCGGGCTGGACCGATTTCGGACTGGACCGCAACGGGGATCCTATCGACAGCCGGTACCAGCTTAATTGGAACGGCAGTGATATGCCCTATAATTTTTTCAGGGGAGCAACCCTGTCCGAGCAATTCAACAACAAATACCGACTTGCCGGGAACATGCTCTCTCTGATCATATTAAATCATATGGTTTCCGCTTTTGATGCGTTTATAACCGTGCGAC
>CAYWDK010000053.1:11200-12624 GCA_964457025.1 uncultured Balneolaceae bacterium | reverse complement strand
ATGATGATGACCATTAAGCCATGGTGATATGAATACCAAAGAGCGCTGGACCGTCGCCACAGTTCTTCTGGCAATTGCGGTATTGACGTCGGTGGACATTTACAATGACTATTTCGAGGGAGTGGCCGGCTGGCATCTGTCCATTGAATCGATAGTGGCCATCGTGGCATTGATCGGCGTCTTCTACCTGATCAGGGGCCGGTTCAGGCTCCAGCACAACCTGGAGCAGGAACAGCGGCTTTCGGGCGAGCTCCAGCTGGAGGCGGAGAAATGGAAACAGGTGTCCCGGAAATATGTAGAGGGGCTGAGTATCGAGATCGAAAAACAGCTGGATCGGTGGGGCCTGACCGAAGCTGAGAAAGAGGTTTCATTTCTGCTGCTGAAAGGATTAAGCAACAAGGAAATTGCCGATGTACGAGATACCAGTGTTCAAACCATCCGGACACAAACCAACGCCATCTATACCAAGTCGGGGCTTTCGGGACGCTCCGAACTCTCCGCTTTTTTCCTTGAGGATTTGCTGCTTCCGCAAAAAAAGGCGAAACACCAAGATAGCGGGCAAGAGGCTGTCTAGAGACCTTCCCGAAGTAAGCCAATATACGGATAGACATTGCCGCTTCCGTTACACCTCTCACCTCTGCCCAGATTAAAAAAAGTTATAGCTTTGGCATTATTTGCCCACTTTTAGTATTTAGGAATCTATTGCCAAAGGGATATAAGAGAAAAAACAACCAAATGGAGACCGCTATGACGTTGAGCCGCATCAAACCGCTATTGCTGATACCGGCCGCAGCACTGCTCTTTGCCGCCTGCCAGAACGGGCCGCAAAAGAGCAAAAGCCGGTATGTCAACGATATATTCGATGAAATACTGACTTCCTTCCCTGAACTGGAGGCTACCTATAATTATGAAGATTCGACCGTCTCGGAAATAGGTGACACCTATTACCTGAACCAGATATATTACAGGGATTCCAAAGACCAACCATTCACCGGGAAACTGACCGATCGGCACTGGAATGACACGCTCAAGGCCGAAGGCGTCTTTGAAAACGGCAAGGTGCAATCCTATACTACCTGGCATCCGAATGGAAACAGGTCCAGGCATTATACCCTGGACCATGAAAATCGGGAAATAAGCCATATAAGCTGGTATACGACCGGAGAGCTGGCTTCCCGGGTAGAAGACGGTATCACTACCAACTATTATAAAAGCGGAGCGATCAAATCTGTTTGGACCGATACCAGTTCGACCGATTACTGGGAGAACGGCAACAAAAAAACCTATTGGCCGCTCGAAAACGGCCGGCGAAACTTCAAGCCGCACGGCGAGTGGAAAGCCTGGCACGAAAACGGCGTGCTGGGTATACAGGGCACTGTTATCAACGGTAAAAGAAACGGGCGGTGGCTACATCACGACTCCAC
>CAYWDK010000053.1:0-11100 GCA_964457025.1 uncultured Balneolaceae bacterium | reverse complement strand
CAAATGACCTTTTTCGAAAAATACCGGCTCTATATATCTATCCTGCTGGGTGCGGCCTTCGCTCTGATCGTCGTCTTTATCTGGAATACCAATAACATCAGTCTGAGGCAAACGCTGCAGAACAAGGTCACCGATACCCATGCACTGGTAACCCAGCAGTTCCGCAAGGCCCTCATGCACAATGTGAACCAGCTGAACAACCTCGGCAGCCGGATCGAGTTCACCGGCGGTGACTATTTCGAGCACTGGAACAGCGATGCGGGGCTTATCGTGAGACAAGAACCCTCCTTCCGTTTTATAGAGTGGATCGACAGCACTATGGTTATTCAGCGTGTAGAGCCGCTCGAAGGCAACGAGGCTGCCGTAGGGCTTGACATCTCAGGCCTGGATTACCGAAACTCCGACTGGCTGAAGGCGCGCCGCGATTCGGTTTTCAACCTCACCCACTGGCTGGAACTGGTACAGGGCAACTTCGCTTTCCTGGTGGATGCACCCGTCTATATCGACGGACAGTTTCAGGGGACCATCACGGCCGGCATGGACTTTTCTGAAAAATTCAATGATATCATGCGTGGGCTGGACGAATATCATGTAAGCCTTTACGACGACCGGGGCACCCGGTTCTACACCTACGGTATTGAAGAAGGTACCAAGGCCTACCAGGATATGGCGGTAACCGGCAGCATAAGCATCGGTGATGCCAACGGCAGTGTCTGGATGGTCGATATGGTACCCAACCGGCTCTTCGGGGAAGCCAATTTCCCTGCATGGTACAATCTCAATTTCATTCTGGCCCTGTTGCTCTGTATCATGCTATCCGTCACCTTTTTCTTTATGAGCAAATCGGTGGCAGCGGAAAAGTCGTACCGGGAAGCCAACCGGAAGCTGCGTGCACTAATCGATTCTTCGCCCGTAGCCATCTATGTGATCAACTCCGATGGCGTGGTTACCGATTTCTGGAATAATGCTGCCGAAGAGATGCTGGGATGGAAAAAAGAGGAAGTGATCGGCAATTTCATACCACATGTATCCGATGATCATCGAGATGAATTCAAATACCTGATGGAACGAATTCTGGAGGAGGGCGGCCTGGTGAACCGGGAGATAACCCGCACGCGAAAGGACGGAAGTAAGGGCGAATTTCGAATCAATGTCGGTACCATGACCGGCGATGACCGGCAGATGCTGGTACTTCTGGAGGACATCACCAGGGAAAAAGAGTATGAACAGAAGCTGAAAAACTCCATCAAGGAAAAGGAGGTCCTCCTCACCGAGATACACCATCGCGTCAAAAACAACCTTGCCATTGTAGTCGGCTTGATCGACCTCCAAAAGGACGGCGTGGAAAAGCCGGAGACCCGTCAGCTGTTTGACGATACGCAAAACCGGATTTTCTCTATAGCCAGCGTTCATGAGATGCTCTATAAAACCGAGGATTTCTCCCGCATACCCTTCAATAATTATCTCGACAAGCTAATCGAACGCATGAAGAAGACCTATGGCAAAAAACACAAGAATATCTCCATCAAACGGCAAGCCAACAGCTTCAAGCTTGGGATGACCGAAGCCATCCCGCTCGGGCTCCTTCTCAACGAACTCATTACCAATTCCTACAAACACGCCTTCGGCAAAACCGACGACGCCCGCATCGAGATGGAACTGCATAAGGAGGATGAAACCATTAAAGTCCGTTACCGGGACAACGGCACAGGCTTTGACCCGGCCCTGTTTAAAGAGGGCGGAAGCATGGGCGTTACGCTCATCAAAACCCTGCTTAAGCAGCTTGATGCGGAATGGGAACTCACCGGCGGAAACGGTTCGGGCTTCGGACTTAGGTTTCGCTTTTCAATTCAAAACAGTAGTTCAGCATCGGCCTGATGCCTGCCAATCCCATAAAAAAGGCCCGCCTGATCAGTAAAACTCAAAGGCGGACCCTTGACCAGGAAACGAACATGAAAGGGTATCATACTGCTTCCATTTCAGGCCCTTCCACTCTTTCGGCTTCGAAAGCCTCGTCCAGCGGGGTATCGGCCAGATGGTTCGTATAATTACTGATCGTTTTAAGGGCAATGATGAGGTTTATCTCCAGCAGGTTACGCTTGCTGTAGCCGGCCTCCAGCAGTGACTGTGCGTGATCATCACTCACAAAACCGCGATTCTCTACCGCTTTGCGCACGTAGGTTACCAGCGTATCCAGCTTTTCATCCGGCAGCGATTCTCCGCTTCTTACGGCATCAACGATCTCATCGGATACCTCCAGCTGGTTCTTCAACAGAGTGGAGTGGACAGCCGTACAGTAGTGACAGTTGTTCTGCACACTCACAGCCAGTATTGCCAGTTGTTGTTCCACGGGGGAAAAGTCGGTTTTGCCTACAATCTCATTTAGTTTGAGGTAACCTTCCAGTACGGCTGGCGACTCGGCAAACTCGCCCAGCAGATTGGGCAAAAAGCCGAAGTTTTTTTCGGCGGCCTCTAACAGGGATTGAGATGCTACCGGGGCATTCTCTTTAGCGTAAATAGTAAACTCCATAATAATAGCGTTTTATTTGAGTAGATAATGAGTGTATCTATATCCGTTTGGATAAAAAGGTTTATAAACTTATGTCTCTTTGCCGTCCGGGCCCGATCCGGCATACTCCGGATTCACTATGAACACCAGGGGTAACGCAAATGCAAAGTGACGTGCCAGGGTAGCAACGGGAGCCATAGGAGATTGCTCAAGGCCGGCCACGCCAGCTCCTAACAGTGGAAGCATAAAAAGCCATACCAATGCTATGGTTTCAGCTGTTACAAAGATGAAAGGACGAATCCAGTAGGGCCCCCAGAGATGTGGCGCCAGTGCCGAGTAAAGTATGGCCAGCAGCACACCGTTTCCATAGTGACCGAAAATTCCATAGACAAAACCGAGGCCGGTCTTTTGTCCTAGCAAAGCGGGAATATCCCACCACTGTCCAGTAAAAACCAGCCCTACAATATCAAATAGAAGTGTACCAATCACACCGGCTATGATCGCTTTTTGCCAATTGAGTTTTTTCATAACGATAGTGGGTTGCTTGAGGTTGATTCGAACCCAATATGTAGTAGTGAAAGGAGAAACCGAATGACGGCAATTCCCGAATAGTTACCAATTCTTCCTTAACTTGGCATGGCCTGCTTATTGCTCGTTCTCTTTCCGGAAAGCCGAGGGAGAAAACCCTGTTTCTTTTTTAAAAAATCTGCTGAAGTGAGCAGCTTCATCAAACCCAAGGCCATAAGCAATTTCCTTGGCTGTCTTGTCGGTTTTCAAGAGCAGATGTTTTGCTTCCAGCGCTATTCGGCTGTGTATGACTTCGAGAGGTGTCTTATGGTTCACTTCCGCAAAAACATTCGAGAGAGTCTTGGGAGATTTATGCAGCATTTCAGCATAGGTGCTGACCTGATGATAATCCCGAAAATGCTGCTCTACCAAAATGTTGAACTTACGGATGAGTTCTACCTGCTCGTTCTTAACTTCGTCTGGGAAATGCTGATCGCGTGCGATTCGAGTGCTTTTGATTATCAGGCGCTTCAAAAGCATCCTTAACATTTCACCTTGGATCCGATCCCGAGTCTGCAATTCATCGATGAAGACTTCGAACAGACTCTTAAACTGAGACTGTTCTTTCGCATCAAGAGTAATTACGGGAAGTTTGGAAGAGCCCCAGAAGAGCAGGCCTTCACACGAAACCTCATGGTCGTTTTCGTGGATACAGTAGAACTGCCGGTTAAACATAAGACGATAGTGCATTCCCGCATCCGAAGGAACCATCGACCGCTGAAGAGGTGTCAGGCAAATAAGCTGGTTTTTCTCCAATTCCGTTTCCCAGTCATTTATACCCAAACACATCGGCTCATCCCGATTCCATATTATGGTAAAAAAGCTCTCTGTGTCGCCTGCCTTTATCCCAGGCGGGAAACCAACCTCATCGGTCAAATGGAGCACGCTATTAAGCCTTGGGTCTCTGTAGGTAGAAAACATCCTGCTGACACAACTAAGAGTTTTATCATTCTTCCAGAACTGCCGGAGTGCTATTGGATGCCGGAAACCGAAAAAATCTTACTGTCTGAAGCAAGCCCGTCTGTTAAAACTCTACCCGAACGCTACCGCCGAACCGCCGCGCGGCCGGACCCGTCAGGTAATCGAAACCGCGGCCGTTAACGCCAACTCCGGTGGAGGATACGTTCGGATCGAAGCCGGTTCCGTTGGGAAGGTTGATGGCGTGCATCCAGATATTGTCGGCACTCACCGACAGCCGCAGAGCCCGGATAGGGATCCGGTCCAGCATGGAAGCGGGCAGGTCGTATGACAACCTTATGTTAGAAAGGCGGAGATGAGTCATATCATATACCCTCAACTCGGCGGGACCAAAACCCACATTCCCAAAGTAATACTCCCGCGGGGAAATCGCGATGCTGTTTGGCTGACCGTTTTGCAATACCCCGTCCAGAATAATCGGTGTATCACGGTCTATGGCCGTCTCTTTTATCAATCCGCGGCCAATTATGGTGCCTATCCAGGCGCTATACATGTCTCCTCCATGCTGATAATCGAATTGAAAAGAGAAGGTAAGCGACTTATAGGTGATGGTGTTGGAAATCGACATCTGCCAGTCGGGATTCGGATCACCGATGATGCCGGGCAGGTTATCCTCAACGTAATTACCGTTGCTGTCAATAATGGGAGTACCCACAGGCACGTCGGCGAAGTTGGGATCGTTCTCGCGCAAGGATTCTGTCACGCGTAAAATCCTGCTGCCCAGCATTACCAGAAGCGGCTCGCCGGGAATGGCAAAGTTGCCGAGGGCTGAGAGTCCTTCGCCCACCTGAAGACGGTCGAGCGGAAATCCGAGCTCTTTTACCTCGCTTTGTGAACGGTAGAAAGCGGCTTCCAGATCCCATCGCACCTCCTCATTGTATGGGGTGGCTTGAAGCGTTATTTCAAAACCTTTGTTCTCTACTTCTCCAATATTATAGAGCGTTGAAGTAAAGCCTGTAGCGGCATTGATGGGACGCGGAAGGATCTGATCGGTTGTCTTTCGGGAAAAGGCATGTACATTCAGTCCTAGATTGCCATCCAGCAGACGAACATCAAAACCGGTATGAAATTCGGTTTGCCGCTCGGCCTTCAGGCGAGGATTACCCAGAAAATTACTGGTAGTGACCGTGGTGATCGGAGTACCGTCTGGCGTAATAAATGCCCTCCTGTTGATACCGCCATCAGTACTTGTACTGTAAGGTTCAGGGGCCGCAGCCGAAGTTCCCACACCGGCATAAAGCTTAAGGTAGCCGACTGTCTCCGGTATGACATCCAGATGAGCGGTGGGTACGTAAGCAACGGTGGCTGCCGGCATGAAGATACTTCGGTTTTCCGGCTCCAAGGTAGAGACCCAGTCGTTGCGGACCGAAAGTGTTAATGAGGTGATGTCCCGGAATGCCAGCCTGGCAGAGCCGAAGAGGCCTGCCGTCTGCTGCTCTTCAACGTATTGTAAAGGGCCGCTTCCAAAAAAATTGGAAGAAGTCTGTTGCAAAAAGTTGGGATGCCTGAACAGATCAAAAATGACCATATCCCGGCTTTCCAATCCATCCTCTTCGAGCTTTTCAGTGATGTACTGCATCCCGGCAACACCTTCCAGCGAGAAGTCCTCTCCCAGCTTGTAATTCACCAGGGCATGCAGGGAGTGATCCCACCGGCTCTGCTGCAACTGAATCGTCTGGTAGAAGCCGTTATTGAATGCTACTGGACGTATTCCTCCCGGATTCTGCCGGTATTGCTGGTGTTCGGTAAAACTGTCGTAGCCCAGGCGGTAACGTACCTCAAGCTCCGGGCTGATTTCATAACTTAACTCACTCTTGCCGAAATAACGGTCCGTGTTGTTGGCTACCCCGGCGTTTTCTGCCGTCCATCGCGGATGAGGGATGTCGTTGAACGGACGGTAATAGGCCGACCCGCCTGTGACGGGGTTTTGGTGAGGAATGTCCAGGTCAATGGACCGGGGGGTATAAAAAATGTCGGCAAAGATGCTGGTTGTTCCCCCACTGACGATCGGACCGTTGCCACCGGAAGCTGCCAGCGGCGGTGACTCCACATCCGTCAGGCCAAGGTGAAATGTACTTTGCCCGCTAAGCCGGGAAGTGATACGATAAGCCATGCCCAGACCGAAGGCATCTCGCCTAAGACTGTTATTCGGGGTAAAGCCCTCTTCTCCCGAACGGCTGTAGTTGATGTTCAGTCGAAGCTCCGAAGTCCCGCCCGAGACAGCAAAACTGCTGCGCGAACCCAGGCCGGTACGAAAGAACGCTTTGACAGGAGTCGGCTTGGCCTCATAGCGATAATCGGCATTGAGCAGTTCCGGGAATGCCTCGGCCGTAGGCGGGTGCTGAAGCAGGGGATGATCAACAAGCACCGTACCGTCCTCAGCCAGTCCCCTGAATTCGGAGAAAAAGGGTCCGGGATCCTGTGTATCAAAACTCGGCCCCCAAGTGCTGACAAACCAGCCGAAGGTCTGGTCGAAACCCACACCGTATTGGTCCTGGTAGACGGGGCGTGAAGCAATTTGAGTAGCAAAAACCGACTGTTCAACTGTGACCCTGTAAGCCGCTTCCTGCGATCCGCCCTGAGGAAATGACCCGGCTTTGGTTGTTATGAGGATGACCCCGTTCCGGCCCCGCTCCCCGTAGAGCACCGTCGCGCTGAGGTCACTCAACACCTTCACCTCGGCAATACCCGCAGGATCAAGGTCCATATACCGGTTGGGCGTGGTGAGGCTGCCACCGCCCAAAAAAATTCCGCTTGTAGGATTTGCCGAGCCCTCGAATATGACCCCGTCAACGATAAAAAGCGGTTCATTGCTGCCGTAGATGGAGTTATAACCGCGGATGATAGCGTTAGTACCCGAACCGGTCATACCGCCTGTTGCGGTTATGTTCAATCCCGGCATCTTTGCACCCAAGGCCCGTATAAAGTCGGTTCCAAGCCGGCTTTCGTATCGGGAGTTGACTTGAACAGCCAGACTGTCACTTTGCTGTGCGGCGGCTTTATGAGGGGCGGTATGTATAAATAAAAAAAGTAGAAATAGTGCTGACAGTAGCTTCTGTGCCATAGGCTCTCCGCTGATTTCTTGAAAGGCGGTTTCCTTGCCGGTTTTAACTTCCCTTTTATAATACCGGCTGATTCATGATGACTTTTTTAAGTTAGCAAATCCAAAGCTAACCGCAAGTTCTGTTGCCTGGCATATGTTGAAATTACCTGAAAGCCGTTCAGAAAAAGAATCAAAGCGTTCACTCCTATAGGTGAGAAAATAGGATGTCTTGCGCCTGATAATGCTTTGAAGGAATAGGTTACCGGCTAAAGATCTTTATACCGCACCTACCTCGACCTCTCTCTTTTGGCCGGAGTTGAGTGCTTCCAAATATTTGAAGCCGCTGCCGGTGTTGTAAAGCACCACCTTTTCGTCATCTTCCACCAGCTGTTTTTCGCGCAGCTTCATCAGTGCAGCCAGAGTAGCGCCACCCTCGGGGGCAGGGAAAATACCGGTACGGGAAGCCATATGCCGGGAAAATTCGATACACTCTTCATCGCTTACCGCCACGGCCGTTCCACCACTCTCCTTGAGGGCATCAAGTATAAGAAAATCGCCCAAGGCATCGGGCACCCGCAGGCCCGAGACAACGGTACGGGCGTCGGGCCAGCTTTCGGCCACGTCCTTTCCCTCGGAAAACGCTTTTACAATAGGGGCACACCCTTCGGTCTGTACAGCCACCATGCGCGGACGTTTGCTTCCGATCCATCCCATCTGCTCTAGCTCTTCGAAAGCCTTCCACATGCCGATGAGCCCGGTGCCACCGCCTGTCGGATAGATAATGACATCCGGCAGCTCCCAATCAAACTGTTCCCCAAGCTCCAAGCCCATAGTCTTCTTTCCTTCCAGGCGGTAAGGCTCCTTCAGGGTGGAAACCTCATACCATCCTTCCTGCTCCTTGCGTTGCTGCACGATACGCCCGCAATCGTCGATAAGTCCGTCAACCAGTTCCACCCGCGCGCCGTAATACTCACACTCCAGCCTGAATGCAATCGGTGTATCCTTGGGCATAAAAACGAAGGCTTCGGCGCCCGCCTCTGCGGCGTAAGCTGCCAAAGCTCCCGCAGCATTTCCGGCCGAAGGAATGGCGAATTTGGTCGCACCTCTTTCAAGGGCGGCACTGAGTGCCGAAGAGATCCCGCGTGCCTTAAAGGAACCGGTGGGGTTGAGTGATTCATCTTTAACATAGAGGTGTGAAATTCCGGCAAAGTCGCCGAGCCGGCGGCTCCGGCGCAGTGGAGAAAAACCTTCACCAAGGCTGATTATATACTCTTCGGATGTAACAGGCAGAAATTCCCGGTAGCGCCACATATCTTTGCGACGCCCCTTAAGGTCCTCTTTATTGAGATCGGCAGCCAGCCTCTCCAGATCATACCTTGCCAGCAGGGGCACCCCGGCTTCCGAAATATTTTGCAAACGATCCGCCTCATAGTGCCTGCCTGTTCTGGAACATTCGAGCCTGTTCAAGTAAGCATTCATCGTCAACCTCTCCTTTATTGGTAGCAGCTGCCTGCCTTTGTCTAAGGGTAATAAAATTGTTTTGTTTTACCGCAGTGTAACCATTGTCTTAACAGACTTTTACAGCGACTAAGACAACTACTTACCTAACCCTTTGCGCATCAAAAAAATTCACCGGATTCCCTTTCACTTTCTTCACCTAAATTTGTTAAATTAGATTCTTTCTAAATAAGAACCATCAATAACGAAAACCAGATTATGAATCGCCGCACTTTTTCCCTGCTCTTCATTGTAGCTATTACTCTTGTCGGTTTCCTTTCCATCGCCCAATGCACCACACAGCAAAATGACCAACAGCCTGATCAGGAACCGGCCGCCCAGGCTCAGACACCTCCCGAGCTGGCTGACTATATGGGAAGTCTTCAACGCTACACTCACAAGTACACCCTGGCACTTGAAGCCCAAAATAAAGAACTAGCCCAGTTTTACTTTCATGAGGTCCGCGCAACCGTCGATGCGATCAAACTCGATATCCCGGGCTATGAAGGGTATGATATCCGGCGGTTCACGAAACTTTTTCTCGACCCGACTATCGAGCCGATAGAAGAGGCACTGGCAGGCAACGACTGGGAGCTGATGCGCGAGCGCACCATTAAGATGATAGACGCCTGTAACTCGTGCCACAATGCAACCAGCCACGGCTTCATACTGATTACAACGGGCTTCGATACCAATCCCTATAACCAGGACTTCAGCCCGAAACAGTAAACTCTTATACGGTAAAGCCTATCGGCCGACCCCGCGGGTGATCACCCCTACCGCTACGGTAAAGATGGCCGATCCGATAATGGACCACGCAATCGGAAAGGTCTCACCCTCAATGGTAATAGGCAGCAGGTAGGTCAGTCCCACCTCAGAGGCAATCCATTTTCCGATAAGCGCTCCTATAAATCCTACAAAGGTCGATACCAGGCATCCGCCCAGCGAGTAGCCGGCTATGCTCTGGCCTATACCTCCGCAGATGGCTGCGATTAGCAGCAGAACCAACAATCCGAAAAGACTCATAAGTATTATTCATTTTCTTCAAGAATGACCGGTGATTCCAAAGGCTTGATCACCACATGGTCGTTCGGCTCGAAAAGAATGCGGTTGTCGGTGTGAACCAGATACCGCTCTCCTTTCAGCATCACGTGGTAGGTGATGTCGTGGCCCTTGAATTCCCTACTTATGATAGTGCCTATCTCTTCTTTATGTTCCCCTGCGGGTTTTTGGAGGGTGAGGTGTTCGGGTCGGATGGAACAGAGCACGCGTCCCCGGGCGTCGTAATTCAGCCGCATCGGCCCCAGTTTGGTGAGAATCTCGGAACCACCGTCGGCTTCGGCATGGAAAAGGTTGGTACGACCCAGAAACTGCGCTACAAACTTGGTTTTGGGTTGGTAATAGACTTCTTCGGGTGTGCCAATCTGCTCGATTCGCCCATTATTCATCACGGCAATCCGGTCGGCGAATGAGAGAGCCTCTTCCTGATCGTGAGTGACCAGCAAGGCACTCATACCCGCTTTCTTGAGAATACTGCGTACCTCTTTGCGGGTAGTATCCCGAAGGATGGCGTCCAGGTTGGAAAAAGGTTCGTCGAGCAGTACCAGTTTCGGCTTGGGAGCTATTGCCCGCGCCAGAGCCACCCGCTGCTGCTGTCCGCCGGAGAGCTCGCTGGGATTGCGGTCTTTGTAATCGCCCATACCGGTTCGGCACAGCACCTCTTCGGCAAATACGTTGCGCTTGAACTTTGGGATGTCGGTCAAACCGAAAGCTACATTTTCCAGGGCGGTTAGATGCGGGAATAGCGCATAATCCTGAAATACGAAACCGATACCGCGATCCTGTGGAGCAATATGCTTGTCGGGAGATTCCAGCAAGCTTCCTTCTACCGTAACCTCTCCCTCATCGGCATGCTCAAAACCTGCGATGAGCCGCAGGCATGTGGTCTTTCCACAGCCGCTGGGGCCAAGCAAGGCAAAAATTTCGTCCTCATAAACGGTAAAACTGACATGGTCCACTACAGGACCCGTCTCGTCAAAGGCCTTGGTAAGATCGGTTACGGTTAACAATTCTTTCATTTCTTTTTCCACTCTTTGGTAAACAAGAATCCTACAAATAACGCTGAGAACAATAAAATAGTCAGTGCAAATGGCGCCGCCTCGGCAAACATGGCTTCACCGGTATACGACCAAACCCTCAGCGCAAGGGTATCGAAACCGATCGGCGACAGCAAGAAAGTAATCGACAACTCTTTCATCGCAGATAAGAAAACCAAGGAAGTGGCCGCTATAATTCCACCTCTTAACAAAGGCAGCGTCACTTTGAAAAATGATTTCATCGAGGAGTAGCCCAGCGACCGGGCCGCTTCCTCCAGCTGCGGCGGTGCCTGGTAAAGCGCACTTCGCAGCGGACCGATACCCTCTGCCAGAAAGTGCAGTGAATATACGATAATCAGTAATAAAAGGGATTGGTAGAGTGCTGTCGACACATAAAGGGAGAAAAAGAC
>CAYWDK010000052.1:9346-12725 GCA_964457025.1 uncultured Balneolaceae bacterium | reverse complement strand
ACTGTTGAACATTCTATCAATTAAGGTATCGCAATGAAGATGAATACGAATATGAAGATCACGAACATATCCTCCGTTTTTTCAGTATTGTCAATCGCCTTGGCGATGGTCGCTTTCAGCGGGATGCCGGCCATGGCACAGTCGGCCGACGGTGTCTTTCCGGCGGCGGGCTCCCCGGCCAACCCCAAAGTGGACGCTACCTGGAACCACTACTACAACTACAAAGGCATCACCGAACTTACCAAAGCGCTGGCCGACGCCCATCCCGACCTGGTGAGGAGAAGCTCTATCGGCAAGTCATACCAGGGCCGCGACATCTGGATGCTGACGGTCACCAACTTCAACAGCGGTAACCCCGACCGGAAGCCGGCCATGTATATCGACGGCAACATCCACTCCAACGAAATACAGGGAGCGGAAGTGGCGCTTTATACCGCCTGGTACCTGGCCGAAAGTTTCGGCAACATCGACTTCATCAAACAGCTGCTGGACGAAAAGGTGTTCTACATCGTACCTTCCATCAACCCGGATGCGCGAGAAAACTATATGAAAGAGCCGAACACCCCGCACTCTCCCCGATCGGGCATGAAGCCGATCGACGACGACGGGGACGGGCTGTTTGAAGAGGACAAGTTCGACGACCTCAACGGCGACGGGCATATCACCTTTATGCGGCGCAAAAATCCGCGGGGACGTTTCCGCGTCGACCCCGACTATCCCAACCGGATGGTGCAGGTGAAGGAAGACCAGTTCGGCGAATATGAACTCCTCGGCTGGGAAGGGCTGGATAACGACAACGACGGCGAGATCAACGAAGACCGCGAAGGTTATTACGATCCCAACCGCGACTGGGCTTTCGGATGGCAGCCGGATTACATCCAGAACGGAGCCTATAAATACCCCTTCTCCATCCCGGAGAACCGCGCCGTAAGCGAGTTCGTACTGGCACATCCCAATATCGCCGCCGCCCAGAGCTACCATAACAGCGGGGGGATGATTCTCCGCGGCCCGGGCGCCGAAGAGGATGTGGATACCTACAACCGTGACGACGTGCAGGTATACGACGCTCTCGGCGAGAAGGGTGAGGAACTGTTGCCCGGCTACGATTATCTGGTGGTGTACAAAGACCTCTACAGCGCTTTCGGGGGCGAGCTCGACTGGTTCTACGGCGGAAGGGGCATCTTTACCTTCTCCAACGAACTGTGGACCTCCTTCGAGATGTTCTCCCGCGAGACGGAAGGACAGGCCGACAGCTATGAATTCAACAAAAGCCTGCTCTTCGGCGACGCCTTTGTGGATTGGGAGGAATACGACCACCCGCAATACGGCAAGATCGAGATCGGTGGCTTCAAGAAGAACTTCGGGCGCGCCCATCCCGGCTTTCTGCTGGAGCAGGACGCCCACCGCAACATGGCCTTCACCATTTACCACGCCTACCATACGCCCAATCTGGTGATCGACGAGATCTCCGAAAGGAACCTTGGAGGCGGACTACGCGAAGTCACGGCCGTAGTGAGCAACACCCGTATGATACCGACCCACGCCAGCCATGATCTGAAAAACAACATCATCCGGCCCGACTATATCTCCATTGAGGGCGCCGATGTGGAGGCCGGCATGGTGGTGACCAACCGTGCGCTGAACCAGACCGAGGAACAGGAGCACCGTCCCGAGCGCATCGAAGTGGATAACATACCCGGCATGGGTTCGGTAACCGTACGCTGGATCATCAGCGGCGGCAGGAACTACTCTATCATCGTGGACAGCGCCAAGGGCGGACTGGTTTCCAAAAGCAAGCAGTAAGAATTTTTCAGGGCAAAAGAAAAGCCGGTGCGACAAATGTCGTTCCGGCTTTTTTATTTCGAATGCAATTCTAAAGCTTCCTAGCCAAGCTTCTCAACAGCCGTCTTGATGCGGCGGATAGTCGTCTCTTTACCGAGCAGCTCCAGCGTCGGGAAGAGATCCGGGCCGAAGCCCATGCCGGTGGTGGCTACACGCAGCGGCATCATGATCTTGCCGAAGCCGACGTCGTGTTTCTCGATTACGTTCTTCACTCGATCTTTAAGGGCACCGGCTTCGAAGTCTTCCACATCAAGGCCTTCAATCTCTGCGATGTAGTCATTGAGCAGCTCTGCGCTGTTGTCGCCCCACTTCTTGGCTGCTTTTTCGTCGTACTCTTCGGGATCTTCGAAGAAAAAGCGTCCCTGAGTAATAAAATCCTCCACCTTGCTCACGCGATCCTTCATAAGCGGGATGATCTCTTTCATATAAGCCTCGTCCGGCTTGATACCGTGCTCTTCGGCGATGGTACGGACGCGGGGGAAGAGCTCATCGGCCGACTTCTCGCGCAGGTAGTGCTCGTTGTACCAGATCAGCTTCTTGTAGTCGAAGACCGCCCCGCTCTTGCTCACGCGGTCGAGCGAAAAGAGCTCGGTGAGTTCATCCAATGAATGGATCTCGCTGTCGTCGCCGGGGCTCCATCCCAGGTAGGCTAGAAAGTTAACCAGCGCCTCCGGTTCGAACTTCTGTTCGATATAATCTTTGGTATTGATGGGGATGCCTTCGCTCTCGGCCTTGCGCTTGGAGAGTTTGCCTCCGCTCGGCGACATGATAAGCGGCAGGTGCGCCATTTTGGGTGGCTCCCATCCGAAATATTCATACATCAGGATGTGTTTGGGCGCGCTGCTGAGCCACTCCTCGCCTCGGATCACGTGTGTGATCTTCATCAGGTGGTCATCCACCACATTGGCCAGGTGGTAGGTCGGCATGCCGTCCGATTTGAGCAGCACCTGGTCGTCCAGTCCTTTGCTCTCGAAAGAGACGAAACCACGAATCTCGTCCTCAAAGCGGATGGTTTCCCTACGGGGTACCTTCAGGCGGATGACGTACTCCTCGCCCTCTTCCAGTTTCTTCTCTACTTCCTCTTGCGGAAGAGTCAGGCTGTTTTTCATCGACATGCGGGTGATGGCATCGTATTTGGGCGAGGGATTGCCCGACTTCTGCAGACGCTCGCGCATGTCGTCCAGTTCCTCAACCGTATCGAAGGCGTAATAGGCGTAGCCCTGCTCCACCAGCTGTTCGGCGTACTGCCGGTACATATCCTTGCGCTCGCTCTGGCGGTAGGGACCTACTCCTCCGGGCTTGCCCGGTCCTTCGTCGAAATCCATTCCGGCCCACACCAGCGATTCCACAATATCCTCTTCAGCACCCTCCACATAACGGCTCTGGTCGGTGTCTTCGATGCGAAGCACAAAGACGCCTCCCGGATGACCTTTGGCAAACAGATAGTTATAGAGTGCGGTTCGGAGTCCGCCTATATGCAACAAACCCGTAGGCGAGGGGGCAAAACGTACGCGTACAGTACCTTCCATAAAGTGAT
>CAYWDK010000052.1:0-9246 GCA_964457025.1 uncultured Balneolaceae bacterium | reverse complement strand
AAACCCGTAGGCGAGGGGGCAAAACGTACGCGTACAGTACCTTCCATAAAGTGATATAAATACTTAAATAAAATTCCGGTTTCAGAGCCCTCAAAAATAAGGGTTCTGCGCGAGGAGTGCTAATTCTTTACGATGACGAGTGAGGAGTAAGGAGTGACGAGTAAGGGAAAATAGCTTGTAAGTAATGCCTCGCTTTTGGGTCTTACTTGAAATGGTTTATTTAATGCGCAATTCGTAATGCTTAATGCTTAACCGAACATCTGCCTGGTAACTAATTTGAAGACTATGGATTATGAAAATTGGATTGAGAATATCCCGAAGGATATTTCTGAAGACGCTGTCTGGAGCCTAAAAGTTTACAGGCTCGCCCTTTTTAGTTCTGAGCTATGTTGGAAGGATGTTAAACCAATACTTTCGAGGAGACTATATTCACTATCAGATCAACTGTACAGATCTGTCGGTTCAATTAGCGCAAATATAGCCGAAGGTTATTCACGAAGTTCTCACAAGGAGCAGGCAAGATTTTATGAAATAGCTTTGGGTTCTACACGAGAGGCAAAAGATTGGTATTTTAAAAGCCGTCACATTTTAGGTGCCAAAACAACAACACATAGAATTAGTTTGCTTACAGAAATAACAAAGCTACTCTTAACAATTGTTAGTGAAAGAAGATCTTCATACCTCAGAAAATAATCTCTGTGTAAATACAAATTCCGGCAAAATGTATTACGCATTACTCATTACGCATTAAAAGCCTTAGTGGTAAAACAAAAAATGAAACTAGCCCTGCTTCTCCCCCAATTCGCCCCGAACCTCTACGACCTGGCCGTGATGCTGCAGGCCGACCGGATTGTACTATTGGATGTCGAAGAATGGTCGCGCAAGAGCCGGGTACACCGGGCGCAGATCCGCACGCCGGAAGGGACGCAATGGATCAACATTCCCGTACTGACCAAAGACCGGAAAAAAGCCGTCGACAAGGTACGCATCGACCACTCTGAAGACTGGGCCTCGCCCCTGTTGCGCAGCCTGGAGTACAACTACCGCAACAGTATCTATTACGACTTTTACGAGCCGGAAATCCGGTCCGACTTTGAATCGGCTGCTGCCGGCTATGACTACCTGATGCCCTTTGTGCTCTATATCCAGAAAAGGCTCTTGCGCTTTATGGATATCAAAATCGACTATGAGTTTGCAAGCGACTTTGAGAATTATAGTTCCGACCCCGACGCCTTTGCCCAACGCCTAGGCGCCGATGTGCTCTTCCAGGAGCACGACAGCCGCCACTACCTGCGCCAGGCGCAAATAAAAAGCGAGCCGGACTTCACCCATCCCGAATACCACCAGCACTTCGACGGATTTGAACCCTGGTGCAGCATTTTGGATATTCTCTTTCAATTTGGCCCCGAAAGCTTTAGAATAACCGACTCCCTGAAAGCCGACAACTGATATGGACTGCCAGAAACACCTTTTTTCGCTACCCGATGACGAACACTACATCAACTGCGCCTACTTCTCGCCCCTGCTGAAGTCGGTAGAGGAGGCCGGACTGAAAGGCATGCGCGCAAAAAGGGAACCCTGGCACATTTCCTCGCAGGACTTCTTCACCGACGGACACCGGTTGCGTGAACTCTATGCCAAGTTGATCAATGCCGATGACCCTCAGCGCATCGCCCTGCTTACCGCGGCCTCCTACGGGCTGTCGACGGTAGCCCGAAACCTTCCGCGCGAAAATGTTGCCAACAAAAAGATCGTCGTAGCCGGCGAGCAGTTCCCCAGCAACGTCTATCCCTGGATGCGCTTCTGCAGGGAGAACAACTGCCGCCTGGAGATTGTGGATGCACCCGAAGGCTTCTCTAGCCGAGGAGAAAAATGGAATGCTAAAATACTGGATGCCATCGACTCTGACACCCTGCTGGTCGCCCTGGGCAACATCCACTGGGCCGACGGTACCCTCTTCGACCTGGAAGCCGTCGGACAAAAAGCCCGGCAACACGACGCCTACTTTGCCATAGACGGAACCCAGTCGATCGGCGCCCTGCCCTTCGACCAGCAAAAGGTGCAGGCCGACGCCGTAATTTCGGCAGGATACAAATGGCTGATGGGTCCCTATACCATGGCAATGGGCTATTTCGGTCCGCGCTTCGACAGCGGCGTGCCTTTGGAAGAGGGGTGGCTAAAGCGTAAAAACAGCGAAGACTTTGCCGGGCTCGTCAACTACGAAGACGACTATCAGCCCGGCGCCATCCGCTACGACATGGGCGAGAGTGCCAACTTCATCGGAGTGCCCATGATGATCGCCGCCTTGGAACAGATCCTTGAGTGGGATCCGGCCGGCATACAGGACTACTGCAAGACCCTAACAGGGAAGCTGGTCAAGGAACTGCCGGAACTGGGTTATACCATTGAAGATCCCAAATGGCGAAGCCACCATCTCTTCGGTATCCGTCTGCCGGAGCACATCAGGCCCAAAGAGCTGAGCGACAGGCTCAAAGAGCGCAAAATCCACGTCTCGGTGCGCGGCAATGCCATCCGCATCTCCCCCAACGTCTACAATACCGAAGCGGACATGCAGGCGCTTCTGGAAGTGTTAAAAGAATCCGTTTAAGCCCTCCGGAATTTGTATTTATAGCGGATTCTGCTATTATCCATACAATTCTAAACGGATATCCGCTATGGAACAGCACCCCGACCAGACAAACTGGAAGCGCACCTACCGCTTCGTATTTATTCTTGGCATAGTCTATGTTCTGTTGCTGGGGCTGTTCACCTGGCTTTTTAACACTCCCATCTGACCCTCCCGCCATGCACTGGATCGACTGGCTCGTACTGATCGCTTTTCTGGGATATACCATCTGGGACGGAAGCCGTCAGGGGCGCCAGTCGCACAATATCGAAGGCTTTTTCCTGGCCAACCGCTCCATGCCGTGGTGGGCGATGGGCCTTTCGGTAATGGCCACGCAGGCCTCTGCCATAACCTTCATCGGTACCACGGGACAGGCCTATGTGGAAGACATGCGCTTCGTGCAGACCTATCTAGGCATTCCTTTTGCCATGATCATCATCTGCATGACGCTGGTTCCCTTCTTTCACCGGATGAAAAATTTCAGCGCCTATGAAGTGCTGGAGGAGCGTTTCGGCCTATCAACCCGTCTTTTTACCAGCCTGCTGTTTCTGATCTCCCGGGGACTGGCACTCGGCACGGTCATTGCCGCCCCCTCCTATGTGCTGGCATTGCTGCTCGGCTTCCCGCTGACGCCGACCATACTCATTATCGGGGTCACCGCCACGCTTTATACGATGATCGGAGGTATCACAGGGGTGATCCGGACCGACGTCAAGCAGATGGCCGTTATGATATTCGGCTTAGCCTTCTGCTTTATATGGATACAGTTCCAGCTGCCGGAGGATGTTTCCTTCTCCGACTCCCTCTACCTGGCCGGAACCCTCGGCAAGCTGGAGGCCATCGATCTCAATTTCGACTTGAGCGAAAAGTACAACGTCTGGAGCGGGATGATCGCCGCCATCTTCCTGATGCTCTCCTACTTCGGTACCGACCAGACCCAAGTGCAGCGCTACCTTACCGCAGCATCGCTGAAAGACGCCCGAAAGTCGCTGCTGCTGACAGCCTACGCCAAGGTGCCCATGCAGTTTTTCATCCTGTTACTGGGCGTCATGCTCTATGTGTTCTACATCTTCGGCCCGGCACCCCTCAGCTTCCGCGCAGTGGATGTGGAAGCCGGCAGCGTCCAGCAGGAAGAGGTCATCGCCGGCGAGTTGCTGGAACAGGAGTACCAGACTTCCTATATGGACCGCCGACAGGCCGCCCGGCAACTGCTGGAAAACAAAACAGAAAGTAATGCACAGGCTTTTATTGAGGCAGATGCCTATCTGAACGAGATTCGCGATTCCGAACTCAAGAGACAGGAGCGCATCACACAGTCCAGCCTCAACGACACCAACTATATCTTCCCCTTTTTCATCCTTAATGAAATTCCCATCGGCATCATCGGGCTGATCGTGGCCGGAATCTTCGCCGCGGCCCTCTCCAGCATCGACAGCGAGCTGAATGCCCTATCCACCGTCTTCATCGTCGACTGGTACAAGCGGCTGAACAAGAAAGAACGCGGCGAGGCCTGGTACCTGAAATCCTCACGTACCGCCACGGTCTTCTGGGGATTGCTTGCCACCCTGGCCGCCCTGGCGCTGGGAGAGACACAGTCAATCATCGAGCTGGTCAACCAGATCGGCAGCTATTTCTACGGCTCCATTCTGGGTGTATTCATCCTGTTGCTCTGGGTGAAACGGGCCAACGGCTTCGGGGCCCTCGGCGGACTCATCTGCGGCATGAGCACGGTCTTTCTGTTCGACCGACTCTTCGACAATCCTGAGACAGGCGCACTCCGCTTCGTGATGCCCTGGAACGAGACCCCCGCCGGCTTCGAGAAAAGCATAGAATACCTCTGGCTTAATCCGCTGGGCACAGGTATTGTTGTGGGCGCGGGCCTGTTGCTGAGTTTAGGCTGGAAATTGTATAAAAATAAGTGATTAGTAAGGCTGCCTCACTCATCAGTCAATAGATTTGGTTCGTCTTCCTCCCCGAATTTGGAACCGCGCGGAGGTCGGTAGGGCTGGAAGGGTATCTTGAACAGGTTACCCAGATTATCGTGCTCTTCCGGCTCCATATGCGTATCGATACCGTACTTTAGCTGCAAGGTATCCTCTACTTCGGCAAAGGTACCGAACAGGCGGTCCCATATCGCAAAGATGTTTCCGTAGTTGGTGTCGGTGAGCGGCTGGGTGTAGTGATGGTGCACTTTGTGCATCAGCGGAGTGATGAAGACATAAGAGAGCGCCCGGTCCACCTTCTTCGGCATCTGAATGTTGGCATGCGTCAGATGCGCAAAGAGCGCCGAAATGCTCTGGTAGAGAAATACGATCCAGATAGGTGCACCGACAACAATCACGCCGATGATGGTAAAGATCATGCGGAAGACGGCCTCGCCCGGATGGTGCCTGAGTCCTGTGGTCACATCTACATTGGTATCGGTATGATGTACCAGATGAAATTTCCATAGGAAGCGAACCTTGTGCTCGATCCAGTGGATCAGGTAGGCGCCAAAAAAGTCAAGGAGCATCACCCCCATTACAGCCTGCAGCCAAAGCGGCATGCTTACCCACTGAAGAACACCAAAATTGTTGGCGGTTACATAGTCCGACGACCACAGCAAAATACCGGCAAAACCCAAGCCGATTACCATAAAGAAGCCCGTAAGAACAAAGTTCTTTAATGCATGGTTAATTTTCCTGTACCGGAAATCAAAAAGCGGAAATACCCCTTCCAGAATCCAAAAGAGGAAGATACCGCCAATCAGCAGCCCCGCCCGAAAGGTGGTGGGCAGGTCGCTAAAAAAGTCGATAAATGATTCCATAGCTATACTCTTTAGTCATGTTTCGTCATATGTTACTTAAGGTGGCAGATTCCTGCAAAAATTCCCAATAAAAAAGCCCTCCGGCAGGGAGGGCTTTCATTTTAAAGATAGATACCAGAAGGACATCAGTTCATTCTGACCGGCTCGAACTCCTTGAAGGGGCTCAGGTCAGCCTCTTCCACGGTCGACTTATAGGCCGGCCAGTCATTCTCAAAGAAAGTGTTGATCTTGGAAACGGCATCGTTTACAGCCTCGCGTGCAAGACGCAACAGGTTCTCTTCCGTTTCGCCGGGACCGTTATAATCACCGCCTAGATAACGGAAGGGAGCGAACAGTCGGTTCATCACCGTAATATTCGGATTGTCCGTAATACCCTGCCGGTCATCTTCCTCGCCAAATACCATGTCCTGCAAGTCGACAATCTTCTCTTTGGTCTCTTTATTTGCCGTATTCAACGCTTCCAGCTCGTCCTTGCCGCGGCTGTCGGAGGAGGCTAGCTTCTCATTCATTTCGACGATCTCAAGCGCTTCTGCCAGCTGCAAGGTAGCGTCGGCCATCCGGGAACGAAGCGAATCCAGCTCAGAGCGCAGCTCGGCAGTGGCACGCAGTGCCGATACCGGCATCTCAATGCGCGGATCGGTATGCACGGTCACCATAGTGGAATCCGAGAAATCGCCATAAGTGAATTTCACCTTATAGGTGCCCGGCAGTACGTCCCGGCCTCCGGGCTCGGTAGAACGGGGGCGCGGCTTCTCCCGGCTGGGATTTTGCACGCCTTTGTGGTCCAGTCCCCAGCGCGTACGGTTCACGCCATCGTGCTCTGGTGTATCTTCCAGGGTCCGGATCTTGGTCCCTGAAGCATCGAACACCTCGATCTTCACTTTCTCTTTTTTCTCATTGTCGGAACCGGACTCCTCGCCTTCCTCTTTCGGAAGCGCATCGGGGTTTACTGAATAGGTTAGACGCGCTCCGGAAGTACGGTTTTCTCCTGAATACATACCGTCAGCAGAAAAACGGGTACCTGCAGCCTGTCGCCATTCAGCGAGATAAGCGTCCGGCGTGGGGAAAGCCTTGATCGCCTTGTTCAGTTCATCGGCACCTTCTGCAGCCAGCTCGCGTAGCGGGCGTATGTCATCCAGCACCCAAAACGAGCGTCCGAAAGTGCCGATCACAAGGTCGTGCTCGCGGGGATGGATCACCATATCATAGGTAGACACCGTCGGGTAGCCATTGGTCCAGCGCGTCCAGCTTCTGCCTTTGTCAATGCTGAAGTAGAGTCCCAGCTCGGTCCCGATAAATTCCAGGTTTTCCTCAACCGGATCCTGCACATAGGAAAGGGCATAGCCTTCCAGGCCCTTATCTTCGGCAATGTTGCTCCAGCTGCGTCCGTAGTTGGTGGTTCGCAGCACGTAGGTACCCCAGTCACCGCGCCGGTAGTTGTTGATGACGGCAACGGCTTCGCCGGCATTGAAGTTGGAGGCTTTGACCTGTGCCACCCAGCTGCCTTCCGGTACCCCTCTCAGGTTGCGAGTCAGGTCGGTCCAGTTTTCGCCGCCGTCGCGGGTGATATGGACTTTCCCGTCGTCGGTTCCTACCCAGATGACACCCTGCTCAACCGGACTGGGTTCGATCGCAAGGATGGTTGTGAAGTTCTCCGCACCGGTAGCATCCATCGTCAGGCCGCCGCTTTCATGCTGCTTCTGCTTTTCCGGATCGTCAGTCGTCATATCGGGTGAGATAATCTCCCACGTTTCGCCGCGGTCGGTGCTTTTATGCACATACTGGCTGCCGAAATAGATCGTCTCTTCGTCGAAGGGATCGAAGTTCAGAGCCGCATTCCAGTTGAAGCGAAGCTGCTCACCTTCGGGATGCGTGGGCTGCACGAAACGGGCGCTGCCCGTCTGCCTGTCAACCCGGCCGATGTTACCCTGCTGTGACATGGCATAGGCGTAACGGGAGTTGCTCTTATCAATAACTACATCAAATCCGTCGCCAAAGAACAGCTCTTCCCAGTAGGCATTCCGGATGCCGCCCGAACGCCATACATAGGCGGGGCCCTGCCAGGAACCGTTGTCCTGCATGCCGCCATAGACGTTGTAGGGAATCTCCATATCCACATTCACGTGGTAGTACTGTCCGACGGGCAGGTTCGGTATGAAGCGCCAGTTTTTGCCTCCGTCATAGGTAATATTCAACCCACCGTCATTTCCGTCAATCATAAAACCTTCGGAGGTTTCGCTCAGCCAGAAGGCGTGGTGGTCGGGGTGTACCCAGTTATAGTAGGGATAGAGGCTTTCAAAGGATTTGGCCCCGTCGATGCTTTCGGACATATAGGTGTAGATACTGAAAACCCGGTTCTCGTTGAATGGGTCCACATAAATCTCGGCATAGTAGAAGGGACGGTTACCTACATCCGAATCATCTTCGAAGGTCTGCCGTTTCTCCCACTTGTATCCACCGTCGGTGCTGCGGTAAATGGCATTTTCCTTAGACTCGATAATGGCATAGACCTTGTCCGGATTGCTTGGAGCAATGGCCAGGCCCATACGGCCGAGCTCACCTTCGGGCAGCCCGTCTTCGGAAGTCAATTCCTTCCAGCTCTCTCCGCCGTCAAGGGTCATATACAAACCGGAGCCTTCTCCGCCGGACTCAAAAAACCACGGCCAGCGCCGGTACTCCCACATGGCCACAAAAAGCTTGTTGGGGTTGGTCGGATCCATGACCATATCACCCACACCGGTCCGGTTGTTGTTGTAAAGAATCTTTTCCCAAGTCTTGCCGCCGTCGGTAGTCTTATAAACACCACGTTCTTCGGTATCGGCCCAGGCATTTCCCTGCGCGCCTACATAGACGATATCGGGATTGTCGGGATGGATGATCACCCGGTGAATGGTTCGCGTATTTTCCAGTCCCATATACTGCCAACTGCGTCCTCCGTCGATACTCTTATAGACGCCGGCACCCTGGCTTTGGCTGTTTCTGGGGTTTCCTTCTCCAGTACCTACCCAGATAATACTGGGATTTTTCTGGTAGATGTCAATGGCTCCTATCGAAGCAGCCCCTTCTTCATCAAAAATAGGCTCCCAGTCAACACCGCCGCTAACCGATTTCCACATGCCTCCGGAAGCGGATCCCACATACATAATATCCTGGTTGGAGGAGACTACATCAATGGCCGTAATACGCCCGCTCATACCGGCCGGACCGATATTACGGGGCTCCATCCCCTTCAGTTTTTCCATATCAACTTTCTGTGCCGGGGCTTCCGTAACAAAGGCCGTCGCAATCAGCAGGAAGGCAAAAAAGGCCTGTCCCATTATCTTAAATACCGGATTCGAATTACTCATCATATCCCTGTTTGGTTTAAAGAAAAGATTTGATTCATACAGTCGAATCAGGTTATCAAAAGGGCGTTCATATTTCAACCGGGGTTTGTAAAAAGTTGTTGGAAGATGCGCCCGGTCAGTCTTGCTGCTCTTCTACGTCCATCGGATCCTCGGCACTCCCGACAATAGTCTCAAGTGTATCAGTGATGGTTACCAAACCCTCGATAGCGTCGTTCTCCCTGATAAGCGCCAGCTCCTGATGCTTTTGCTGGAACAGGTCGATGAGTTCGCTTACCGGCATATCCGGAGGTACCGACATAACCGGCCGGCTTAAGTCGCTGAGCAGCAGCTTGGCTTCACGAAGAGCTTCGATATCCGCCAGCATTTCGGAGGCGTAAATTACTCCCTTGTAGTCTTCAAGTGACTCATCCAACAGCGGGTACCGCGTCTTCTTGCCTTTCTGGATGATTTCGAGATTCTCCGCCAGG
>CAYWDK010000051.1:11563-12921 GCA_964457025.1 uncultured Balneolaceae bacterium | reverse complement strand
ATGATTCCCGACGACAAAAAAGAGGAAGTACGCGAGGCGGCCGACCTGGTCGAAGTGGTGGGAGACTATGTAAAACTCAAGCGCTCCGGCCGCAGCTGGAAAGGACTGTGTCCCTTTCACGACGAGAATACCCCTTCTTTTCACGTCACGCCCGATCTGGGAATCTATAAATGCTTCGGCTGCGGGGAGTCGGGCGACGTATTCAATTTTGTAATGGATATGGAGGGCGTCGGCTTTACCGAAGCGCTCCGTTCGCTGGCCGACCGCTACGGCGTCTCTCTTCCAAAAGAGGAAGACCCGGAATTTGATGAGGAGCACCACCTCCGCGAAGGCATTTATCACGCATTGCGCTATGCCGGTGTCTTTTTCCACCGCCACCTGATGGAGAGCGAGCAGGCTGAAGATGCGCGGCAGTACCTGGCCAAGCGCGGCTACGACCGCAAGATTATGAAGAAGTACGGCCTGGGCTATTCGCCGGCCGACGGCGACAAGCTCTATCGCGCCGCCACCGATTCCGGCCTCAACGAGCAGTACCTGATCGAGGCGGGGCTGGTGAAACCCAGTCAGCGGGGAGAGGGCTTCTATGACACCTTCCGTGGGCGGCTGATGTTTCCTATATTCAATCCCTCGGGCAAAGTGATCGCTTTTGCCGGAAGGGTGCTGGGCAATGAGAAGAGCGCCAAATATATCAACTCGCCGCAGACCAAGGTGTACAACAAGAGCGAAGTACTCTACGGCGTCAACTTCGCCAGGAACGACATCCGCAAAAGCGACGAAGTAATTTTGGTGGAGGGTTACACCGATGTCATCTCCCTGCAGCAGCACGGCATCAACAATGTGGCGGCCTCCAGCGGTACTTCGCTGACGCCGCAGCAGATGAAGGTATTGCACCGCTACGGCGAGGTCATCACCATGATTTACGATTCCGATTCCGCCGGACAGGCCGCCATGAAGCGCGGCATCAACATTGCTCTGGAGGAAGGGATGGACGTCAAGCTGCTGGAGCTGCCGGAGGGTGAAGATCCGGACTCCTTTGTCCGCCAGTTCGGTAAAGACTCTTTTCTGGAACTGAAGAATGAAGAGTCGGAAGATTTTCTCAACTATCTTATCCACAAAGCCGAGGCCGAAGGGAAGCTTGACGACCCCGCGCAGAAGAAGCGCGTGATCAGCGAAGCCCTCGAAAGCATAGCCCATATGCCCGACCAGGTTTCGCGCGAGACCTACGTACAGCATCTCAACGGCCTGGTCAAGGTGGGCGACCGCGCCCTTTTTGAGGAGTTGGGAAAAATTCTGCAAGAGCTCGAAGAAGAACGCAAGCGTGCCAAACGCCGGGAGAAGCGCTACGCCGAGCGGGAAGC
>CAYWDK010000051.1:0-11463 GCA_964457025.1 uncultured Balneolaceae bacterium | reverse complement strand
GGCATCCAGTACAAGCGGGACAAAAATCCCTACATGACCGCCAAGGGTGCCCTTAAGGCCTTGAAGATGCACTACCTGGACCGCCTGCAGCTTAAGCTTTACGAGCGCTACAAAAAAGCCGAGGGCGATGAAAAAAAGTCGGTCATGAAGTCGATGAAAGAGGCCGGCCGGCAACGCACCATCCTGCAGCAGTCCACCCTCGACGAGCTGTTCCCCGATCCCGAATCCGATTCCGCCCAGCGTGTCTCCGAAAAAGTTTTCGAATACAAAATGAAAGGCGAAGAATAGCTTTCAGCTGTCAGCCGTCGGTTTTCAGTATATTTTAAACCGAATTGAACGACGAACTGACAGCTGATGGCTGAAAGCTGACAACTCCAAACCATGCCCGATTACTCCGACGAACTTGAAACAGCAAAAAAAGCGGCCGAAGCGGCTGCCGAAATTATTCTCGGCTTCCACCAAAAAAACGATTTTGAAATAAGCTTCAAAGGCAAAAACGACCTGGTAACGGACGCCGACCTGGCAGCTGAGAAGAAGATTCTGAGTGTTATTCGGGGAGCTTTTCCCGATGACCAGGTGCTCGCCGAAGAGACCGCGCATCAGCAGATCCTCCCCGAAGAGCGTACCTGGCTGATCGATCCCATCGACGGGACCACAAACTTTGCCCACGGTTTTCCCGTTTTCTGCGTTTCTATTGCTCTCTGGGAAGAGCAGGAAGCCAAAATAGCCTTGGTGCTGGAAGCGAACAAGGGCGAATGCTTTACCGCGGTGAGGGGAAAGGGGGCCTTCCTGAACGGAGAACCCATCAGTGTTTCAAAGGTCAACGAGCCGAAGTACTCTCTTATCGGTACCGGCTTTCCCTATAACGATATGAGCCTGGTAAATAACTATCTCCGCATGTTCGAGTGGCTGATGTACCGCACACAGGGCGTGCGCAGGCCCGGGGCGGCGTCTTACGATCTTTGTTGCGTGGCGTGCGGGCGGTTCGACGGCTTTTATGAATATGCGCTCAATCCCTGGGATGTGGCGGCGGGCAGCCTGATCGTTCAGGAGGCGGGCGGCAAAATTTCCGACTGGCAGAAGGGGAGCAACTGGCTCTTCGGGCGCCGTATCGTTGCGGGTAATCCCGAGATTCACGATTTCCTGCTGAATGCGATTACCCAGCATTTTTCTGATGTGGAGCGGTCGGACGGTTGAATTTTACCCATCAGATCGCTGCAAGCGATCAGATGGGTTTGCTCGGAACCCCCTATCATCTCTTGGGCTCGACCTCAAAAAGCGAATCAAACGAACCGAAGGGCAGGGGGCCGTTCCAGTATTGAAAGGGCTCGCCGTATTCGGCGCCGATCAGGTGGCCGTAGTGCCGGGCACGGGCTTCGATGCCCTTAAAGAAAGATTCGCTCGAGATATAGGTCTCCGGCTCATCACCCGGATCGGATACATTAAACTGCGTATTAAAAGCAAGGATGGCTTCTTTCTTGGTGTCAAATGTTTCGGTAATGTCAAAAACGAGGTCGGGCTCGAAGGGGCGGTCCTGCATATAGTGCAGCAGGTGGGAAGGCCGCCAGGGTTCCTGGGCGTTGCCCTCATCATCTTGGGTTTCGACCTTAACGAGTCCGCTGTAGAAGATGGCGTCGAGCGCTAGGCGGGTAGCATTGCCGTGGTCGGGATGGCGATCGGAAGGAGCGCCCACCAGGCAGATATGAGGACGATACTGCCGCACTTTACGGATGATTTGCTCACGGTAATCCGGCCTGTTGTCAAGCTGTGTGTCGGGAAGGCCGAGGTTCTCCCGGACCGACAGGCCGATGATCTTTGAGGCGTTTTCAGATTCCTTCATCCGCTGTTCCGGTGTGCCGCGGCTGCCCATTTCGCCACGAGTGAAGTCTACTACACCTACTCTTTTGCCCCGGTTGACCAACGCCGCCAGCGTACCTCCACAACACAGTTCGGTGTCGTCGGGATGGGCGGCAAAAGCTAAAACATCTAAAGTCATCTTCTTTGGAATCGTTGAATTTGGTGTTTAATATAATTCAAATTCATTGCAGCGAAAAATAAGCAATTAATGCTGTAACGAATTAGTTTAAATCTCGTAACAGTCCCATTGATTAACGCAAAAAAAGGGGCAATGCTTAAAATTTCCAGATTATTGACCAGTACATGGGAGGGACTGAAGATATCCCTCGGTGCGCTGGCTATCAATAAGACCCGTTCCGTTCTCACCACGCTCTGCATCATCATCGGTATCGTGATGGTGACCCTTATGAATGCCATCAGCAACGGCATGGATGCCGAATTCGAGAAGAGTATGGCTATGATGGGCCAGAATGTGGTGTACGTGGAAAAGCAGCCCTGGGGCGGCGGCGCCGATTACAAATGGTGGGAATACCGTAACCGCCGCGATATGAAGTTGAGTTATGTGGATGAGATCCGGGAGTCAAGCCGGCTGGCCTCCTATGTATCTGCGGCTGCGGCAACAGGCACTTCCATCCGCTACCAGGACCAGTCGGTAGAAGGCGTTTTTATGGCCGGGGTCACCGACCGCTATTTCGATACGGCCGGCCTTTCGGTGGAGAGCGGGCGGGTCTTTACAGCCGAGGAGGTCCGCCGCGCGGCCAAGGTGACGGTACTGGGTGCCACTATAGCCGAAAAACTTTTTGAGCAGGAAGACGCTCTTGGCAAAGAGATTAGGGTAGGCGGACAGAAATTCCGCGTTATCGGCCTTTTGGAAAAACAGGGCAAGTTTTTGGGCCTGGCCGACATGGACAGCCGGGCTATCACGCCTATCACCGCCTATGGACAAATTTTCGGCCTTCGCAGCGGCATACAGCTGGCGGTAAAATTTCCCAGCGATGCCGCTGCCGAGGAGGGAGAGTACGAGATTGAAGGCATCATGCGCCGAATCCGCGGGCTGGATGCCACCGAAGACAACGATTTTGCCATCAACAAGCCCGAAGCTTTCAAGCAGCAGCTGGAGTCGTTTAAGGCGGGCCTCTATGTGGTAGGCGGTGCGCTGACGGCGCTCTCGCTGATCATCGGCGGCATCGGGGTAATGAACATCATGTTCGTTTCGGTTCGCGAGCGTACCAAAGAGATCGGCATCCGCAAGGCCGTGGGTGCCAAAGCCTGGGAGATCCTCTACCAGTTCCTGATCGAGGCGGTCGTAATGTGTCTCATGGGTGGACTGGTCGGCCTTGCGCTGGCCTATCCGTTGAGCGTACTTATCAACCAGATCTTTATCGCCACCATCGACATCAGCGTAGTGGTCTTTGCGTTTATACTCTGTTCGCTCGTCGGTCTTACATTTGGGTTTATCCCCGCTTTCAAGGCCGCCAAGTCGGACCCCATTGAATCACTCAGATACGAATAAGCATGAATATCAAAGAGGTTTTTGCACAGGCATTTGATTCGCTTCGCGCCAACAAGCTGCGTTCGGCACTGACGCTACTGGCGCTGGTGGTAGGGGTATTCTCCGTAATCGTCTCTACCACTGCCGTAGCCGTGCTCGACAACTTTTTCCAGAATACCATGAGCCTCATGGGCGGTGATGTGATCAATGTGTCCAAGAGTCCTTCGGTGCAGATTGGCGACCGCGACCGCAGCCTGCGCAACCGCATGGATATCGACTTTACTACGCTCGAAGAGTTGCAGGAACGGCTAAGACTGGCCAAAGACGTAAGCCCCGATGAGACCTTCGACTTTACCAGTGTCTCTTACGGCGACGAAGATACCGATCCCAATGTCCGTATTGTCGGAAGCAACGAATATTATCTCAATAATAACGCCTATGAGATTCAGGACGGCCGAAACTTCAACTCCGAAGATATAGAGTACCGCCGTCCCTACGCCATTATCGGAAGCGACATCCAGGCCGACCTCTTCAAGAATGAATATCCGCTTGGCAAGCACATCCGTATCGCCGGCCACCAGTACCGTGTTATCGGCCTGCTGGAAGAGAAAGGTAGCATCTTCGGGCAGTCGCTCGACAAATTCGTATTGATACCCTATACGACGGCCATCGTAGTATACGGCGCCGACCGCAATATCGACATCCAGGTAAAGGCGCCCGCCATGGAGTTGGTTGAAGCGACCATTGACGAGGTCACGGGCTTCATGCGCGTGATCCGCAAGGTGGCGCCCGGCATGGAAAACGATTTTGAGATCGAGACCAACGACAGCCTTGCCGGCACCTTCGACAACTTTACCGGCATTCTCTATGCCATCGGTTTTATCATCGGCGGTATTACCCTTTTCGGCGCCGGTATCGGCGTGATGAACATCATGCTGGTGTCGGTGACCGAGCGAACCCGCGAGATCGGCATCCGCAAGGCCGTGGGGGCGACCCGCAAGGCCATCGTCTCGCAGTTTCTTACCGAGGCGGTCTTCATCTGTCAGCTAGGCGGCATCATCGGCATGGCCCTGGGTATCCTGGCCGGGAACGGCATGGCCCTCTGGATCGAGACCGAGCCGGTTATACCGATATGGGCCGTAATGATGGGCTTCTTCGGCATGCTGGTCATAGGACTGGTATTCGGAGTCTATCCCGCCTATAAGGCCGCCCAGCTCGATCCCATCGAGAGCCTCCGCTACGAATAGGCAATCTATTCATTAGGTTATCGTTTTTATTCCTTATAATAAGAGGGTAATGCACCGGTAACAAAGTACTCTATTTCATGAACGAAGAAATACTTCAAAACCTGAACAGGCGTCTTGACGAAGCACTTGACCGTGGGCGCCGGATTGTCGAGGATGAAGAGCTGGCCCAGCGTATCGACGAACTGAAAGACCGTGCCGAGCACACCATCCGCAAACATCCCATTAAAAGTGTGGCCGCCGGCCTTCTTGCCGGTTATGTACTGGGCAAACTTCTGAGCTCCGACGATTGAAATTGAGACAGCTATGACGGACCGAACTTCAGACCGACTGGGCGAACGCCTTAAGACCATCTCCGCTGACCTCAAAAACTATATTGAGAAGCGGGCGGAACTGTTGTTGCTGAATGTCGGCGAGCAGGTCTCAGGCTGGCTGGCGGAAACCACTCACCGGATGACCGGCATCTTTTTGCTGTTCGGCGGTTTCTCTTTCCTGTTGGTGGCGCTGGCGATCTATCTCGGAGAGCTGCTGGGCAACAGGAGCCTCGGCTACGTGCTCGTATCGGTACCTCTTTTGGTTCTGGGTTTTCTTTTCTACTTTTTGAAACCGAAGAGTATGTTCGAAAGCCTTAAAGACCGTTTTGAAAATGAGTTTATGGAGGCGCTGAACCAGAATGGCCGGGAGGGCGAGAGTGACGATCAGCCCCGGCTGACCGAAGGCCAAAATGAAAAAACTGTATAGATAGGGCTACTGTCATGTCAAAAGATAAAATGGACAAGCTGGAACAGAAGAAAAAAGAACTGGAAGCGGAACTGGACAAGATCCAGGGCGAGCTGGACAATTCGCTCGACCGGATGCGTACGGACGTCAGCGACAGCCTCGACCCCGTAGGCTTTATCAAGCGGCACCCGATAGAAGTGGTAGGCGCTTCGGTGCTTATCGGTTTTCTGGCAGGTCACAGCGGTTCACGAAAGGGAGACAAATCAGGCTCGTCTTCGGAACTGGGTTCCGCGCTCTGGTATGAGCTCAAGAGAATAGCTACCAAGAAGGGTATAGCGCTTGCGGCCGACTATCTCGAAAATTTTCTCGGCCAGGCAAAAGAGGAAGTAGTGCCCAAGACCAACGGTGTAAAAAAAGATTAAATCCGGTTGATCAAGGAACCCTCCGCTTCAAAAAAATAATCTATTCCTGTAACTATACTTTTCGTTAATCGTGTAAGACCACGAATTGCAATCCAATCCAAATTTAAATCAGCTAAGCTTTATGCGTAAAGGGATTCTATTACTCATCATTTGTATGGGATTACAACTTTCTGCCAGGGCACAGGAGACGCAACAAATCAGCCTGGAAGAAGCTATCGAGATCGCACTTAAGAATAACTACCAGCTCAAAGTTGCCAGCAACAATCTGGATCTGGCCAAAGACCGCGAGCTTAGCGAGATGGCCGATTTTCTCCCCTCGATCAACGCCAGCGCCAGGGCGGGAAGGACGGCCGGTAGCCAGTTTATCCCCGGCACCGACAACTTTGTGAATACGGTAAACCGCGGTATTAACGGTTCCATCAATGTGAGCATGCCGATCTTTTCGGGATTTGAGAATATAAGCAGCCTCAGGGGCAGTCGTTACAATACCCAGTCGGAAGAAGAGAACCTGCAACGTGTGCGCGAGACGATCATCTTCCAGACAGCAAGTCGATATTTGCAAGTGCTGCTAGACAAGGAACTTCTTGAGATCAACCGCGAAAACCTGTCCGCTTCTATGCAAACTTTGGAACAGGTACGCGCACAAGTGGAAGTAGGCTCACGCCCCACCGTAGACCTCTACAACCAGGAAGCTACGGTTGCAAACAACGAACTGCAGGTAGTGAATGCCGAAAACGCACTTGCCGCCAGCAAGCTGAACCTGCTCAGGGCGCTGCAAGTAGATCCATTGAATAATTACGAATTTATCACACCCGACATTGGTGACGAAGACCGGCAGATGCGGAGCTACGATCTGGAGGAGCTGGTTTCTACCGCGCTACAGAACCGTTCGGATCTTAAAAGCGAGCAATATACGATTCAGGCGATCAAGCAACAGCTGAATTCCACTCGCGGGAGCCTCTATCCGTCGCTGAGTCTTTCCGCATCCATCAATTCCGATTATAGTGACCAGGTTGACTTTCCCTTCGACGACCAGTTTTTCGATCAAAACGTGACCAAGTCTGTCGGCTTGTCGCTCAGCATTCCGATTTTCAACAGTTTGAACCGCCGTACCAACCTTCAGTCTCAGAAAGTGAACTACCGCAATGCGCAGCTGAACCTGGAGAATACGGAGCTGCAGGTCATACAGGATGTGAACCAGGCGTACAACGATTACGAATCGTACAAGAAGCAGCTGGAATCTTCGCAAAAGGCGCTGGTTGCCGCAGAAAAATCATATGAGACACAACAGGAACGCTACGAAGTGGGAGCGGGAACGCTTATCGAATTGAGCGACGCCAACGCTCAGTACGTTCAGGCGCAGTCGAACAGGGCACAGGCACTGTTCCGGCTTATTTTCCAGCAGAAGCTATTGGATTATTACATCGGCCGGCTTAATGAAAATATTTCACTGACCAATTAATTGATAACTGACAGCTGAAAACCAATTTCTGACAGGGCTTAACAGTTAACAGACTACATTTTAGGAGCAGGATTTTTCAGGTAAAACTTTAGGCATATATGACAAAACGGAAGAAATCTTCAACCAGGAAATTGATGTTTATTGCGTTGGGGCTGATCGGCTTTTTTGCCGCAGCAGGCCTTTTAGCCAGCGCGATGGGATGGCTCGGCGGTGCCGATGAAGGTACCGAAGTGGAAACGGCCGAGGCCGAGTTGAAAACAATCACACAAATCGTATCCGCCTCGGGAAAGATCCAGCCGGAAGTAGAGGTCATTCTTCGTCCCGAAGTGTCGGGCGAGATTATCGAACTCCCGGTCAAGGAGGGCGACTACGTACGTAAAGGCGACCTGCTGGTACGTATCAAGCCGGATATCTACCAGGCGCGAATCGACGAAATTAACGCTACGCTGCTTACACAGAAGGCGCGGGTGGAACAGGCCAGGGCAAGCCTTCTCGAGGCCGAATCTCGATACAAGCAGCAGAAGCAGTTATACGAAAAGAAGGTGAGTTCCGAAGCCGACTTTATCCAGGCCGAGACCAACTACCAGGCCCAGCAGGCCAACCTTAATGCGGCCCGGTACCAGCTACAGAGCATCGAGGCGCAGCTGAAGCAGGCAAAGGAAGAATTGCAAAAGACCATTATCCGCGCTCCCCGCGACGGTACCATCAGCAAGCTGGCCGTGGAAGTGGGCGAACGTGTGCTTGGCCAGACCCAGATGACCGGTACCGAGCTGATGCGTATCGCCGATATGAACCATATGGAGGTCCAGGTCCAGGTTAATGAGAATGATATCGTAACCGTATCTGTGGGTGATACGACCAATATCGAGGCCGACGCCTATCCCGACCGTGCTTTTAAAGGTGTGGTGACAGAAATTGCCAACTCTGCTGAAATTACCGGCGCCGGTACTAACGAGCAGGTGACCAACTACGAGGTAAAGATACGCATTATCACCCCGCACAACCTCGATATGACCGGTTCAGAAGAAATTGTACAGCGCACGACTTCGGAAAATCCCGATGCGGAATTCTCACCGAACTTCAAGCCGGGGATGTCGGCTACCGTGGATATCCAGACCGAGACGGCCTACAATGTGGTCTCCGTACCGATCCAGGCCGTAACCGTACGCGATTTCGCAGACGACCGTTCGTCAGGCAAAACTAATTCGCAGAGTGATTCGTCTTCCGTAGAAGGGGATGCGTCCGACCAGGCCTCTTCCGGATCCGGCAGCCGTAACACAATCGCACCGCGGGAAGACCTCCGCAAGGTGGTATTTCTTGTTGAAGAGGGGCGGGCTGTCCGCAAGGAAGTGGAGACCGGCATCAGCGACAATACCCATATCCAGATCCTTTCGGGCGTCAGCGCCGGTGAGGAAGTGGTGATCGGCAGCTACCGCACGCTTTCCAGGGACCTGGAAGACGGTGACAAGGTGCGGGTCAACAACAACAAATTTCAACAGATAGCTTCCGGTGAGTAATATGGCACAATCGATTATTGAGGTAAGGGACCTTATGAAGGTGTACCAGATGGGTACCCAGGAAGTGCGCGCCCTGAACGGTGTAACTTTCGATGTACTCGATAATGAGTATATCGCCATCATGGGTCCCTCGGGTTCGGGTAAATCCACATTGATGAACCTGATAGGCTGTCTCGACACACCCACTTCGGGAACCTATGTTCTCAACGGACAGGATGTGAGCCAGCTCGATGACGCCGAACTTGCCGAAGTGCGCAACCGGGAGATCGGCTTTGTATTTCAGACTTTTAACCTGCTTCCCCGAACCGACTGCCTCTCCAATGTGGAGCTGCCGCTGATCTATTCCGGCGTGAAGACCGCCGAACGGCACGAGCGTGCGGCCAAGACGCTGACGCGCGTGGGGCTGGGCGACCGTATGGACCACAAGCCCAACGAGCTTTCCGGCGGACAGCGTCAGCGTGTGGCTATCGCACGTGCGCTGGTGAACAACCCGTCGATCCTGCTTGCCGACGAGCCTACGGGTAACCTCGACACCAAGACCGGTGAAGAGATCATGATGCTGTTTGAAGAACTGCACCGCATGGGCAACACTATTCTGGTCGTAACCCACGAGGACGACATCGCCCGGCATGCCCGCCGTATCATCCGCCTGCGTGACGGTGTTATCGAAAGCGATACCAGGGTCGAGAATCCTACGCTGGAGAATGTGGAGATCAACATCACAGCCAAGTCTGCGTAGTTTTTCAGCCAAAGATCGATCACTGATTTCGCAGATTTTAACGGATCTTACTGATTTGTGGGTTTCATTAATATCATTTGTCATCCTGAACTTGTTTCAGGATCTCATAAGCACTATGGCCTTTCTTCAGCTGTTCCGTCGTCAGTCGTCCGTCATCCTTAAAATCCGTGCCGATCTGCGGCCACATCCAAAGACCACAGTCCGATTTGGAAAGGCGTAGATAAACAATGTATTTTCAGGCACTCTTTCAGTAGGTTACAGCGGATTTTCCGAGAGTGAAATCCGGGCGTAACATTAAACTGGATAAACGTATATTACAGAGTGACAAAGAAAAGGAACCGGAACTAATTTCGATTCATTGAATTACCAGACAGACAACTACAGTCCCAATACGCAGTTTTCTATCTTCCCGCCCGCGGTTAAGCATCTGCTGATTGTCAACGGCCTCTTTTTTGTGGGCCTTAATACCCCGGTTATCGCGCAGGCACTTTTCAAATACGGCGCGCTCTGGCCGCTCGGATCGGGGCTGTTTCAGCCTTGGCAGGTAGTAAGCTATATGTTCCTGCACGGGGGACTCAGCCACATCTTTTTCAACCTTTTTGCGCTATGGATGTTCGGACAGTCCATTGAGAACTACTGGGGCACCAGGCGCTTTACCTGGTACTATTTCCTGACCGGCATCGGCGCGGCCATTTGCCAGTTGCTGGTTAGCAGCGGCGCCCCGACGGTCGGCGCCTCGGGAGCGGTCTATGGCATCCTGCTGGCTTTCGGGATGATGTTCCCCAACAGGCCCATCATGCTGCTGTTTTTCCCCTTCCCGATCAAGGCGAAATACTTTGTGGCCGGTTTCGGCGCTATCGAGCTGATCAGCGGCATTACGCGTACCGATTCGGGTGTGGCACACTTTGCCCACCTGGGCGGAATGGTAGTCGGTTTTATCCTGATCAAGATTTGGGGACTGAAAGGCGAGGGGAATCAGGACTACTATTACTGATTGCTGATGGCTGACAGCTGATGACTGTTTCCTTCTCCCTTATTTCATATTTTTCAGCCGCAGGGAAATGAAAATTCACCATTGATCGTTCTTCAGTTGATATCAATACAATCGGTGCTATGCAACAAGAATCATTCGGAAACTCCATAAAACGCGGCTTCATGGGCCTTCCGGTAGCCATCCGGACTATCATAGGCCTCAATATAGCTGTGTACCTGATCCAGGTACTGGGGCAGATGTTCGGCGGTTCGGCCTTCAGCGGCGCCGTGATCAATATTTTTGCATTCTACCCCGAGTGGCCGACAGCCTTCCTGCAGCCGTGGCGCCTGGTGACCTATATGTTCCTGCACGGCGGCGCCTTCCACATCCTATTCAACATGCTGTGGCTCTGGTGGATGGGCCGTGCGGTGGAAGAGACGCTGGGCCCCAAGACCTTTACCGTGATCTATTTCGGCGCCGGCATCGGCGGTGCGATTGTTGACGTAGCTTTCGCCCAGTTTATGGGCATTCACCCGGTAGTCGGCGCTTCGGGCGGCGTGCTCGGTATCATGGTGGCTTTTGCGATGCTCTATCCGACCATGCCGATCATGCTCTTTCTGCTGCCGCCCATTCAGGCGCGTTATGTAGTGGCCGGACTTATTGCACTGGACGTACTTTTCCTGGGTTCTTCTGACGGCACCGCGAGGATTGTGCATCTTGGCGGCGCCGGTATCGGCTACCTGCTGATGAAGGCGAGGGAGCGCGGCACCGACCTGAGCGCCGTGCTGAATCCCGTACAGCGTATCTGGTATGAGTTGAGGCGCTCCTATGGAAGCGGTGGTGGCGGCAGTTCCAAGTCGCGGCGCCCGCGCAACAAGAATATGCATTCGGTCACCGACGTGGAGATCGTGGAAGAGGTGGAACAGTCGGAACTGGACGAGATCCTCGAAAAGATCTCCAAGAAGGGCTATGACGCGCTGACGAAGGAGGAGAAGCGGAAGCTGTTTGAACTGAGTAAGAAAAACTGATTTTTTACC
>CAYWDK010000050.1:6436-13005 GCA_964457025.1 uncultured Balneolaceae bacterium | reverse complement strand
GCTTCCAGCTGGCCGGGATGGAGGTGGTTAGCTCCTCGCCGTTCTTCTTTTTCTTAATATAGGGACCGAAACGGCCTACAAATACTTCAATATCTTCAAGATCCTTTAGCGGCAGTTCCAGGTGTTTGGCTTCTTTTGGATCGATCTTCTCTTCCTGCACATCCACTTTCTTCTTGAGTCCCGACTCGCCCTTGTAATAGGAACTGAGGTATGATGTGGTGTCGAGCTCTCCCCTCGCAATCTTGTCAAGCTTGTCTTCCATTTCGGAGGTAAAGTCGCTGTCGACCAAGTCCTCCAAATTCTTCTCAAGGAGCTCGGTCACCGCAAAGGCGGTAAAAGTGGGGATCAGTGTTTTGCCCTCCGCTTCCACGTAGCCGCGATCCTGAACCGTGCTGATAATGGTAGCATAGGTACTCGGCCGGCCGATGCCTTTCTTTTCCAGCTCCTTGACCAGGGTCGCCTCGGTATAGCGCGCCGGAGGTTTCGTTTCGTGAGAAATAGGTTCGATGCCCTCTTCGGCCACCTCTTCGCCTTCGGTCATCTCCGGCAGGTAGATCTCCTGGTTTTCGATGGCGGCATCCGGATCGTCGCTGCCCTCTACATAGGCCCGGAAGAAGCCCGGAAACAGAATCTTTTTTCCGTTGGCTTTAAACTCGGCTACCGTATCTCCGGCTTTTGCCTCGATAGTCACATTGGTAAACTCCAGCTCGGCTTCGGCCATCTGAGTTGCGATAGTCCGCTTCCAGATCAGGTCGTAAAGCTTGAATTCGGCACCTCCGAGTCCCGCCTCCTCGGGCTTGCGGAAATAACTGCCCGCCGGACGTATAGCCTCGTGTGCTTCCTGGGCACCTTTCGATCCACCCGAATAATTCCGTACGCGATCAAAGAGATACTCCTTGCCATACTCCTGTTCTACGGCACTGCGCGCGGCGTTGATCGCCTGGCCGGAGAGACGCGCCGAGTCGGTACGCATATAGGTAATATAACCGTTTTCGTACAGCTTCTGCGCTACACTCATGGTGTACTTGGCCGAGAAGCCCAGCTTGCGGTTGGCTTCCTGCTGCAAGGTGGAAGTGATAAAAGCCGGAGAGGGATTCCGTTTCTGCCGGTTCTTGTCCACATTGCTGACTTTCCAGTCCGCTTTGTCGAGGTCGTCCCGGAGGGCGGAAGCCTTCTTGTCGTCCAGAAGTACTACCGAATCGGGCTTTTTCAGCTTGCCCGTATTTTCATTAAAGTCCTTGCCTGAAGCCAGCCGCTTGCCATCCAGGTGTGTGAGGTCGGCTTCAAAAATATGGTCCTGATCCAGCTTGCGCAGCTTGGCTTTCAAGTCCCAGTAGCGCGCAGAGCGGAATTTCATGCGCTCGCGTTCGCGATCCACCAAAAAGCGGACCGCCACCGATTGCACCCTCCCGGCAGAAAGCCCGGGTGCGATTTTCTTCCAGAGCAACGGCGAAACCGTATAGCCTGCCAGCCGGTCGATGATGCGCCGGGCCTCCTGGGCATTCACCAGGTTCATGTCGATATCGCGGAAATTCTCAAGGGCTTCCTGTATGGCCTCCTTGGTAATCTCGCGAAATACCATCCGCTTGACGGGAATATCGGGCTTGAGTACTTCGGTCAGGTGCCACGAAATTGCTTCGCCTTCCCGGTCTTCATCCGTCGCCAAAATCAGTTCGTCCGACTCCTTGATCAGTTCTTTTAGCTTTTTGACTACCTTTTTCTTTCCGGATGGAACCACATACAAGGGATTAAAATCGTGCTCCACATCCACACCGAGATTCGACCATTCCTCTTGCTTGTATTTGGAAGGGATCTCTTTCGCATTCGCGGGAAGGTCACGGATGTGGCCCATTGAAGAATCGATGATGTATCCGTCGGGCAGATACTTCTTCAATGTCTTCGTTTTTGTAGGTGACTCTACTATTACCAGTGATTTCATACACTCACGTTCATCTTACAAATTTCGGATCAGCTCTTTCAGCTCTTCGGCATGATCCTTCGTATTTACTTTTTCAATAATTCCGAGCACGGTGCCGTCCCTGTCCAGCACATAGGCCGAACGGGATGGCCCTTCAAAGGTATTTCCAAACATCTTTTTTTCTACAATCGAATCGGTGGCCTCGGCAAATTTATAATCCGGATCCGAAGCCAGTATATAGCCGATTCCCTGTTTCTTCGCATAATTCTTATGGGAGCGGCAACCATCCTTGCTTATCGCAACCAGGTTGTATCCCTGCTCGTCGAACCATTCCGCCTCTTCGGCCAGATCGGCCGTCTGCCTGTCGCAGCTAGAGGTATTGTTCTTCATATACACGGATACGACCGTGGGACGGTCAAGCAATTCACCGAATTCAACCGTTTTCTTTTCACCGTCTTCAACAATATCCAGTGAAAAGCCGGTTGAAATTTTGGTTCCCGTATCAATCATCGGTTCCTCCCTTATAGATCATCTGTTAGCAGTTTTGTTTCATAAATCAAGGTGTACTAACTGAAAAGAGGGTGGAAATCGTTCTGCATTCCGAAGATTGCATGTCTTTATATAATAAGCCGCTCCCGGTGATACTGCAATTTTTAATTTGGGTAGAAGTGTGACTCGTACCCGCACATACCCGCCTTTCCGCTTCGTGCGGTCTGACGGGTTTTAAATTCTGCCTTTCATTAGATACCTCGCCACGGCCGCCAGCACGATGGCGTGATGTACGGTACCGTCGGACGCCAGCTCCAAAAACTCCTCCACCGGCAACAGGTGTACATTGATGCGCTCATTCGTATCGGGATTCTCCACTTCACCCTCAAATACGCATCCCTCAGCCAGAAATAAGTGGGTATAGTTATTCATGATAGCGGGATTGGAACTAACCTTGCCCAGGCTCGACCATCTCTCCGAACGGAAACCGGTTTCCTCCAGCAATTCTCTCTTTGCCGCTTCTATGGGCGTTTCTCCCTCATCGGCCATGCCGCCCGGAATCTCAAGCGTCGGCTGCTCGATACCGTAGCGGTACTGCTCTACCAGCACTGCTTGATCATCCGGAGTAAGGGCAATCACATTGATCCACTCCGGTGCCTCAAGCACATAGAATTCGCCTTCAGCATCCTCGCCTGCAGCCTCCAGCTTCATTTTGCGCTTGAAAAGATTGAATATTGATGTCTGATATTCCTTATTTTCCCTGATTACCGACCAGGGTTCGATATGGAACTGGAATTTTTTATCACTCATAACCGGGCTTTTTGATATGGATACTGAAGATCGTTTTGAATTTCACAAAGATGACGTTGATTCCCAAGCCGCTCTGGAACAGAACATCGAGCAGGCTTGTGACCTGATGGAATCTATCTATGAGAACGGTGAATATCCCAAAGTACTGGTAAAGCGATCCTGGTCGAAGCACAATCCCATCATCACCGGAGAGATGGCCCGGCCCAAAGCCTATCGTTGGTACCTTTTGCGCGAACTCCGCAAGCTGGCCGAGAAAGGTGCCGACATCAAAATTCTTCCCTCTCGGGAGCGCCTGGCAATGAACGATCCCAAACTGCTCGACAATGCCGACGAAGACACCTGGGACATCACCCAGAAAAAATTGTTCCTTTTCAGTCCTGAGCGCATCGATATTTCACTGAACCGGCTGCTGCACTACACCGGCACTCAGCCCGAGGATTTCCAGCGTTACATCCTCTTCACGAACTACGACATGCACGTGGAGGTCTTCCTCGACCGCTATCCCGACTGCGTAAAGCCTTCGATCGAGGGTGTCCAGATGCCGGCCTATCACCACAAGCTGCCGGACAATAAAGGAGTGACACTGATCAATATAGGGGTAGGACCCTCCAACGCCAAGACCATCACCGATCATGTTGCCGTACTGCGGCCCGATGCCATGGTGATGGTGGGTCACTGCGGCGGGCTTCGCAACCACCAGGAGATCGGCGACTTCGTTCTCGCAACCGGTTTCATGCGCGATGACGGTGTCCTCAACGATATCCTTCCGCTCAACATCCCCATCACACCCAACTATCTGTTAAATGTATACCTGAAGGAAGTGATGGATAAATACAACCGCAACCACCGCCTCGGCACGGTTTACACCACGGCCAACCGTAACTGGGAGTTCATCAAAAAGCGTACAGTCGAGCAGATCCACATGAGCCGCAGTATCGCCATCGACATGGAATCCGCTACCGTAGCCACCAACGGCTATCGCTATCGGATTCCCAATGCTACCCTGCTCTGCGTCAGCGACAAGCCGTTGCACGGCAAGCCCAAGCTGAGCGACGAGGCCCAGTCCTTTTACGAAGACTCCAAAGAGATGCACCTGAAAATGGTCATCGAAGCATTGGACATGTGCAAGAGCAACTATCCCGAAGGCTTGCCCAACGCCAGTATCCGCGCCATGAACGAACCCCTCATGGGCGGCCCCGACGAAGAGTAATAACTTCTCAACTATTTCTAAGTCTCATTTTGCCGCCCGCTTGGGCGTCCCACCCATCCCGCCGCGCTGCTGCGGAATGCCCTGGCCCGGTTATTACCCTTATTCAATAATTATTTATTGATAAACATTAAATAATTATTGAATTTCGGCAATATACATGCTTATTTTACCACTGACTTTAAATCAATAAAGGAGACTGTCATGTCCTCACGATGGCTTACAAACGACTGGAGCCTGGCGCATTTCCTCTACTATATGGCCCGTATTTCGGCCTGGCTGTGCATCCTGCTCATAATAACCCAAGTGTTCACTACCGTAACGCTGCTTAATTCCGACGGCCGGTACATGGCCCTGCAACAGTTTAATGTTACTTTCTCTGCGGATGGTTTTTCCGAAACCAGTGCATTTGAAACCAACAGCGTGAAGGGGCACATTGGCAACCGCCTGGACGGAACTGCCAACCTGATGCTCAAGAAAAGCAGTATCGAGCCGGCCTCTTATCTCCTTATACTTTTCGACCTGCTCGACTACGCACTGCTCGCTTTCGGACTCTTCGTGCTTGCCCGGCTCCTCAAAACGGTGACTGAAGGTGAACCTTTCCATCCGGCCAACATCCGCAGGCTCTATATTCTGGGTGGAATGGTCATCCTGATACCCGCCTATTCCGCACTGAAGCAGTGGGCGGTGATCTCTCTGATCGAATCCAGCTCCCTTCAGGGTTTTGAGTTTCACTTCTACCATACCCAAAGCAACTTCGTAATGCTCGGTATCCTTGTCATCGTGCTCGGCTACGTCTTCAAAGAGGGCACCCGCATCTACCGGGAACAACAGCTGACGATATAGGGGGAGGAATGCCATGGCTATTAAAGTGAATCTCGACCTGATGCTGGTCAAGCGCAATATGTCGCTGACCGAACTCTCCGAAGAGGTAGGCGTGACCCTCCCCAACCTCTCCATCCTCAAAACGGGCAAAGCCAAAGCCATTCGTTTCTCGACCCTTGAGGCCATTTGCGAGGCACTGGATTGTCAGCCCGGCGACATTTTGGAGTACGAAAAAGAAGAAAACTGAATCTTTTTTGTAAGGGATAGAGGACTGGCGGGTCTTACCGAAAAGAAACAAAAAACGGAGAGAGACCTATGTCACAAGTACAAGTTGAAAATTTCGATGCCCGATCCTACCTGAACCGCACCGTCAAGGAGATGAACCCGGATGAGCAGCCGCGCGAAAAGCTGATGAACTACGGGGCCGAAAGCCTCTCGGATGCCGAACTGCTGGCTATCCTGCTCCGCACCGGCACTCCATCCATGAATGTGATCCAGACTTCACAGGTACTGCTCGACCACTTCGGCGGCCTGCGCAAGCTGGCGCGCAAAAACTGGCAGGAGATGAGAGTTATACCTGGTATAGCCAAAGTAAAGGCGCTCACCCTCGAGGCTGTCTTCGAACTCTCGCGCCGCATCCAGGTAGCCAGCCTGGGCAAGCAGATACAGATCACTTCCCCGCAGGATGCGGTAGCCTTTTTTGCACCCAAACTGCGCGACCTGACCAAGGAGGTGTTCATCGTCACCTTCCTGAACAACGCCAAATACGTAACCGGCTACAAACAGATCAGCTCGGGCGGCTCCACGGCCACCATCGTAGATCCCTCCGAAGTGATGCGGCAGGCCGTTATGAACGAAGCCAACAGCATCCTGCTGGTCCATAACCACCCCAGCGGCAACACTTCCGAATCCAAAGCCGATATCCAGCTTACCAAGCGAATCGCCGAAGCGGGCAAGCTGCTCGGCATCCCCGTCGACGACCACATCATCATCGCCGGCGACGGTTACACCAGTTTTAAAGCAAAGAAGTTACTTTAATAGAACGCAGAGACCACTGATGCGGCTGATATGCACAGAAAAAGGGATTATGATATTCTTCATTCCGAACTGACCGGGCAAATTATACAAAGTTTCTTTAAGGTTTATAATAGGCTCGGTTACGGCTTCCTGGAAAAAGTTTATGAGAAGGCGTTGTGTTTGGAACTAGAGAAAAGTGGAGTGCATTACATTGCCCAGCATCCTATAAAAGTCTTTTACTTTGAAAGATGTGTTGGAGAGTATTTCGCCGATATTGTAGTGGCAGATAAAGTAATAGTCGAA
>CAYWDK010000050.1:0-6336 GCA_964457025.1 uncultured Balneolaceae bacterium | reverse complement strand
GTTCTATTCCAAGTCGATATTCGACATTCAAAAGCCTTATATTTGGAGTTATTTAGAAACCAGAACCAAGCCGATACATGAAGGACTATCTCCGAAGCATTATCAGAGAATCGCTGGAGCAGTTTGAGCTCTCCGAAGAGGACATCCCAGAAATACAGATAGAAAAACCGAACCAGCCCGACCACGGCGATGCCGCCACCAACATCGCCATGACACTGGCACGTCCGCTGAAGAACAACCCGCGTAAAATTGCCGAACAGATTGTCGAGGGAATGGAATACGACGAAAAGCGCATTGCTTCGGTCGAGATCGCCGGCCCCGGCTTTATCAATTTCCGCTACGCCGAAAGTTACCTTTATGACGAGCTTGAGACCATCCTAGGAAAAGGCCCTGAATTCGGAAAGTCAAGCGACCATTCGGGCGAAAAAATTCTGGTTGAATTTGTAAGCGCCAATCCCACCGGTCCGCTCACCGTCGGCCACGGCCGCAATGCCGTGCTAGGCGATACTGTCTCCCGCCTCTTCGAATGGACCGGAGCCGAGGTAGACCGCGAATATTATTTCAACAACGCCGGGCGCCAGATGCGTGTGCTTGGGCAAAGTGTGAGGGCACGTTACCTGCAGGCCCTGGGTAAAGAGGCCGACCTCCCCGAAGGAGGCTACGAAGGCGAATACATCAAAGATATTGCCAAAGAGCTGGTAGAAGAACAGGGAGACAGCCTGGCTGAAACCGAAGACTTCGCCCCCTTCAAGGAAAAAGCCGAGCAGCTCATTTTCGAAGACATCCAGCAGACACTCGGGCGAATGAACATCAGCATGGATTCTTATTTCAACGAGCACGACCTCTATGAGGACGGCTCCATCGAAAAGACGGTAGAGACCTTCCGTGAGAAAGGCCTGGCTTATGACGAAGACGGAGCCACCTGGTTCAAGACCACTGAATTCGGCAAAGAAAAGGATACGGTGCTGGTCAAAAGCACCGGCGAGCCGACTTACCGGCTGCCCGACATCGCCTATCACGCCAATAAGCTTGACCGCGGCTACGACCTCTGCATCGACGTCTTCGGCGCCGACCATATCGACACCTATCCCGACGTGATTTCGGGTATCGAGGCACTGGGATACGACTCTTCCAAGGTGGACGTGGTAATTTACCAGTTTGTGACCATCGTAAAAGAGGGCAAACCTTTCAAGATGAGCACCCGCAAGGCGAATTTCGTCACCCTCGACGAGCTGATGGACGAAGTGGGAGCCGACGTGACGCGCTTCTTCTTCCTGATGCGTTCGCCCAATACCCATCTGGAGTTCGACATAGCCGAAGCAAAAGAGGCAGGCGAAAAGAACCCCGTCTTCTACCTGCAGTACGCGCACGCACGCATCCACAGCATCCTGCGGAAAGTGGAAGAGCAGTACTCCTTCGAATCGGAAGCCGATCTTTCCGTGCTCACCCACTCCAGCGAAACCGCCCTCATTAAAAGCATGATTCGCTTCCCGGAGATCATCCTCAGCGCAGCCGACAGCCGCGAGCCGCACCGGCTTATCAACTACCTGGACGACCTGGCCTCACATTTTACTACTTTCTATCACGATTGCCGCATTTTGGGAGAAGAAGAGAAGCTGGTACAGGCGCGAACCGCCCTGGCCAGGGCCGTGGCACAGGTTTTGGCCAACGGACTGGGCATCCTCGGCATCACCGCACCGGAACAGATGTAGGATAATGCTAAATGTTAAATGTTGAATAGGTCAATTCAACATTCAACATTTAAAATTTAACATTACTTAAGCTGGGACGAGCTTGCTGAAGCAGACGATGCCTTTGGTGAACTGGTCTACTACCGAAAACCCGGCGCGTTCGAAAAGCTGGTTGCTCTCCTCTACCGTCCAAAAAGTGATCCCCCCGAAACCGGCCGAATCCTGCAGCAACCGCGCATACCAGGCATCCGCCTTTACAAGATGCATCATAAAGAATGTGCCCTCTTTTTTAACCACCCTCCTGGCTTCATAAAGTACTTTTAAGGGATCGGTCAGCTCGTTGAGGGTGCCGCCCATCATCAGCCCGTCGAAGGTCGCGCCGTAGAAAGGCATGTGCCGGGCGTCGGCCCGCAGCAGGTAGAGATCTGTCTGGTCTGCTTCGGCCTTGATCCGTGCCTCCTCCAGCATCTGTTTGGAGAAGTCGAGCGCCACCGCTTCGCATTGGGGCTGCTCCTTCTTTACAAGACGCGCATAGAGTGCGGTTGAACAACCGATATCCAGGTAGAATTTCCCGGGCTTGGGATCCAGCCACTCGATGAGCAGCTCGCGCTCCTTCTCTATGGGGAACTCCTCGCCGGTAAGAATGGAGAGCGAGCGCTTACGCCAGATATCTTCATAGATCGAAGCCGTAAGCTTCCAGTGATTGGAACTTTGAGCCCACGACATGGAAACCGTCTCTTCACCCATAAAGTCGACGATATTATTATTGATGCCGTACTCATCGCCTTTGTTGGAACAGACCGTGCCGTTAAAAGGCTTCTGAAGGTGAGACACCTCTTTGGGTACAGCTATAGACGCCTGCTCATATTTAGGAGAACGGAATTCCAGAGACATAGTTGAATATTGAGGGGTTAATTTTGAAAGAGGGCTGCCTGCCCTGCTTTCTTCACTCCAAACCATTGGTTGATACGCATTTCACCAGGTGGTGTTACAAGGCCTTACAGCTGGCTCTCTTTCTGCAACACCAGTGATATCTGCGCACCTTTCTGAACTCCCAGCATCTCTTCGGCATTCCCCTTGTTGATGCCGATCTCAAGCATGCCCGAACTGCCGATAAAGGCGGCAGGCTCTCCTTCGGGCACCGAGCCGAAGGTAGTCACGATTTCATCCAAAATGGTATTACCCACGTAAATTTTGACGGCTTTATCCTTAATAACGTCCTTGATCAGTGAGGCGGAAAGGTTGGTAACCAGGTTCCCGAATTTGTCGATGTGGATCACCCAGCCCTGCAGGCCGTCTTTGTCGGCAATAGGCACGGCCCAGCGGTAGGTCACCAGTTCGTCAATGGGTTCGCCAAGCTCTTCAAGCTCTACGCCCGTACTGAGGTGGGCCGCTACCGGGGCAAAAATATCGCGCCCGTGGAAGGTATTGGTAAGCTCCTTATTCCAATAAGACTTGTTGGTCAGGCGAACGGCTTCGAATTCCTTCTCTTCGGTGAGCAGGGAAAAAATCCCGTTATCGGGACCGACAAAAAGCTGGTCTTCAATACGGAGAGCAATAGGCTTTCGGTCGGTACCCACTCCGGGATCCACTACAACGGTATGGACCGTCCCTTCCGGGAAAAGCATGGCAGAATTCCTGAGCACCCACGAGCCGGCCATAATGTCTTGGGAAGGGATTTCATGAGAGATGTCGATCAGGCGAACGTCGGGTGCGATCCCGAGCATTACCGCCTTCATGGCGCTTACATAATAATCCTGCAGACCAAAATCGGTCGTAAGGGTAATAATGTTACGCATAGGTATTGAGCATCACCGGCATAACCAGCATCAGCATCTGCTCGTCGTCATCTTCTTCTGAAGGTTTAACAATTCCCGCGCGGTTGGGAGTCGAAAATTCGAACTTCACTTCTTCTCCGTCGATATTGCTGAGCACGTCGGCCAGGTACTTGGCGTTGAAGCCGATCTCCATCTCATCTTCGCCGTACTCGCAGGCGATAGTCTCCTTCGCTTCGCTGCTCATATCGATATCTTCGGCGCGGATAGTCAGCTTGTCGGGATGCATCTGCAGACGAATCTGCCGTGTGGTCGAACTTGAAAAGATGGCGACACGCCGTACGGTTGAAAGCATCTGCTCTTTGTTGATAAGCAGCGTCTTGTCGTTTTCGCGCGGGATGACCGATTCGTAATTGGGATACTGCTCGTTGATAAGCCGCGTAATCACGATGGTATTGCCGCACTTAAATCGCACGTGGTCTTCGGTTACCGTCATATCGCACTCCTCGGCATGCAGCGCCTTGTGTACTAGGTTCAGCGCCTTCTCCGGCACGATGAAGCTGATCTCTTCATCCGAGGTCAGATCGGTTTTGATATATTTGACAAGGCGGTGCCCGTCGGTAGCGACGAACTTGCTCTCTTCAGGGCCCATCTCAAAATAGACGCCCATCATGGCGGGACGCAGGTCGTCGTTGGAAACAGCAAAAACGGTTTTATCAATCGCTTTGAGCATGATGTCTTTGGTCGTGCTCAGCGTATGGCCCTCGTCCAGGTTTGGTACTTCAGGGAACTCGTCAGGATCTTCACCCACCAGCTTATAGGTACCCTTGTCGGTACGGAATTTCACGTTAAACTTGTCATCCACCTCGAAAGCTACCGGGATGTCGGGCAGCTGCCGAAGAGTCTCAACCAGCCGGCGTGCCGGAATAGCCACGGCGCCATCCTCGTCGATATCCGCATCCATATACTCGATAATGGAGATCTCAAGGTCGGTGGCAGTAAGGCGAAGCTTCCCGTCTTCGCTTTCAAATAAAATAGTTTCTAAAATCGGGAGGGTGGCTTTGTTGGGAACGGCTCCGGAGACAGCGGAGAGTGCTTTGACAAGTTCACTGCTTGATACGTTAAATCTCATATTCGGTAATTTTAGCTGAGAGTTCTATCCTTTTTGATGAAGCGAAAAGCCTACTAAAAATGTACCATATACTAATAAATCCTGCCTCTCTTAGCAACCAAAGATCATACATAATTCCCTGTTTTTTCGGTCTCTTCCCCGACGGAGGAACCGTACATGGAGCTTCCCTCTTATTTCGTTATTTTCAGTTGGTGAGTGACACCAAGAATTTAATCTTAAATTGTCAAACAGACAGGTGAAAGTACTTCTGCTCGGACCCACGGCCGTCGGCAAGACGGAACTCTCTCTCCGGCTGGCTGAAGAGCTCGGCGCCGAAATTATTTCTGCCGATTCGCGTCAGTGCTATAAGTATATGAACATCGGTACAGCCACCCCTTCCGATGAGGAGCTCGACCGTGTACGGCACTACAACATCTCGATCATCGACCCCTCCGTCAAAGACAGCGCAGCCGACTATTACGAGCGGGCCACAGCCTGGGAACAGGATATCAGATCACGCGGGAAGATTGCCCTGTTCGTGGGCGGAAGCACCCTGCACCAGCAGTGCATCATCCAGCCGCTGGATGATATCCCCGAAGCTGATGAAGAGAATATCTCACAGCTGGAACGGCAACTGGAGGCCGAAGGGGTGGAAACGCTATACACCAAACTGAAAGATGTGGATCCGGAATACGCCCGCAATATGGACGGGATGAATCCCCAGCGCATCGTCCGTGCTTTGGACGTTTGGATGCAGACCGGCAAAGCTTTCAGCTCTTTTCATTCCGGGACCGACAGCATCTCACCGGCAGCCGATACCTATGTGATCGGCCTGAAAAGAAACCGGCAGCAGCTATACGACCGCATCAACCGCCGTGTAGACCTCATGTTTGAAGCGGGCTTTCTGGATGAAGTTCGGTCTATCCTGGATATGGGCTATACCCTCGACGATCCCGGCCTGAACACCGTAGGCTACAAAGAAGCCATCGCTTTTCTGAACAATGAGATGAGTCGTGAAGAGATGGTTAAGGAGATGAAAACCCAAACGAGGCGTTATGCCAAGCGCCAGCTTACCTGGTTTCGCCGCTGGGACTTTATAAAGTGGTTTGATCTCGATAAATGGACGGAGGGAGAGGCCCGAGAAAAAATCCTCCAGTATTTAGCAGCTAAGTCAAATAAAGATTAACTTTGACCGCTAATTAGGTTTCATTCCTGAGCTACGGATTTTAACAGCAAACCATCCTGCCACAGCAGGATCAAGGCCATAATTTTTATAACTTATGTTTAAAGCAACCGTTAACGTAACGCTTCGAAAGTCCATCCTCGACCCCAAAGGAAAGGCGGCGCACCATGCGTTGCAAAACCTTGGCATGAAAGAGGTGGAAGGAGTACGCATAGGCAAACTCATCGAAATGGATATTGACGCGGAGAATGAAGACCGCGCCCGGGAGATTGCCGAAAATGCATGTACCCAGCTATTGGCTAACGAAGTGATGGAGGACTTCGAAGTAACGATTAACAAAAATTGATTTTTGCCTATGGTCGATCCGATGATGGTATCATTGCCACTGCCTTTGCTCGGGTCTAAACCGGGCACCCACGAAGAAGAAAAGCCTGAAGTTGAAACCCTCACGAAAGAAGAAGAGGAAGAGCAGGAACAGGAAGATACCCCGTGGCGTGTTATACTTTACGATGATGATGTTCACACCTTCGACGAGGTGATCGAACAGCTTATCAAGGCGCTGAAGTGCAGTGCTTC
>CAYWDK010000049.1:0-13061 GCA_964457025.1 uncultured Balneolaceae bacterium | reverse complement strand
GGTATCGGCTACTCCATTCACGCAGGTATGGTCTGCGTGGCCGACGGCACCGAAATGGCTGACCGCAGGCTTGAGCGCGTGCTTACCAACGATCCCGGCAGCGGCGTGATGCGCCATGCGGATGCGGGTTATGAGGAGGCGGTCAAAACAGCTAAGGAGCGGGATGTGGATCTGCCGATGGTTGAGTAAATCCGAAATTCGAATGTTCAAAATTCGAAACAGTAAGTTGAGCAAAGGTCTTGCCGATAGGTTGGGAGCAGTAAACTTGATTGGTCTATTGTGAAACCACATGCCCGGTATTACGTGCAAGAACATGTGCCGATACAACCAACGATAATCAATTCGCTCAAATGATCGAGACCATCCTTATCATAATCGGGGCCCTGTTTATAGTGGCAGGCATAGTGGGTTCTTTTCTTCCGGTACTACCGGGGCCGCCCCTGGCTTATGTCGGTTTGTTGTTCCTTCAGTTTACTTCAACACCCCCCTTCACTACCAGTTTTCTCGTAATATGGGCTCTTATAGTGGCTACCATCATGGTCCTGGATAACGTGATTCCGGCCTATGGAGCAAAGAAATTCGGCGGTACACTCTTCGGGGCCTGGGGGAGTATAGCCGGTTTAATCATCGGCTTCTTTTTCGGACCGGTGGGAATTATCCTGGGTCCCATAGCAGGCGCATTTGTGGGCGAGCTGGTGGGTGGAAAATCGTCCGACAGAGCCTTTCGTGCAGCCTGGGGTTCCTTCATCGGTTTTATGACGGGCACCCTTCTTAAGGTGGTCGCTTCCGGAATGATGGGATGGTATTTCTTCAGCAGTATTTAATTGATAAAATAATCTGTTATTATGGGTCAGCTTTTGATCAACGTATTCTGACCTATGACTGCTGCCATACCCAAGCGCATTCTACCCGTCATTGTCTTTGCACAGTTTGCAGGTACCTCGCTCTGGTTCGCCGGAAATGCCGTTGTGCCGGACTTGGTGCAGGAGCTTCAGCTGACTGAAATGGCGGTCGGCTATATCACCTCAGCCGTACAGTTCGGATTTATTAGCGGGACGCTGCTTTTCGCATTTCTTAGCGTGGCTGACCGAATGGCGCCGGGACTGGTTTTTTTGCTCTGTGCCCTTTTGGGTGCCGGGGCCAATACTCTTACGGTTTATAGCGGTACGTTTACCCTACTGATGCTTAGCCGTTTTGCGACCGGCTTCTTCCTGGCAGGCATCTATCCGGTCGGGATGAAGATTGCCTCTGACTGGCACAAAGAAGGGCTGGGCAAGGCACTGGGCTACCTGGTGGGAGCGTTGGTTCTGGGTACGGCTTTTCCGCATCTGATCAAATACCTGGCTGCCGACCTGCCGTGGAGGAATATTCTTTCCGCCACTTCAGCCTTCGCAACCTTCGGAGGGGTGCTGCTCTACTTTGCTGTACCCGACGGACCCTATCAAAGTGCTAAAGGGGAGTTCAGGCCAGGTGTATTGTTTCGGCTGTTTAAGAATTCCAATTTCCGGTCGGCCGCCTTCGGCTATTTCGGCCATATGTGGGAGCTCTATACGTTCTGGGCTTTCGTACCTGTGATGGTCGGTTTCTATGGAGTGACAAATCCCGGCCTTGACCCCTCCGCTTCCCTTTGGGCTTTTGTCATCATTGCCGTAGGAGGGATCAGTTGTGCCGTAGGCGGACACTGGTCGCTTAGCGTAGGGAGCAAGCAAGTCTCCTTTGTCTCCCTGATTGTCTCCGGCTTGTGCTGTTTGCTGTCTCCCTTCTTTTTTGAGCTGCCTTTTTGGATTTTCATAAGTCTCCTGGTTGTATGGGGACTCTTTGTTATTTCCGACTCCCCGCAGTTCTCAACCCTGGTGGCCGCTTCCGCCGACCGGTCGTATGTGGCGACCGGCCTCACCATCGTAAACTGCATCGGCTTTGCCATCACCATTTTGAGCATTCAGCTGGTCAATATCCTTTGGGCTGAATGGGGCAGTCCTTGGGTATTCCTGGTGATGGCGGCCGGTCCTGTTCTAGGGGCCTTAGCTATCTCGAAATATGGAAAAGAAGCACAATCGCAAACGATTTCAAATCCCAATTAACATACGTAAGATGAAAAAGCTAGCACTTTGCCTCCTGATACCCGCCTTTCTGTTGATAAGTGAAAATGCCCAAGCCCAGCAAGCCCGATTCCCGATTGTGAAGGGCTTCGGCGGCATCTATGAAATTGCGAATGCTGAGATGCCGGATACCGGACAGGAATACCGGATAGTTGTTGACCTCAAGGCACTTGCCGAGGATAAGTCAACCCTCAATCCCGGCCTGAACAACCTTGCCAGGATGATGAACCTGCATGGCCTTGGCGGGGTACCGGAGCAGAAGCTCCATGTAGTTGCTGCCATTCACGGCTCGGCTACGGAAGCGATACTGACCAACGGAGCCTATCGTAAAAAGAACGGAGTGGATAATCCGAACCTGGACCTGATCAAAGCCCTGAAAGAAGCCGGAGCCGAACTGTATGTATGCGGGCAGTCACTGTTGGCACGGGGCTATGCACAGGAGGAGGTTAACCCCGAAATCAAAATCGGCCTCTCCATGCTGACGGTGGTCACAGACCGGATGCATAAAGGGTATAAGTTGCTGGTGTTTGAGTAAAACAGATAATAAGAACTGGCAGATTACTTATAGCTATTCCAGCCAGGGAGCCTTTCGAAATGTCGAGGGGTCGATGCCGGCTTCACGGAAACGTGCGGCAAGGTTGGCCGGTCCGTCGGGAGCGGGCATCCACTTCTTTGTCAAGGCTCTGGCCGTGCTAGCTTTGCGAAACGGACGGAATTTTCGTATTCAGTAATATTACCTTCAATTAAATGTCAGCAACCATGATTTCGATACCTGATCGATTTTCCATACTTCCGGTACTGTCTCTGGTTTTTGTTTCCGTGCTCTTTTGGGGCTGTTCAGCAGATAGTACAACCGGTGAAAAAAGCACCTTGCTTACAGGAGCAACCATCTTCGACGGAACCGGAGCACCGGCTATTGAGCACGGCGAGATTCTGGTCCGCAATGGCAGGATCGACTGTGTGGGATCGGAGGGTAGATGCCCGAACCCTCCGGGGGTGGATATAGTAGATGTGACGGGCAAGTACATTACACCCGGACTGGTAGACGCCCACGTACATTTTTTTCAAACCGGTTTCTTTGACGGACGTCCCGACGCCTTGGATGTGACCGATACCTATCCCTTTCCCGAGGTCGCAGCCTATCAAAAGCTGAATCCACAGCGCTATTATGATGCTTACCTTTGTTCCGGCATTACAGGTGTCTATGATGTGGGAGGAATGAGCTGGTCGATCGATTTCCAGAAGTCGGCCGAGACAAATCCGGACGCTCCCCATGTGGCAGCTGCCGGACCACTGATCACACCCGTCTCCGGCGCGCCATTTGATCTGCCATCCGATAAAGTGCTGGTGCCACTCGAGACGGCCGAGGCCGGGGTTGAGACGGTTCAGTATCTGTCTGCTCTTGGATCGACCGGCATCAAACTGTGGCAACTGCGTGCAGATAACGAAGAATATATGGACCGGGTTCGCGCTGTATCCGCCGAAACGGACAAGCAGGGCAATAAATTGATTGTACATGCAACTACTTTATCACAGGCTAAAGCTGCAGTCGGTGTGGGGGCTGAACTGCTGGTTCACAGCGTGTCTGACCGGGAGGTCGATGATGCGTTTTTATCAGTTGCCAGGGAGCAGGGTACCATCTACACGCCAACGCTAATCGTAAGCAGCGGTTATATGCTGGCCTACCGGGCTGCAGCCGGTATCGCTCCTTATCAGATTGATGATCCCAACGGTTGTGTGGATACCAAGACCCGGCAGCTTATGGAGTCGGCCGGCCGGTTCAGCGATCACCCCGCCTTTACAGAATCATTCAAAGAACGGCTCCGCTCCTTTGATCCGGATTCGGACAGGGTGAGTGAGACCAACCTGGCTAACCTCAAAAAAGTGTATGAGGCAGGCATCACCATAGCAGTAGGTACCGATGCCGGAAATCCGGGCACCTTGCACGGCCCTTCAATCTACGAAGAGCTGGAAGCGATGCAGCGCGCCGGTATCCCGGCCGAAGACCTCATCGTGATGGCGACCCGCAACGGTGCTATAGCCATGGAACGTGAGCAAGACTTTGGTACCCTGGAGTCCGGTAAGATCGCCAACCTGATTGTGTTGGATGAAGATCCTTCAGAGGATATTGCCAAGATGCGCACTATCAGCCGGATAATGCTAAAGGGCAATCTGAGGAAAATAGACGAATGAGGCGGGAGTTCAATACGCCACGATACATCAGATTGGGTAGATGTGAAGATTCTGCTATCTTTGGGAAAAAATTAACCAGGACCCCTGCATACCTGTGGATATCAGCATAGTAAATTTATACAAAAACCTTTCCGATAGAATCGCGGCATTAAAGAAAGATGCCTCTTCCGTCAGCCGGTCCCGGGCTATAGTAGAAGAAGCGCTAAAAAAAGGAGAACCCCTGTATGGCATTAATACAGGTTTTGGTGTTTTGGCCAACAAGCAGGTCAACGAAGAGCAGCTAAAACAGCTGCAGCGCAATCTTATTCTTTCTCATTCGGTAGGCGTGGGTGACCTGGTGCCCAAGGATATCTCCCGTCTCATGCTTCAGCTGAAGATACATGCACTTGGGATTGGCAATTCCGGTATTTCGGAAGAAACCTTTCAAAGATTGATCTATTTTTCAGATAACGACTTGATTCCGGCTATTCCGGAGAAGGGAAGTGTAGGTGCATCAGGAGATTTGGCGCCGCTTGCACATATGTCGCTGCCACTGCTGGGCTACGGCTTGTTCTGGAATAAGGAAGGGACTGCAACAATTCCTGCCAAAGAAGTTTTGAAATCCCATGATCTGGAAGCTATCGAGCTTCAGCCCAAAGACGGCCTCTCGCTGATCAACGGTACCCAACTTATGAGTGCCTACGGTGCCTACGTGCTGGAAAAAAGCCTGGCCCTTGCCAAAGCAGCCGACCTCATCTCGGCTATGAGCCTGGAAGCCTTGCAGGGGAGTATCAAGCCTTTTGATGAGCGCATTCATCAGATTCGTCCCCATACGGGCCAGCAGGAAGTGGCCGACAATGTACGCAGGCTTCTTGAAGAGAGTGAAATCCTGGAGTCGCACCGCGACTGTGGCAAAGTACAGGACCCTTACTGCCTGCGTTGCGTCCCTCAGGTGCACGGGGCCAGCCGCGATGCGCTCAGACACTGCCGGCAGGTGGTAGAGACAGAGATCAATTCCGTTACTGACAATCCCCTGGTGTTTGAAAACGGAGACATCATAAGCGGTGGCAACTTTCACGGACAGCCGCTGGCACTTGCTCTTGATTATGCTAAGATAGCCCTGGCCGAATTTGCAAGTATCTCAGAGCGGCGAACCTACCTGCTGTTGGAAGGCCACGACGGCCTGCCCAAACTGTTGATGGAAGAGACGGGTATCAATTCCGGCTTTATGATTCCGCAATACACCTCCGCCGCACTGGTTTCGGAAAACAAGGTATTATGCCACCCCTCTTCGGTCGACTCCATACCGACCAGCCTTGGGCAGGAAGATCACGTCAGCATGGGCAGCATCGGAGCGCTTAAGCTTTTGGAAGTCTATCAAAACGTGGAACAGGTGTTGGCAATTGAGCTATTTACGGCAGCGCAGGCACTTGATTTCCGCAAGCCTATGCGTCCCGGTAAAGGAGTAGAAATAGCCCATGCTTTTGTTCGGGAAGCAATTCCTCATGCTTCGGAAGACCACTACTTCAAGGATGATATCAACAAGGCGGCAGAGTTATTGCAGCACCGCGAAATGGTGTCGGAAGTGGAGAAGAACTTGGGAGAACTCAGCTAAAGGAACGGCCGGTTAATTGGTATGGCTCCGGTTGAGGATTACGGCTCCGTTCTTGCCGGCTTCACCAAATCGGACCGTTGCCCTTCGGGTCGTCAGGAACTGGACGGAAACGTATTCATTCTGACTCAGCAGGTTGGAAACATTGCTATAACTCAACCCCATCTGGACCCCATCGAGTACAAATAAGGGGGCCAGCGCCCCTGTGAAAGAGCTGACAGAATTATTCAATACCCGTGCATTGGGTCCCTGGCCTTCAACACGCAGCCTGGGAAGTGAGTCTAGGTAGGTAAGCAGATTGCTGACTCTAACTGTAGACGCCTTCTTTTCGTTTTGTGAAACGGTGCTGCTATTCTTGCTGCCGGAACAGCCTGTCATGGCAATAACCAGCAACAGACATAAGCTTGTAACCAGTGTTTTCATAATGCCTCCGCGGCTAAAGTATAAGGTAACTTAAAGTAATATAAATTTTTAGCTAAGTAATTGAAATTTTTTAGCTAACGACTGGATAAAAAGGTGATGCTGGTAAAGCCTAGTTGTATTTTTCTATACGGTTGATCAATAAAGCTCCTCCGCCTCCTCTTTTGCCGTATCGAATCGTAGAAATATTGGCTGAAAGTTGTCTGATAGTGACGTATTCATTCGGATCAAGCAGCTGGGTAACCTGCCTGAAATCATTTCCGATTACAATGTCATCAATTACAAAGAGAGGAGCTCCCCGGCCGTTGGAATAGGTTACCGTAGCATTATATCCATAGCCTTGGACCGAGATCCGCGGCAGGGTTTTGAGGTAATTAAGCAAGTTGCTAACCCGTACGGCATTCTCTCTATCCGGATCAGCAACTGTTTTTTCCCCGGAACAAGCCGAAATGGATATTAGAAGAATCAGGCTGGCAGGTATTATGAAATGTTTCATAGATCCTCCAGATAAAAATTGAGCTGAAAGGAAAATTGTACCCCTTAAAGCAGATGTTGAACGGAGGTCTAGTGCGTATACAGGACACCCCGGGTTGTTTTAAAAAAATGTATAAAGGCTAGCCGTCCTGTTCTCTGTTTATCAGGATGACCCCGTTTCTTCCTTCTTCGCCATAGCGGATGGTAGCACGTGATATTTTAAGGAACTCCACTTTAACGGCCTGGTTTTCATTCAGCAAACTCATGACATCATACAGGCTCCGTCCGATTTGAATGCCGTCGAGCACAAAAAGCGGGCTGGTGGTACCCGAAATAGACGAAGCGGAAGTATTGTATACCTGCGAACCCTGAACCGATATCCTGGGCAGTGTATTGATATAGTTCGGAAGGTCTTTTACCAATACAATGTTATTTTCATCTTCCTCTCTTGAACTGGAACTGTTAGTTGTAGCACAGCCCATCAGTGCAAATACCAACAGCAACGAGCATATTGTAGCGTACGATTTCATAGCAAACTCCTTGAAATTTAATGTAAGCAGTTTAAAAATATATACCTTTGGTATAGTAATATAAACTTGGCTAAGTTCTAATTTATTATCAGTGACTTGTATTAGTACGGAAGTAAAGTGAACTAGTTACCCATAAATTTTATGCAGATATTGAAGAATATTGGCTATCTCGCACAATGCAGGTATAAAGGCAGCCAGTCAGAAATACATTCCTTAACCGAAGCAGCTATAGTTTGGAAGGGCGAAAACATTGTATGGGCCGGCAAGGAAAAGGACCTTCCCGATGAGTACATCAATGCAGAGGCGGACATATATGATGCCCGTGGTAAAATGGTCATTCCCGGATTGGTCGATTGCCACACTCATCTCACTTTTGGGGGATGGCGGCCTGATGAGTTCGAGATGCGGGTGAAGGGTGAAAGCTACCTCAATATTGCCAAAGCGGGCGGTGGAATACTATCGACGGTACGGGCTACACGGCAAGCCGATGAACAATCCCTGTTTCATAAAGCATCAGGCTTCCTGAAAGAGATGATCCGTTTGGGCGTGACCACTGTGGAGTGTAAGAGTGGCTACGGCCTTTCTCTGGAAGAAGAGCTAAAGATATTGAGAGTATACAGTCGGCTTTCCGAAGAGCATCCGGTTCATATAGTCGCTACCTTTCTGGGGGCGCATACATTCCCGCCCGAATTCAAAGAAGACCGGGAAGGCTATGTCGATCTTGTTATAGAAGAAATGATACCTGCCGTTGCCGATGAGGGGCTTGCCGAATTTTGCGATATCTTTGTGGAGGATTCCGCCTTTACGGTGGAGCAGGCCCGCCGTATACTGGTTGCCGGGCAGGCGGCTGGGCTTACCCCAAAACTGCATGCTGATCAGCTGACCTCCTGCGGTGGCGCCGAGCTTGCTGCCGAAGTGGAAGCGGTCAGCGCCGACCATCTGGAAAAAATATCCGAAGAAGGCATTGCCGCTATGGCCGAAGCCGGAGTGGTAGGCGTGACCTTGCCGCTGGCTTCCTTATACACGCAGGAAGAATCTCTGGATTGCCGAAAGCTGGTTGCTGGAGGCGTGGAAGTAGCCGTGGCCACCGACTTTAACCCGGGTTCGGCGCCCAGCTACGACCTGCCGCTTGCGATGATGCTTGCCTGTAACCAGGGAAGGCTTACACCGGCTGAAGCTTTGAAAGGAGCAACGATCTATGCGGCAAAAGCGATACACCGAGACCGGCAGCTAGGTTCAATTGAGGAGGGTAAATCGGCAGACTTCGCAGTGATAGATGCCCCCGATCCGAATTACTGGATGTACCACTACCGCCCCAATGCGGCAGAACAGGTATTCTTAAGGGGAAAGAAAATCTACGATTCTTCTGAGCATTGAGGTGCAGAGCCTCCGGTCTCCCTGTCGTACTGATTTTTAAAGTTTCGCAAAGTTCTGGGTATCCGTCCCGTCTCTTCGCCATTTTGGCGTGCCTGTTCTTCGATATCACTTGCATTTTGAATCAGCTCACAGGCTTTGCTAAAATTATCAATCTTCATATAAGCGTCGAACAGCCAGCTGTAGGCATGATAGTCACGGTCTTTGAGCGGCCGGCCGGTCGCCTGCTGCCATTCGACCGAAGCCTCCCAGGCGCTGATGTTGGATTCGATAACCTTGTCCCACATATCCAGCCGTTTGTAGATGTGGCTCGGCATGTGGATGGCATGGGAAGAAGAGTAGGCTATATCGGCATAGTCGTTGGCAGCGGTAAGACCCTTCTCGGCAAAAGTGTTGGAATCATAGACGTGAATCAGGTAATGCATGGCTCCCGGGTGCTCAGGATTGCGCTCGTACAGTTCTTCCAGTACCTGTGCCACCGGCATGACGTCATTTTCGCTGTTGAAGCTGAAGCCGGAAACGCTCATCGCCCCCAGGGCCCAAAAAGCCTTGGCCTCGTCGTCATCGGAATACCGTTCCGAAAGATCTTTCATCGCTTCAGCATACTGCTTGCGCCGCTCGTTCAGCGAAAGCTTCGAATCGTACAGAATGCGAACGGCGTCGACATAGGCCTTTTCCCGATCATTCCACTTTAAACTTTCCCGGCGGTTCATGGCATCCAGAACAGATTTGCCCTCCGATTGTTCATGCTGATGCCAGAGAGGGTGGTCGTGTGTCATGGCTTCTCCCCAGTACGCCATGGCAAAAGCCGGGTCCAATTCCCTTGCCTTTTGGAAATGGTCCCGGGCTTCAGGATACCAGAAACTGTGAAGGGCGAGAACCCCGGTAAGAAACTCCTGTTGTGCTTCACCGGAAACGGAAGTGGGAAAGTCGATCGACCCCAGCGAGAGCTGGTCCGCCGAAGTGGAGGTGTATTGAGCGTGTGAAAACGTAACTCCGGATAAGAACAGGAGAACAGCAATAATACCAAGTGTAGGAAGTGGTTTTCTAGAGGCCATGGCAGACAGATGAGTATTCAAAGTATGTAGTATGTAATTAGTTGATTTACAGGCTTTTATCCAAAACCGGAAACGCTGGAAGTTATTGCATACGTTGACGGAATATTCGGCATTTTGAAGCAGGTGACTCTCAATCATTATACAAGGAGGAAAAGATGAAGGCGGGAATAGTTGGAACGGGGGGCTGTGGGCAGGACACTTGGAGCGGGTTTTGTCAAGTACGGAAATAGCCGCACTTTTTTGTAAACTTGGGGTATGGATACCACAACCAACAAAAGCAGGCTGGTTTACACTGCCGACTTCAAGACCCCACTGGTTGTCGGGATCGTCATATGGATGTTGTTGATGATCGGCGGGGCTGCCTATTTGTGGATTACGGGTGAGGATGTAGTGGAAGAGTTCGCGCGGACAAGTGATGAGATCCTTGTGATCACTTTGGGCATTTTTTTTGTTATGACGGTCTTGCCCGCAATGGGCTGGCAAAAAGTGGAAGTGGAGAAGTACAGTAATTCGCTTAGGTACCGGAACCTGTGGGACTTGCTGCTGGGCCGGAGCCGGGAGTTCCGGCTGAATGATATCGTGAGCGTAGAAACAAAGAGTATTCCAAAGTTTGGTGATCGTATCCATCTTGAATTCAAAGACGGTGCAACTCAACGTATCAACAAGACCAACCTGAAAAACGGTTGGGAGCTCGAAACCCTTCTTAAGGAAGTAGCGGATTCTCAATAACTACAATAAAGCTTAATATCCTAACCCAAAAGATTATCGGCTGATGGCAGTGATCGGTTTTTTTATTGCGGGGCTTATTTTGTTAATCGGGGGCGCTGAATTGCTGGTGCGCGGTGCTTCAAAGCTAGCGCTTAGAGTTGGTATCTCGCCCTTGGTCATCGGTTTGACAGTTGTAGCCTTCGGCACCAGTGCACCTGAGCTGGCCATTAGCCTGAAGTCGGGTTTTGCCAGCGAGACCGAGCTGTTGCTGGGTAACGTGATAGGCAGTAACATCTTCAACGTGTTGCTGGTATTGGGGATATCGGCGATGATTACTCCACTGGTCGTTTCCAAGGACCTTATCCGGACGGATATACCGCTTATGATCGGTTCTGCCATTCTGCTTTACGGTTTTTCTCTGAACGGTTATATAGGCAGGCTGGAGGGGGGCGTTCTTTTCGCTCTGCTGGTTGCCTACACTTCCTATCTGCTTATCAAAAGCAAGAAGGCCAAAAAGTCGATCAGCAGGGAGTATGAAAAGGAGTTTGGTGACAAACCCGAACGTCATTGGATTTGGCATGTGGCCATTTCGGTTATCGGATTGGGGATGCTGGTTATTGGAGCCGAATGGCTGGTCGATAGCGCGGTACAGTTTGCCGAATACTTGGGCATGAGCAGCCTGATTATCGGCCTTACCATCGTAGCCGCCGGTACCTCGCTGCCTGAAGTGGCAACTTCCGTTGTTGCCAGCATCAAGGGTGAGCGGGATATAGCGGTGGGCAATATCGTGGGGAGCAACATCTTCAATATCCTGAGCATACTAGGACTTACGGCGCTCATCCTGCCACAGGATATTCCGGTACCGGCCGGCGTTTTGGGTTTTGATATTCCCGTTATGATCGCGATATCGCTGGCCTGCCTGCCTGTCTTTTTCACGGGGAATATGATTTCGAGATGGGAAGGCCTGCTGTTTTTCTCCTACTATATCGCTTTTACTCTTTACCTTGTGTTGGAAGCATCGGAACACGATTTTCTGCCGCTCTTTAACACGGCTATGTTCTGGTTTGTGATTCCAATAACGCTTGTTAGTTTGGCAGTCATTGCTATAAGGGAACTTAAATCGAATAATCCATAGGTATATGCCAAAGCTTGATGAAAGTCCGGTAACTATTCCCGATACGGACAGCGACGACCAACGGCTCGGCCATCTTTTGGGCCGGGAGTTGAAGGAAGAAGAAGCGCCGAGGGTCATACTCATCGGTTTTCCTTCCGATGAGGGCGTAAAACGAAACGGGGGACGCCCGGGCGCGGCGGGAGCGCCCGATGAAATTCGCAAATCGTTGTTTAAGATGACGCCCGATGCCGAGCAACCGGAGCTTTTCAAGGCGTTGATGGGCAAGACGATCGATGCGGGTAACCTTCGGCTTTCAGCTGATCTGGCAACCGGCCAGGAAGAAATGGGCAGTGTCATCGCCGGCTTCCTGAAAGATGGTATCATTCCCGTAATTCTTGGCGGCGGCCACGAAACGGCTTTTGCCCATTTCTCAGGCTATGCCGAAGCGGGCCTGAAAACGGCCATATTGAATATCGATGCCCATACGGATGTCCGGCCGCTGAAAGAAGGTAAGCCGCATTCCGGTTCTCCTTTCCGGCAGGCTATGGAACACGAGAGCGGTTGTTGCAAAAAGTATATGGTAGCCGGTCTGCAACCCTATTCGGTCGCCCAATCACACCTCGAATTTATCGACTCAGAAAAGGGGAGCTACCTTTTCCGGGACGAAACGAATATTACCTCGGTATCCGGGCTGTTCCATGAGCATTCGAGTGAGAGGCTGATGGTAACCTTTGACATGGATGCCGTGGACCAGGCTTATGCGCCCGGGGTGAGCGCACCTTGTGCGAACGGACTGCAGCCCGAATTGTGGCTTACACTTGCCTACCTGGCGGGAAGGAATAAGCAGGTCACCTCATTCGACCTTTCTGAAGTGAATCCGGAATACGACCGGGACAGGCAGACCGCAAAACTGGCGGCCCTTACGGTGTGGCATTTCCTGTTGGGCCTGAGCCAGCGTGAATCGGCATAAAAAGCCTACGGCTTAAACTTGATCTCCACTTTTTCGGTGGGATCCTCTTCCTTATTCCGGATGGCCAGCTGCTGGATCACATTGTTGGAGAGCTCAACAAAAGCCTGTGCCGATTTGGATTCCAGCCCCTCCTCAAGGACTATCGGCTTGCCCTCGTCACTGCTTTCGCGGACGGACTGCTCCAGGGGTATCTCGCCCAGGAAGTTGGTTCCAATTCGCTCGGCCAGGTTGCGGGCGCCGTGTTTGCCGAAGATGTAGTATTTCTTCTCCGGCATGTCGGGTGGCACGAAATAGGCCATATTTTCGATAATGCCGAGTACGGGAACGTTGACTTTCTTGAACATGGCAACGCCCTTGCGTGCATCGTCTAAGGCTACGGTCTGCGGGGTGGAAACGATGACGGCACCTGTCAGCGGCACGGTTTGTACAAGCGTGAGCTGAATATCGCCGGTTCCGGGAGGCAGGTCCAGCACCAGATAATCGAGCTCGCCCCACTCCACTTCCTGCATAAACTGCTTGACGGCGCTGGT
>CAYWDK010000048.1:9246-13792 GCA_964457025.1 uncultured Balneolaceae bacterium | reverse complement strand
TAAAAGTCTCCCTTAATAAAGGGAGTACCCCGACGAATGTCGGGGGGAGGGTTGTACATAGGGCAGGGTTACCTTCCTGCTGCCAAGGAGGGTGCCATGAACCTCCTCCCACAGCGGGCGGCGGAAGGAGGTTTAAAACTAATACGAAACCCGGTAATTCATCACACCCTCTTCGATGGGAACCGACTTGACACGGCCGTCAAACCAGGTCACCTCCAGAGACTCCGGTCTCTTACCTTCGATAATGCCCATCACCTGAACCCTGCTGTTTTGAGACCAGTAACCGGAGCCCGCCTGAATCTCTCTCACCGGGCCCTTGCTGCCATCCGCATACAAAAGGCGGACCGCAGAACCGATGGCATCCTGATTTTGGGCGGGACCGATCAACGAAACCCTAAATCCCTGCTTGCCGGTCGTATTTCTATACAGCTTTGTAGCACCTCCGTTCTGAGAAACGGCAAGATCGGTCCTTCCGTCCCCGTCAAAATCGCCGTAAGCCGCACCGCGCTGGTCGCCATATATCTTAATTCCGCTCTCCTTTCCACTGACAGGAGTCAACCCTCCGTTTCCATCTCCCTTCAACAGCAAACCGCGCCCGGCATCAACACGGTCCTCCGGCTTTGGAAAAGCGAAGTAATTCTGGCTCAGGAAAAGGTCTTCATAACCGTCATTATCATAATCGAAAACACCGGCATAGCTTGCAGCAGAAAACTGGGCCTCAGCAGGCAAGGGTGTCGCTTTAAAGCCATCGGGAGTATTGATAAAAAGCATATGCTGCAGCGTATTGATCTCCCGGTAAGGGATGTTACTGAAGTCAGTTCCAAATATTGCTGAAAGCGTGTACTCAGAGAACTGGGCGTGACTCTTGACCTGGTTTAAAATAGACGGTACGGAACCGAAAGAGGTCAATCTCCTGCGTGGCACATAGCCTCCGGCCTCTTCGTCGTAATAGGAATCAACGGTTGCGAGCAGCCCATCCCAGTTGAAGTCGTTGTAGTATAACCGGAGGGTACTGTCCCTTTTCATGTTATAATAGTTGTTAAGGCCGATGTTGGTAGCTATAATATCGGGCCTGCCGTCATTGTTAAAGTCTCCGGTAGCCACTCCGCGCCACCAGCCCTTGTATCGGTCCAGCCCCACTTGGTCCGTAACATCGACAAAAGTCCCCTGGTCATTTTCAAGCAATTTCAACGAACCCCACTCATTGCTAATCAGCAGATCGGGCTGGTTGTCAAGGTTATAATCCGTAAATACAGCCGAGGTTACCAACCCAAGTGAGGATAAAAGGTTTGCATTCATCTGGTCCAGGCTGAATGATCCGTCATCGTTTAGAATCAATCGCGACTCCGCATTCTCCGGATACCTGCCCGGCTTAAAATATCCCCCTATAAACAGGTCGTTGTAACCGTTTCCATCAATGTCGGCCGCAGCCAGCGGACCCGTCACAGAAGAAGATCCGGGTATATTTACTTTCTGAAGAGAGCCGTCCGGGCTGATAAGCATCAGAATGGCAGAGGGGGCCGATTTATTTTGAGAGTCGTACATTGAGTTACCGATCACAAAATAGGTATGGTCATCTTCCTTCCAGCTGGTGATGCCTGTCTGATCGGTCTCCGCTACATCCGTCAGGTCTCCCATTTCAAAAGAAGTGAAAGCCTGTGAACCGTCATTTCGATAAAGGCCGGCTTCTCCTCCCATACCGGTACCTATAAAAAGATCGTCGAGGCCGTCGCCGTCTACGTCAACCCACGCCACACCGGGCCCCTGTCTGCTCAGCTTATGAGGCAGAAGCGGCTGGATGGCAAAATCATCGAATTCATTTTCATGATGGCGATGGGCGATACGTTCCGAAATATCATCAAATATCCCCGAAGAACTGTTTAGCCTGTCATTGCCGCCGGTAACCTCACCGGCACCCTGGCCGGTGGCTTTATCAATTTCATATATGCGGTTGGCGGATACGCCTTCTATCCTGCTTGTTTTTCCATCCGGCCATGCTACCTTAATCACATAATTGCCGCTTTCGCCATTTGCCGCGAAAACAGCCATAGGCTGCGAGCCCGAAAGGTAATTCCCGCCTGCGACCACTTCCTTGCTCTGCCTGACGGCGCCGCCCTCCAGTACAATTTTGGCTCCTACACCCGCAGGATTGGACGCACTTCCTTTCAGGCGAACAGCTATACGAGGTGCATCGGTATCATTTTCGAAAAGGGAAGCCACCTCGTTGAAGCGGTTGACAGCCAGGTCCAAATCCCCGTCATTATCAAAGTCGGCAAGTGCCATGCCATGAGAAATATCCTCTGCGGTGAACCCCCAATCTTCGCTCACCTCAGAAAAGGTATAATCCGCATTATTCCGGAATGCCATATTGGTCAGTTCGAGAGAGGGGTAATCCAATATAGCGTCTGACCGGAACCCTCTCATCCGCGCCTGTTCATTCAGTCGAAACTGGGTATCCATATCAAGATAGTCGTAGGGGTAACCGTTGGCGACCAGCAGATCCTCATAACCGTCCAGGTCCACATCCATGAAATAGGTGGCCCAAGACCACTCGGTAGCATGCAGGCCGCTGTAATCGGCAATCTGCGAAAAAGTCATGTCACCCCGGTTCAGGTAAACGGAATTACGGTTTACCATAGCGATACCCTCCTCCGTCATCCTGTTTTGTGATACCTGTTTCAGGCGCCTGTCATGTTCCCTGCTCAGCATCTCCGTCACGGCATAATCCAGATAACCGTCGCGGTCGATATCAGAAAAGTCTACCCCCATTGCCGAATAACTGAGGCTGCGGACCGCTTCGCCGTCTATCGGCCGGAACGTTCCGTCTCCGCGGTTTATCCAGAAACGGTCGGGCGTCCAGAAATCATTGGCTACATACAAGTCCGGATATCCGTCAGAGTTGATATCGCGGAAAGTCGCCGTCAGCCCCCAGTCGGCGGAAAGTCCGGCAGGCCGCCCGGCTTCGTCAAAGAAATGCTCCATGGGATCGGCCTGAGTAAAGGTCCCGGTACCGTCATTAAGATAGAGCTCATCCTCGGTACCGCGCTCCACCCGCACCTGTCCCCCATTCATTTCCACTATATGATAATGCCGGCTGAACTCCGGAAGGACCCTGACCCGGCCGTCTACAACTTCAGTCGTGTTTTCTGTTGTCAGTTCTTCCGCATCATAAAGATCCTTTACGGCTTTAAACTTGTAATTCGCAATATAGAGATCGAGGCTCCCGTCGCCGTTGATATCAGCCAGGGCCATAGACATTGCCCCATCGCCTGCTCCCAGGCCGCTATCCTCCTTCAGGCTGAAGTTACCCTTTCCGTCATTGATATATAAGGCATTGCTGTCGGCAAGCGAGCTGACCAGCAAGTCGGGGGAACCGTCGCCGTTTACATCCGAAAAAACCACCCCGGTAGAACTGGATTCTGCAAGGCTGAGGCCGGCTTTTTCAGTGATATCTTCAAACTTAAGCCCGCCGAGATTCCTGTAGAGTTTATTGGGGCCTGCAACACCGGCAAAATAGACATCCTGTAAACCGTCGCCGTCAATATCGGCAACCGCTACCCCGGATCCGTTCAGGTAATGCCGGTTCTGCTGCATCAGGTCCGTACCGACCCGGTTTACAAATTCAATACCGCTCTCTTCGGAAGCCAACTCTGAAAAACCGGTTGAGCCAAAGAAGCCCGGTGAAACTTCCGCCCACCGGTAACCTTCTTCCTCTACCCATTCAAGGTTGTTTTGTGAAGAGCAACCGACAACAACTACTGCCAGCGTTACAGCTCCAAAAAACCGCAAAAAAGTATTTCCTAAAGAATTCATATATCTCTTATCGCTTAAAATATATAGATGACTTGTTAGGTATCAGGCGCAGTTGAGCGTCTTGCTTGAGAAATAGTATGGAAATGTATGGGTGGGTGGCAGGCTTATCTTCTCTGTTTTCCACCCCTAAAATCGTATCACAAATATAAAACATAATGAATGAATAGCTAACAAATGACGCTTTTAAAAAGTGTATATCGCTCGAGCTGTTGAAACTCAAAAGTGCTTAATTCCACGATGATTACTATAATTACTTCCTTGAAGTGCCATAATACCTAAGTAACTGAATCGTTAGGTCTTAAAGTATTTGTTTGCTACTCACTTATGATACATCCGGTCAAACGAGCATACTATTTTCTGGCTGTCGCAATAAGCGGTTTCGGACTGCTTATTGCAAGCTGTGCCCGTACGATAAATCCGGATATCGAGCGAGGCACCAATTATGAGTTCCAATACGGCTATCCGGAAGTACGGCTGTCGGCCGTGGGTTTTCTTGACCGGGACGAAACACCCAAACTGGATATCGTTGCCGACATTGTATATGGCAGCCTTTCTTTCAAGAAAGATGGCAAGAAGCGGGTGGCCAGGCTGTCAATTGAGCTCAGGGTTATCAACGTAAACGAGGGAGAAAGGGTAATAAGCTCGTCACGTTTTTCTTATGACCAGGAAGTGGATGATCCCCGGCTGACCCAAAGCCAGGATGTATTTACATTCACCAAACAGATGGAAGTCG
>CAYWDK010000048.1:0-9146 GCA_964457025.1 uncultured Balneolaceae bacterium | reverse complement strand
CCCCGGCTGACCCAAAGCCAGGATGTATTTACATTCACCAAACAGATGGAAGTCGATCCCGGGGAATACCGGGTCGAATTTTCCGTATATGACCAACACACCAACAGGCGTTCTACCCGTACGTTCACTACTTCCATCCCCAATCCCGACAGGGACATTTCCGATCTTACGAACATTCGTATGCTGGGCAAAGAGATTGGCGAGCGACAAGACAACTGGAGCCTCATCCCCACTTATGATGTCCCGGGGCGGCTGGATTCTCTCAAGTTTATCTTCCAGATGATCAATAAGTCGGACGAACCGCTTACCATCAACTCCAGGCTGATGAAGTTTAAAGCTGATTCGCTGCCCGCCCTGGCAATGAATGATATCAACTACAGCCCTTCCAGCCTTCGCTACAAAGGGATAGATTATGACGAAACGGAAACGGTACAGACCAACCGCAGGGTGCTGAGCCAGAAAGGCAGCGTTACTATCGAATACTTTTTCCCGGTATTATCACAGGGCAATTACCGCTTTGAAGTGGATATCCAGGGCAACACCGAAAGCGATGTGGAACTCTACAAAGCCCGGGATTTCGCCGTTCGCAGCAAGAACCACCCTACCCTGAAAACGGCCGAGGAGCTGGCCCGTCCCCTGGCATACCTCATGAATGACAAGGAGTACGACCGGCTCATGTCTATCAAGGATTCCGACTCCCTTAAGCAAGCGATCGACCGTTTCTGGCTGCGGAATATCCGCAATGTCAACGATGCAAAGAGTGTGCTGGAACTCTATTACGAGCGGGTCGAGGAAGCCAACAAAAAGTTTTCCAATTTCAAGGAAGGATGGAAAACCGACCGCGGCATGATCTACATCCTCTTCGGCAGCCCCTGGTATGTGGATCAAAAACATGATAACCTGGTCTGGTCGTTTACCTATAACCGGAATGATCCGGATCTGAATTACCTCTTCACCAGAAACAGGATTCGGTCGGAATTTTTCCCTTTCAACCATTTTATGCTGCAGCGCAGCCCTAATTATTACAACATCCACTACCGGCAGGTCCAGCTTTGGAAAACGGGTTATATCCTCATCCGCAAACTGTAAAACCAGGGCCTACGCTACGGTACGATTGACCGGGGAATAAAGGAAGGAATGCGTACCAGCACCTCATAATTCAGAAAGTCGGCCATCTCACTGAAAGAAGAGACGGTCATCTCTTTGTCTCCCTGCCTGCCAATAATGACTACCTCGTCGCCTTTGCTTACATCCGGTATGTCGGTTACATCTACCGTAAGCATATTCATATTTACGATGCCGGAGACGGAAGCACGCTCACCCCTGATGAGTACGATACCGATATTGGTCAGGTTCCTGCCGAAGCCGTGTGCGTAGCCGATGGGAACCGTTGCTATCTTCTGATCGCGGCTGGTAAGATATACGTTGCCGTAGCCTATAAACTCGCCGGCCTGAACCTCTTTGGTGCTCATCACCTTGCTTTTCCAGTTCATCACCCTTTTAAGCGGGTCCTTATGTTCTTTTTCGATATCGGTATGGTTCTTGATAAAGTTCATATAGGTCTCCCTGTTGGGCCAAAAGCCGTACTGGGCAATGCCGACGCGTACCATATCCATGGTTGTTTCGGGATAGTTGAGAACCGCCGCCGAGCAGGCCGAATGCCGGTATCGGGGCTCAATGTCCCTCTCTTCAAACCATGAGCACCATTTCTTGAAGTTCTTGATCTGTCCGGTTACGCGTACGTGATTGCTTACGCTTTCTGCGCCGGCATAATGGGTGCATAAGCCTTCGACACTGAGATGCTCGCTGTTGGCATGAATCAGATTCACAACTTCGTCCATGATATCGGGATCTATCCCCAAACGGTTCATGCCGGTTTCGAGATGGAGATGGATAAGCGCCTTTTTGCCCAGCTCTTTTGCCGCCGCTATTGCCGCTTTGAGCCTGTCGATTTCGAATACAAAGAACGATATGTCGTTCTTGATGGCCCAGCCCAGCGTTTCATTGCCGATCATGCCCATAATCATAATGTGGCTTTCCTTCTTATCCTTGGCATGAAACGCTTTCCTGGCTTCATCGGCACCGAATACGGCGAAGTGGGTTATGCCGCAATCCTCGGCCATCGGCACGAACTGCTCAATACCGTGCCCGTAAGCATTTCCTTTTATCACCGAGCAGAAAGTTACTCCGCGGCCTATATAGTCTTTCAAAAAAGCAATGTTGTTGCGAAAGGCCGATTTGCTTAATTCAATATGTGAGGTATAAAACTGTTCTTCAGCTGTCATTAGTCAATTCGTTGATGATTCCGGTAAAGATCGAAATTCCTGTGGCAATGAGTTCATCAGGGAAATCATATTCCGAAGCGTGCAGGGCAGCCTGGCTGCGTCCGGCTCCCAGACCGAACATCGCTCCCTTAAAGTTTTTGGTAAAGTGGCCAAAGTCTTCCGACCAGCCGAAGGGGGCTTCTTTCCCTTTTATCTTAAGGCCGTTCTTCTCCGCCGCCCGGCATATCACATCAACAGCCGTGCTGTCATTCACCGTTGCGGGGAACGGCTCGGGCCATTCCGTCTCCAGTGTCAGTCCATAGGTTTCTGCCAGTCCGGAGGAAATCTTGGCAGCTCGCCTTTTGAGTTTTTCCAGCATATCGTCGCTATAGGTGCGAAGCGTAGCCATCACTTCCGCTTCGCCGGGCGAAGTGCCGAAAGCGCGTTCTCCCAACCTCGCGTGGATAACGGTGCATTTGGCTGACTCGTCGAGCGGACTCTCAAACTGGGGGAGCGATGAGAGCGACTGTATAAGCTGGGCCACGGCAAGCGTCGGGCTCCGGCCCTCTTCCGGATGAGCCGCATGGGAAGTCTGTCCCCTGAAACGGGCGATGAAACCGGTAGATGCCGCTGCAAAGGTATTTTCGCGCACCACTATGCCGTTTTTTTCATATCCCGGCAGATTGTGCAGCGCAAATACATAATCGGGATTCACATTCTCAAACTTGTCATCTTGCAGCACCCTTTCGGCTCCTTCCCCGGTCTCTTCGGCAGGTTGAAAAAGCAGCATGACCTCCCCTCTTTCCAGGAAGCCTTGCCCCAGTACCTCAGCCACTCCGCAGAGAACCGCCATATGGCCGTCGTGGCCGCACTTGTGGCCTGTGCCTTCTCTGGCCGACACATAATCCGCATCGATTTCATCCCGTATCGGAAGGGCATCCAGTTCGCACCTCAGCAACACAGCCGGACCTTCTTTATCGGCTTTAAATCCGGCCAAAAGACCGTAGCCTCCAATCTTTTCGGTTATATAATCGGCCCCGGCCTTTTCCATAAAATCACGGATATAGTCCGAGGTCTCCTGCTCCTCGCCCGAAAGCTCCGCCATGGAGTGCAGGCGCCTGCGCACTTCTTTGAGCCGGTCTATGTCTTTTTCTTCCAATAATTTCATAAATGAGACATATAGCTATGAAAAGTCCTGCTACCGTTCAAGCAAAAATGCATCGGAAAGTTCTGTGATATGGAAATAACTAATAAAGCGGGCCCAGTACAAACCGGGGATCGGGGAACTTCTCCAATGCCTCTTTCCTGCGGTCACTGCTTACCACGCCGGGCATATCCGCCTCGCCGGGGTCGTCAACCGAAAGCTGAAAGTGGAGATGCGGGACCCATCCCCCGTTCTCCTCTTCTTTGCCGATCGCGGCAAACTCTTCTCCCCCCGCTACTTTTTGGCCGATTTCCACGCGGCCGAGTGAATCCCTCGAAAGGTGGCCGTGCAGGGCATAAAGCGGCTTATCATTCAGCATGTGGCGCGTAACGATGGTCGGGCCATAGTTGCCTTTTTGGTCGTGGTCTTCCATATATACCACTTCTCCGTCGTAAAAAGCGTAGACAGCTTCTCCGGCCGGCCCCCAGATATCGATGCCCATGTGGATGTTGCGCTCGCCCTTGTATTGAGGAGCCAGGTACATCTGCCTGCGCAGTTCGTTATACCGGCCTACGCCCCACCCTTTGGAAGCTATTAAATCGGGATCGTAGGTATCGGAAAGGTCGAACACATACAATTCATCCGGATAGTCCATCACCCGGGAAAAATCGTGGGAAGTAAAATCAAAACGCTCGCTCATTCTACAATCTTGTCGATATAGTCGGAATTCATAATGCCCAGCGCGCCCATATACTCCATGCGGAAGCGGATAAAGTCACCGACTTTGTAGTTGTTCTTGTTGTCGCCTACATCCAGTATAAGCATATCGGAGCTCGCATCGGCGATGCTCACATCGTCATGCACGTTGATCAGGTGGTCGGGATTGATATCAAGGTAACCGATATCCAAAATAGCCCGGTAAGAGGTCTTGCCGTACTCTTCTTCGTTGATCTCGGCTACCTTGCCCTGGGGGTTTTGGCCCAAATCACCGCTGGGCACCTTCGGCTTCTCGGCTATCTCGATGATCTGGGAGTAAAGCTCCATCACACCGCCGTGCATCCCGTCGATGATGCCCTGCGAAAAAAGGTCCTTGCCGAAGAAAAGGGCCTCTCCCACCCTGAAGTGATTCACGCCCTGGGGCAGCTGGTTGCGCAGCAGAAGCGGGATTGTGACCGTGGTCCCGCCCGAAACCAGGGGGATGGTTTTATCGAACTGCAGCTCAATGAGCTGCTTGTAGAGCGCCAGCTGGATGAGCTTGTCCTCATCGGGCATCACGCCGTGCATACAGTTCAGGTTGGTGCCGATGCCGATCACTTCGAGCGCCGGCAGGTTGAAGACTTTTTCATAGAAATCCAGCAGGTCCTCGCGCATCACCCCTTCGCGCAGGTCGCCCATCTCGATCATAATAATGACTTTGTGCACCGTGTCCTGGCGCTGTGCCTCTTCCGAAAGAGCGTGCAGGGTCGTCAGCTCGGTATTGAGGCTTGCATCGGCATATTTAACCACCGATTCGATAATATCCCGCGGCGGGGGCTTGATATAAATAGTCAGGACCTCGGGATCGAGCTCCTTGATCTTCTTGAGGTTGCTTATGCGGGAGTCGTGCATTTCACCGATCCCAAGATCGGCCACCTCTTTCAGGTACTCTTCATGCCCGCAAAGCAGTTTGGTGGTAATACCCCACTTGATGCCGTTCTCTTTAAATAACCGGTCGAGAAAATTGTAATTATCCCGAAGCTTGTCGCGATATAGTTTTAAATAGGCCATACCTATTTTTTCAGCCGCATTTCTAAATATTTATTGGTGAATCCGAATTTCTCGTACAGGTGGATGGCAGGATTATCCGGCTCGACATGAAGGGCGATATCCCCTTCGGTCTCGTCGATAATATGCTCCATCAGCTGTTTCCCGATACCCATCCCCCGGGAGTTACCGTCTACAGCAATATATACCAGTATGTGTTCGGGGATGAAACCTCCCATGTTGGTGTCATTGATAATTACGACACCCAGTATTTGTTCCTCTTTGTGAGCAACCAGTATAAAACCGTCCTGCCCGGTTTTGTCTCCGTAGGCATAGGCAATACATTTCAGAATGGCATCACGCTCGTCTCCGTATTCATCGAGGTGATCGAAAAGAAAGTCGGCGATATCGTCCCTGCCGTATGGGGTCGGATTTTCTTCATCCGAACGAATAATATCAAATTGAACCATTTATGAGCCGGTTTCGAGTTCTTGTTGTGAGTGTATCTCCGACCGGTCCGAATCCGGAAAGAGCGTTGAAAATGTTACGAAGACAACCAAAGAAGCCGTAATGCCGAATACGTTGGCATCCAGGCCGGCCGGCAGCTTCTCCAGAAAAATCTCAAGGCATACGGTTGTGCCTCCTCCCAGGAGCATTGCCGCTATCGCACCCACACTGCTGCTTTTTTCCCAGTAAAAAGCACCGACAATGGGCACGAACAAGCCTGATACCATAAACGCATAGGAATAAAGCATCAGGTCCAGGACGTTGGTCATGGTACTTGCAATCAATACGGCAGCGGTACCTATGACCAGCGTTGTAAGCTGCGAAAACCTCAGGAAGGTATCGCTGTCGTGATCAACATCCTTAAAATAACCAATTATATCGGAAACCACATTTCCGGAAGAAGCCATCAGGCAGCTGTCGGCCGTTGAGAGGATGGCTGAAAAGTAGGCCGACATCATAATACCCATGAGTCCGACCGGAAGAACCGTCCTGAGCAACATCGGCAGACCGGTTTCCGGATCTGTCTCCGAAATGTTGGCCGCTCCCAGGTAATCGAACATGCCCTGGCTGGCGGCAACCTTGGCAAAAAGCCCGAGCAGCACTCCCATAAAAGCCATTACCGGCCACTCGAACAGCCCGGCAAGGTACCAGGCCCTTTTTGCTGTTTTCTCGTCATTGCAGGCGTAAATACGCTGATACAACGTCATTCCTACAAACCAGATGGGGATGATGGTTACCGACCAATAGACAACATCCTGCCAGCTGATGTTGGTCATCGAAATAAGCTCGGGGTCGACCGATGAGACGATGGCCTCCCAGCCGCCGATCGCATTGTACGAAATCGGAAGGCCGATAAAGATCAGCCCGAACATCAGGATAGCCCACTGGAAGGTATCGGTATAAATGACCGCCTTAAGGCCGCCCATCACAGTATAGATAACAGCCACGCTGCCCATGATCCACAAAGCGGTATTGAGCTCCAGGTTCGCAAAGGTACCCTGTGCCAGCTTGGCACCCGCCAGGATCTGTGAACTGGTAAAACCGGCATAGCCGATAGCCGAAATGATGCCGGCAATCAGCGCTACCTTCGGATTAAAGTAGTATTTAAAAACCTCCGGGAACGTATAGGCCTTATCGAAGACCGGGTTGCCCTTGACTTTAGGGATGAGGAATACGGCTGCCAGCCAGGCTCCCACAAGTCCGGTGAAGAGCATCCATGAGCCGGAGATGCCCATCACGAAACCGAGGCCGCCGAGGCCGATGGAGAACCCTCCACCCACATCGGTTGCCACTACCGAAAGGCCTACGTGAAGGCTGCTCATATTCCTTCCGCCTACATAATAGTCATCGGCGCCCTCATTTCTTTTCAGGAAAAAGAAACCGAAACCCAGCATGGCAATCATGTAGAGCACAAAAATAGAGAGGTCAATCCAATGCATAAATACCGGCTAAAGGCTGAAGATTGGTTTAAATGAAGCTTATAGTTACAAAAAAGCCCTTGAGGATTCTCAAGGGCTCATAAAACAATGCCTAAATATACGGTTTAGCAATAGCGGTATCAAACCGCTTCCTCTCCTGCTTTTTCAACAAGTTCTTGCGTACCAACCATTTGAGTTAACGGATCTTTATCCGAAGTGTCACTATCCGACTCCGGTTGATCTTGTTTCTTGGCAAACCCCTTTAAAGTGTCAACCGAATCGTTAATGAACACTTTTGAATTGAGGGTAGCCCCCTCTTCAACATATAACTTGGATGTAAAAATGTGGCCTTCGGCTTCAGACCCTCGAACCAGTTTCAAATCCTTATGGGCCAATATGGTACCACGCACCCGGCCTTCCAAATAGGCACTGGATGTTTCGATGCTTCCTGTAAATTCGGTGTCTTTGTCCAGGTAGATATAACTTTCTTTTTTGCCGTTCTTCTTCAAAACAGTACTCCCCATTTACTAGTTAGTCTTTCACCGCATATCAGCCAACAACTAAAAGGATACGATTTACGCTCACGCTTCTGCGTACGAGTTTCTGCTTTCGCAATAGAATTGAACTCACTCCCAATTCAACTTCAAATTAGTCACTCAACTTATTCTGCGGCATTCCCATATTTTGCTAAATCTATAAGGGTAAGTAACATAAAATTTCACATATATAACAGCATAACACCTATATTTACAGACATAAAATTCATTCCATGCCGATTGCAGAAGTTTCGGCCCGCCAGTTTACAAATAGCGAATAAGCATTTACCTTCCAATAAAACCCCAACAAAAAGATTGGCACATGATCACTTCCAAAGAGGCAATGGCTCTTGAAGACCGTTATGGAGCCCACAATTATCACCCTCTGCCTGTCGTCATCTCAAAGGGAGAAGGAGTCTATGTATGGGACCCGGAAGGCAACAGGTATTATGATTTCCTCTCGGCCTACTCGGCCGTCAACCAGGGACACGGCCACCCGAAGATCATCAAAGCGCTGCAAGAGCAGGCAGAAAAACTGACACTGGTTTCGAGAGCATTCTACAGCGACCTGCTCGGGGTCTATGAAGAGTATATGCACAACTATTTCGGCTATGACAAGCTGCTTCCGATGAATACGGGGGCCGAAGGGGTGGAAACAGCCATCAAGCTCTGCCGCAAGTGGTCGTACGAAAAGAAAAACCTGACCCCGGAGAAAGCGACTATCATCGTGGCCAAGGGCAATTTTCACGGAAGGACTACCAGCATCATCTCCTTCTCCAACGACCCGCTGGCCCGGAAGAATTTCGGCCCCTACACGCCCGGCTTTGTCTCCATCCCCTACAACGACTTAAACGCCCTTGAAACAGCCCTCAGGGAAAAAGACGTTGCCGGTTTTTTGGTAGAACCCATACAGGGTGAAGCGGGTGTAAAAGTGCCTGACGACGGCTACCTGCAAGGGGCCTACAAATTGTGTAAGAAGTACAATGCCCTTTTCATAGCCGACGAAATACAGACCGGCATCGCCCGGACCGGCAAGATGCTGTGCGTGGATCACGAAGATGTTCGCCCCGATATCGTTATCCTTGGGAAAGCACTCTCCGGTGGCATGTATCCCGTCTCGGCCGTACTGGCAGATGACGAGATTATGGAGTGCATCCGTCCCGGCGAACACGGCTCCACCTACGGCGGGAACCCGCTGGCCTGTGCCGTAGCCATGGCGGCCCTGGATGTGGTGAAGGAGGAGCAACTGGCAGAAAATGCCGAACGGCTCGGCCGGATCTTCCGGGAAGAGATGCAGAAGCTGGTCGATGAATCCGAGCTGGTACAGCTGGTCCGCGGCAAGGGACTGCTCAATGCGGTGGTCATCAACGACAGCCCCGAGAGCGAGACCGCCTGGAATATCTGCGTGAAGCTCAAGGAGAACGGCCTGCTTGCCAAGCCCACCCACGGCAATATCATCCGCTTTGCCCCTCCCCTGGTGATGACCGAGGAGCAACTTCGGGAGTGTATCTCGATTATCCGGGAGACGGTGAAG
>CAYWDK010000047.1:0-13891 GCA_964457025.1 uncultured Balneolaceae bacterium | reverse complement strand
GTTGTGGTCTGCGTGTCGGTCATAGCCCCAAAGATACAAACTCTTTAGGGGAATGAATAAGGTTATCTCGTGCCTTGGGTCTGGTCCGGATAGTAGGCTTCGGCCGCGGCCAGCAGTACTTTAGACTTGATGCGTGTGCGATAATCCGGGTTGACGTATTGAAACTTTATGTTACCCTCGGTATCCAGGATATAGACGGCCGGGACCGGCAGCAGGTGGTGGTCGTAGCCGGAGTCGCCTTCCAGGTCGATACCGTTCTCTTTATAGCGCTTGACGGTGGCGTCATCAACTTTAAATGCCAGGCCGAAAGCTTTGGAAGCCTCCATCGGGCTGTCCGAAAGCAAGGTGTATTCCAGATCGTGTTCGTTGACGCTCTCCCTGAGCTTTTCAGGCCGGTCGGCGCTGACGGCCAGTATCTGGTAGCCCATTTCCGTAATCTTCTGCTCGGCCTGCTGCAGCTCGGCCATGTGACGGTTGCAGTAGGGGCACCATCCGCCGCGATAGAATACAAGTACGGTCGGTTTTTCACTGACCTTGTCACGGAGCCGGACAGTATCTCCTTCAACATTGCGCAGGGTAACGTCAGGTATCCGCGTGCCGGTAAGGACGGGATTGACGTCGCTTGCCTGCATGGCATAATCGCTCGACGATTCACGGTTGTCGGTTTGCGGGGTGGGCTGGCATGCCCATCCGGTTAGGATGAGGAGCGATAGGGCAGTAAGAAGAGTAATTGGTTTCATAAAGCTATTATCAAATAAAAAGGTTTGTATTCAGCCTGATGGACGCACCGGCTAAGGAAATTCTTACATATATCAACCTGTCAGCGTCGTCAGACCTGGCAGTGTTGATGTAAAAGTGAGATTTAAAAAACGCTGACAGGTCCCGACGGTTGTCGGAACGCTGTCAGGTTTTGGGAGTTAGTTGTGCAGGGTGGCGTCCAGTACAATATTGGGGACGGCCAGCGCTTTGGAGACCGGGCAGTTGTTCTTGGCTCCCTCGGCATGCTCCATAAAGGTATCTTCATCGATATTGGGGACGTGCGCTTCTACGTGGAGGGTGATGGTAGTAATAGACGGCCCATCATCACCTATTTCCAGCTTTACATCGGCTTTGGTGGCTACCGAATCGGGGGTAAAGCCTGCTTGTGCCAGTTCATTTGACAGGGCCATGGAAAAGCATCCTGCATGGGCGGCGCCGATGAGCTCCTCGGGATTGGTCCCGGTTCCTTCTTCAAAACGCGAGGAGAAAGAGTAGGCCCCTTCCCAGGCGCCGCTCCCCAGTTTCATAGTCCCTTTTCCGTTTTTGAGATCTCCTTTCCAGAGTGCTTCCGCTTTTCTTGTTGGCATAATGAATATCCGTTTTTAAATGGTGATGGTTTCCTATTCAGCTTGACTAGCCTAACAGAGTTTTGTCCGGGTACATTCCTGACGGCACGCAAAAGTTGTACGGCAAGTGCAAGCAGGGCAGGATGTTAGCAGGATCAATATTCTTAGGCGTAAGGCCGTGAATGAACGCTGGCCAGCCGCTATCAATTATATTAGCAGATCTTTTAACGCATAAACCGAAAGAAAAAGGGAAACTGATGGATATTAATGAAGCTTATAACCTGGTAGCCGGCAAGCTGGAGACCTGGATCGATACCTTTATCCAGATGCTGCCCAATATTGTGGTAGCGCTGCTGGTCTTGGTTACTTTTTATGTGATCGGCAAACTGATCCGTAATGCCGTAGGCAAGCTGCTTTCCAAGGCTACGACAAACAGAACAATCATTAATCTGTTGGAAACCATTGTCGGCGTGCTGATCGTCGGCATCGGAATTTTCATCGCCCTCAGCATACTCAACCTTGACGGGGCCGTGACCTCACTCCTTGCCGGTGCCGGTATCATAGGTCTGGCGTTAGGTTTCGCTTTTCAGGATATCGCCTCGAACTTTATTTCCGGTATTATCCTTTCCATACGCCATCCTTTCGGCATAGGAGATATCATCGAAACCAATGATATTTACGGGACGGTGCAGAAAATGAACCTGCGTAATACCATCATCCGTACGCCGCAGGGACAGATCGTCTACATCCCCAACAAGAGCGTATTCGAAACCGTGCTGCAGAATTTTACCAGCAGCGGCGAGCGCCGCATCGACCTGGCCTGCGGAGTTTCGTACGGCGATGACCTGCAGAAGGCGAAAGAAGTAGCTATTGAAGCCGTGAAGGGACTTGACAATTATAACTCCGAAAAGGATGTGGAGTTCTATTATGACGAATTCGGCGGGAGCTCCATCAACTTCAAGATTCGCTTCTGGGTAAACTTCCGGAACAATCCCGATTACTGGTCGGCCCGCAGCGACGCCATCATGGCGATTACGAAGAAATTCGACGAGAACGATATCATGATTCCGTTCCCCATCCGTACGCTCGACTTCGGCATCCGCGGAGGCGAGAAGCTGAATACGATGCTTGCCTCGGGAAGCGATAACGGAAAGCAGTAGGAATAGACGAGCTTTAGGAGCCTTTTAAAAGGCTCTTAAAGCTATTTAAAACCGCGGATTTACGATGTTGTTGTAAATTGAGCCGAAGGAGAACTCGAGGCCTACCGAGCCGCCGTAGGAATAGGAAGTGGCTTGCTGACGCAGGTTCAGCAGCTGTTCAGCGTCGCTGATATCACCGGCAGGAATCGAAAGCTGATCATTGATAATGGCGTAGCGCCCCGACAGGTTCACTGAAAGCCCCCTGTAAATCCTGATATCCAGTTCCAGGTTGAACCGCACCTGGTTTTTACTCAGATCGTGCAGGTATGTCGAGGCATTCAGGCGTCCCTCGATTTCCCCCCAGGGCTGCACAAACTCCATGCGCGATTGTAACTCCTGCTGAACCAGCAACTCCCGTCTTTTATTGAAAATGGTTATTTCATCGTAATTGTACCACGATGGTCCGATCCCGTATATAAACGATATCTCCTTTTCGGAATAGTCGGAATAGGGAAAGATATTATATTCGATTGCGGGCTTCACGGAGTAGCCTAAGTCTATATTGTTCCTGGTCGAGGAGAAAGAGTGCCCGGTAATACCGGCCGACCAGTGGTCGCCGAGGCTTTTGACAAGTTCGACCCGGGAGAAAAAGCCGCGGGTGATAAAACTCCTGGTCGTCGTATCGCCGAGTGAGTCGGTTTCAGAAAAGCTGCGCTTGTTATAGTTGTAATTAAAGAAAGACTGAAATTTCCATTCTTCGGTTACGCGGTCGGCACTGGCACCTCCGGAGAGTCTGACGGTTTTTCTGGATTCTTCACCATCGAGAAACATGTTGCCGTTAAGCTCAAAAACCCAGTAGTCCCATGGATCGTCGCCTGCCGAGATCTGGCTCTGGTTTTCTCCAGCCTCATAGGTAATATTCAATTTTTCCATGGCCGGGGTATCGGCCAGATAGGGAAGCAGCCCTATCTTGATATACTGAACCAGTCCCTTTCGCTCCTCATCCTCGGTATCGGATTGGACGGAATTGAAGGTCAGCCGGCGGTCTTGCCCATCAAATGATTTCCTCCCGATGAGTCTGAGGGTATATTCGGTTCCCCCGCTGCCGGTTCGCGCCCGATTTATCAGCAGATGTACATCAGCATCTTCCTGGTTGCGTACATAATTGACGAATTGGATGTTGGTGCGAATAAACGACCGGTCACATCTGCGGCAATCCAGAAAAAGGCGGATGGTTTCTTCCGAGCTGGTATCGGCAGCCGCACTATTGTTTTGGGCTGCCAGGGGAGTGGCAAGAGGAGTGATGCAGAATGAAATAACCAGGAGGTTGAATAACGGCTTCAGCAGTTTCATCAAATAATTGGCTAATCCTTTAAGTTAATGCCTTGGGAAATTGTGCAGGTTGTAGTTAAGGAATAACCGATGAAACATCTAACGAGAGGGTGCAAAAAGATTTTAAAAAGCGGTTATTCCTGTAAAGTTTTAGGAACCTTTGGAAACCATAGCTACTCATGATTTCATTAGTTGTTTATAAAGGTTCCTAAGTACGTGCCTTAGTGGTAAACAATCAATGAATGTCTTCGCTGTTGACGATGCGTGTGGCGTCATCCACCAGCGCAACCGCATCTTCTTCGGAAGCGGCTTCGGAATAGATACGCAACACCGGTTCGGTTCCTGAAGGACGTACCAGCAGCCAAGAGCCGTCTTCCATCAAATGCTTTACGCCGTCGGTGAGTTCCCGGGATGCTACTTTCTTTCCGGCGATTTCTTCCAGCTTTCCTTCCTCACAGTAGCGCATCATCGCTTTCTTGTTACGGTCGGAAGTGTGCATATCATTGCGGTAGGTGAAGTGGGGCCCGAATTCATCAAACAGCTCCTGTACCAGCTCGCTGAGCTTCTTGCCCGATTTCACCATCATCTCCACAATGGTGAGCCCGATAAAGAGCCCGTCGCGTTCGGGGATATGGCCCTTGACCGCCAGTCCGCCGGACTCTTCTCCGCCTACCAGCACGTCGCCGCCCACCATCTTCTCAGCTATGTACTTGAAGCCGATGGGCGTCGTTTCAATTCCGAGGCCGTACTTTTCGGCCTGTTTGTCGAGCATATTGGTGGTTGAGAAGGTTTTTATGATGGAGCCGGTCAGCTCTTTTTCCTGCGAAAGGTATTTGACAAGCAGGGAGAGCAGCTGATGGGAGTCCACAAACTTTCCCTCCTCATCGAACATGCCGATACGGTCGGCGTCTCCGTCATTGGCAAGGCCCACCGAGCACTCGTGTTCTACGATCACTTCCGAAAGCTCTTTCAGGTTTTTTTCTATGGGCTCGGGGGCCTGGCCGTTAAAGCCGGGATTGAACGCACCGTGTATCTCAAGAATCTGGTCGGCGCCCAGCAGGCGTACCAGCAGTCCCTGTGCGGCTCCGTACATGGGGTCGTGTGCGATTTTCAGCCTGCTTGTCTTGATAGCTTCCAGATCCAGCCGATTTTCAAGCACTTCCAGGTACTGATCGGTCAGGCTGATTTCTCTGACCAGCTCATCGGCTTTCAGTTCCTGGTAGGGCCGGAGAGCAAGATCCGGCTTGAAACGGTCGAGCCGCTCTTCTACCGCGGCAATCTGTTCCGGGGTGGCCGGGCCGCCGAAAGGGGCTTTGATCTTGAACCCGTTGTAGGAAGGCGGGTTGTGGCTGGCGGTAATTACGATACCGACGGCGTTATATTCCAGGGCAGCCCAGCTTACAGCCGGGGTGGGACATATGCTGTCGGCGAATTTGACCGGTATTTCCATGGCGGCAAATACCGACGCCACGTACTCGGCAAAAGCGCGTCCCTGGAAGCGGGCGTCGTGTCCGATGACGACCCCGTTCTGGGTGACTTTCTCTTCATGGATCCACCGTGCGGTGGCCTGGGTAACGCAGTTCAGGTTTTCATAGGTGAAATCTTTGGCGATGACGGCTCTCCATCCGTCGGTACCGAATTTGATCTGCATGTCGTTCAGAAATTGGTTTTCATGTTCTTTTTAGCTGTCATGCGGCTGATTCCGCACTTTGGGCTGCTGTCTGTTTCCAGTTCACTTTCTTCCATAGCAGCCACACGCCGAGGCCTATGAGCGGAAGGCTCAGCCACTGGCCCATATTGAACAGCCAGTCGGAGGCGAATTCGGCCTGGCTTATTTTGGTGAATTCAAGCAGGAAGCGGCCTGTAAATAGGATAACCAGGAAGATGCCGAAGATGCTCCCTTCCGGCGGCTGTTTCTGGTACCGCTTGTAAAGCTGCCAGAGGATGCCGAACAGCACTACGCAAAGAATCGCTTCGTAGAGCATGGTCGGGTGACGCGGCACCATGTCCAGCTTCGGGAAGATGATCGCCCAGGGGAGGTCGGTGGGTTTGCCGATGATCTCCGAATTGATAAAGTTGCCCGTACGGATGAAAGCGCCTCCCAAAGCGACTACGATGACCACCCGGTCGGTCAGCCAGAGAAAATTCATTTTCGGTGTCTTCTTGATGTAAAGGTACATCGCGGTAAGGATACCCACGGCGGCGCCGTGACTGGCAAGCCCGCCTTTCCAGGTCATCACAATCTGTGCCGGGTTGCGGAGGTAGTATCCCAGGTCATAGAAAATGACGTGTCCCAGCCGCGCTCCTATAATGGTGCCGATCAGCACATACATCAGCAGCCGGTCCAGCTCTTCCTGTTTGCGTCCGCCGTGCACCACCATCATCCTGCGCATGATGATATAGCCCGCAATAAATGCTCCCATAAAAAGAAAACCGTACCAGCGGGGCTGGATGGGGCCGATTGCGTTGATGGTGGGCGAAGGCAGGATCAGGAAAAGGATCTGTCCGCCGATCAGCGAGCCCACGGCCAGCAGGATCAGCTTCCAGGCCGGTGGGGCTTCTTCTTTGGAGGCCGCTTTTTCGGGTACCATTTTGGACATCCCCCAGAAAAAGGCGATAAAGGCGGCCACCAGGCCCAGAATACTCATTTCAAAGGGGAGGGGAATGGTGCCCAGGTTGAAAGCCGTCGGGTCTGCATTCCATACCAGGTGATCGGATGATTGCATGAAGTAGTAATTAGAGGGTTAAAATGAGTTCCGGATCTTGAAGGAGGTTCCTTCAGGCGAATCCATCAGTTCGACGCCCATATCGGCGAGGCGGTCGCGGATGCTGTCGGCCAGCTCGAAGTTCTTCTCTTTGCGGGCCTTGTTGCGCATCTCGATGAGCAGCTCTACCAGCTCTTCGGTCTTGTCGCCGGCTGTGGAGCCCCCCTCTTCTTCGGGCCACAGGCCCAGTACGCCATCTACAAAGTCACGCAGGTAATTGCGGATTTCCGCTATGTTGGCCGGTGTGTTGCCGCCGTTGATCGCCTTGCGGATCTTTTTGAGCTCCTCAAAGAGCACCGCTATGGACTGTGCCGTATTAAAATCGTCGTTAAGTTTTTCTTCCAGCGATGATTTGAGGGCATCCAGATCGTAGCTGTCGCCTTCGCCTTCTCCGGCTTCTTCGATGTTGCGGATCATATCCTGCAGGTTTTGCAGGCCGCTTTCGGCGCCGTCGAGGGCGTCTTCGGAAAAGTCGGTGGTGCTGCGGTAGTGGCTCTGCAGCAGGAAGAAGCGGATCACCTGCGGATCCCATGCGCGGCTCAACAGCTCGTGCTCACCCTTAAAGAACTGGTCGAGGGAGATGGCGTTGCCCAGCGACTTGCCCATCTTCTGTCCTTCGAGCGTCACCATATTATTGTGCATCCAGTAGTTGGCGAAGGGTTTGTCGAAGGCACCTTCGCTCTGGGCGATCTCACATTCGTGATGAGGAAACTGGTTGTCGAGGCCGCCGCCGTGGATATCGAAGTTCTCACCGAGGTACTTGGTCGACATCGCCGAACATTCGATATGCCAGCCGGGGTAGCCCATGCCCCAGGGAGAGGGCCACTTCATCAGGTGTCCGTCGTCGGCGCGTTTCCAGAGGGCGAAGTCTTCGGGCGATTTCTTGTCGGAGGCCGTCTCGATGCGCGTTCCGCTCTCCTGTTCCTCCACCGAGCGGCCGCTCAGCTTGCCGTAGTTCTTGTCGGAGGAGACGTCGAAATAGACGTTGCCGTCCACTTCGTAGGCGTGGCCGTTTTCCAAAAGCTTTTTCACCATCTCGATCTGCTCGATGATGTGGCCGGTGGCCCGGGGAGAAATGTCGGGACGCTCTACACCAAGCCGGTCCATGTCTCGGAAATAGTTATAAGTGTACTTCTCGGCGATCTCCATGGGTTCCAGCTTCTCGATAGCCGCCTGTTTCTCCAGCTTGTCTTCGCCCTGGTCGGCGTCGTCGGTGAGGTGCCCTACATCGGTGATGTTCTGCACATAGCGCACCTTGTAGCCGAGGTAGCGCAGGTAGCGTACCACCACGTCGAAAGAGACATAGCTCTTGGCGTGGCCCAGGTGTGGATCGCCATAGACGGTCGGCCCGCATACATACATACCGACAAAGCCTTCCCTGATAGGTTCGAACTTCTCCTTCTTCCGAGAAAGGGTGTTGTAGATATGTAGGTCTTTCATCTGGCTGGTGTGGTTGCGGTTGTCGGCCTAAACAAAATCAGTTGCAAAAATACGGTTTCAGCAGGTCAGGTGAAAGGGCGGAGGGCAGACGGCAGAAGCGGGCAGTTCGTCTGCCTTCTGCCGTCTCACTTATTTCCCCCAAACAGCTTCTTCAACACATTCCCGGCCTTGTCCTGCAGGTATTTCTGGATGATCGGCTTCACCACGGCTTCGTTGAGGCGCACTTTGGGCTCATTTATCGTGCCGGAGACGTGCAGGGGCACCATGATGGTCCCGTTCTCCTGCGTGAGGGCGTCGGCGGCCTGCTGGGTGATCACCTCGGCGATGCCTTTCTTGAAACGCGGCGGCAGGTAGACGCTCATCTTGTAGTCGACGGTGCCGTTGACGAGGTGCTGGGTGCCGTCGAGCTCCAGGCCGATATCTCCGCTGGTGAGCCGCAGGTCTTTGAGTGTCAGCACGCTGTTGTTGACGGTGAAGCTGCTCTTCCACTCGTCGAGGGCGATGTTGCGGAACTCCTTGGTACGGATGAAATCGGCAACTTCTTCCTGTACCGGGTGGCCTTTAAGGCGTGACTTGGTCATGCCGAAGGTGCCGTTCATCTTGGTGGTGGCGATGACCGGTGTGAGGGTGGAGTCGAGCACTGAGCTGTAGGTCACATCCGTACTGAAGGCGCCGCTGACGTATTCGTGGAAATTGCTCTTTTTGCCGAGCACCGGATATTCGCTGAAAAAGGATTCGGCGCGCAGGCTGTCGAGCGAGCCCTTGAAGCTGATGGTGCTGCGGTCGGGCCTCGGCACGCTCCAGCTGAAGGCGCCGGTGGCCGTGCCTTCGAACATCTCGATGGAAGCCTGTTCCAGGCGGATCTGCTTGGGCGTGGTGCCGGCCCTGGCCTGGAGGTTGTACATATCCACCCCGGTCACCATCAGCTTGTCAATGGAAGCGGTGACCGAGCTGGTCAGGTGCGGCAGTTCGATGAGGATCTCCCCGGTCTCGGTGGTGTCTTCCCAGTCGATCAGCTCGTCCATGTTGAAAAAGCGGCTTTCGAAGGTCCCCGTAAGCTGCGGCACGACTTCGCGCTCTTCCTGTGCTTTGAGATACTTCATATAGTGCTGCAGCGAACCGCTCAGCTTCAGGTCGGAGCTGCCAAACTGGAAGCTGAGGTTTTTGAGGTTTGCCGAGAGGGGAGAGAGGTTCAACTCTCCGTTCAGCTGCTTCACCGGCTGCGAGAGCGCCTCGCCTTCCATATTCATATCGTTGACGGTTAGTCCGCCGCTGAGGGACATTTGCGCCGGATCCTGCATCGGACCCTCGGCCTTGAGGCTCATATCGGCCGTACCGGTCAGCTTGCTGATATTCGGTTCCAGGTCGTAGAAAGAGGTGATTTCCGCCAGCTCAGCGTGGCCGTCCAGCTGAAGGTTGATTTTCGGATTGTCGCTGAGATAGTCGGTGATCAGCCCCGAGGCCTTCATATTGTTGTCGCCGGTCTTGAAGCCGGCATTGACAACCGTCAGCCGGTTGCCCTCCAGCACGGTCTCGAGGGCGACGTCACGGAAAGGCTGCCCGAACTTCTCGTAGTCGATCATTCCGTTGCTGAGATTGATGCTGCCGCTCTGCACCGAACGCTCGATGCGGTCGGCCTTGCCTTTAAGCGTGGCCTGTGCGGTAAGCAGCCCGCGCATGGCCAGCGTGTCTTCGTCGATGGGATAAAAATTCTTGATGGTGGCCAGGTCGAAGCGCAGGTCGGTCTCCAGGTCGACGGTGCGGCTGGACTCATCCATGGGATTGCTGACGGTGCCCTGCATCGAAAAGGTGTTGTCTGCCGCCTTGAGGCTCATGCTGCGGATGTTGACCGCTTCGCGGCTGGCATCGGCTTCGATGTTGATCTGCTGAATAGCCTCGGGCACGGAGGCGTATTTCAGGTAGCCGTCTTTCACCGAGATGGAGGCGTTGAAATCGGGCTGCGTATCCTCGCCCATCTCCCCGGTGACCGAACCGTCGATGGCCAGCGATCCGCGCGTCTCGATATCGCCCAGTCCGGTGACGTAGCTTTCGGGGATCAGTCCGAGCAGCTCGCCGAAGTTGTCGGAGGAGGAGGTGAATTTCAGGTTCAGGGCGGTGGTACTGCTCCAGTTGCGGATCTCTCCGGAGAGGTCGAGTGCCAGCGCCCGGATGGAGAAGGTGCCCCTGCTCAGGCTGACGATTTCATTTTCCATATCGATGGTAGATTCTTCCGACAGGCTCATCGGCATGCCGTTCAGGAAGGCGGTGCCGTCGACGGCCGCATAGAGCCCGCCCACTTCCACATCCACCGAACTTTCGATCAGCTCGCCGTAGCGCAGGGAGACATTGGCGTTGAAATCCTGCATGCGGATAGCCGTATTGGAAGCGGCATCCTCATAACCGAACTGCCCGTTTGTGACGGTGAAGTAGGGGATGCTGATGGCGGTGGTGCCTGAAGCTGTGTCGGCCTCTTCTTCGGTGAGCAGAAAGTCAATGTTGGTAGAGCCGTCTTCGTACACCCGGTAGGTGAACCGGGGCCGGTTCAGGCGAATCTCCGAAATTTGTATCTCGTCGCCGAATAGGGAAAAAAGTTCCACCCCGGCCACCACTTCCTGCAGGGACATCAGGGTGTCGCTTTCGGTATCGCCGGGCACACTCATCTTCTCGATGCTTATGCCGGGCTGGGGAAAGGTGCTGAAGAAAGTAACGGACATCGATTCGACCTGCACGGGACGTCCCACGGCTTCATCCACATAGGGCATGATGGTGGCCTTGAGCCGGGCGTCGGTAAAGTACAGATTCAGCCCGATGGCAATGATAAGGAACAGCGCAAAAATGCCTGCAACTACCTTTAAAAATGTTTTCATAAACTGTGGATTGCTCTTGATTTGCGTACAAAATACATAATCTTTCAGAATACGCTATTATCGCTATGTAAAATTAATAGCCGATATATTGATACAAGTTCCTTATGTTATTACGAACTGTTCAAACTGACTGATTTATAACGGCTATATGTTGAACTGGGGTTCCGAAAAAAGTGATTTAAAATTCAAGCAACGCCGCAAGCGCCTGATAGAAACACTCAAGGAGAAAGGCATTGAGGACGAGCGGGTACTTGCGGCTTTCAATATGGTGCCGCGCCACCTTTTCGTAGACACCGCCCTCGAGCACCGCGCCTATAACGATACCGCCCTACCCATCGGCAAGGAGCAGACCATTTCCCAGCCCTATACCGTGGCACGGCAGACCGAATTGCTGGAGGTTATGCCCGGCGAGAAGGTGTTGGAAATCGGCACCGGTTCCGGTTACCAGGCGGCTATTCTTTGCGAACTCGGGGCAGAGGTCTATAGTGTCGAACGGCATAAGGAGCTTTACGAACGCGCCCGGGCCATTTTGAGGGAGCTGGGCTACAGCGTGCAGCTCAAGCTGGGGGACGGAACCCTGGGCTGGTCGGCCTACGCGCCCTACGACGCCATCGTGGTGACGGCCGGCGCGCCCGTGGTGCCCGACGACCTGGTGGAGCAGCTGAATATCAACGGACGGCTGGTAGTGCCGGTAGGCGACGAGAAGAGCCAGTCGATGGTGCGCATCATCAAGATCCGCGAAGGCGAATATGAAAAAGAGCAGTACCGCGATTTTAAATTCGTGCCCCTCATCGGCCAAAAAGGGTGGCGGAGTAAAGACAACGGATAATGTGAATGTTGAATGTTGAGTGTTGAATTTTAAATAGGTATGGAAAGCTGGCTGCGGATTGTTATAATCGATACGACACTTAACACTTAACATTTAACACTTAACATTCGGTGACAGACAACCAACCAAAGCCCGAAGCTGAAAACAAGGAAGCCACTTCCTGGCGGGAAGCGCCTTTCCTGATAATAAAAGGGTTTATCATGGGCTCGGCCGATATCGTGCCGGGGGTGAGCGGCGGCACCATGGCACTGATCCTGGGTATCTACGAGCGGCTGATCAACGCCATCAAAAGCGTGGACCTGGATTTTATCAAGCGCTTCTTTAGCCTGAAATTCCGTTTGGCGGCCGGGGGCGTGCACTGGAAATTCCTGGTATTGCTGCTCTCGGGCATCTTTGCCGCACTGCTCTTCTTCACCAAGGTGGTACCGCTGCAGGTCTATATGTTTACCGACCCCGAGCTGATCTACGGCCTCTTCTTCGGTCTTATTCTCGGTTCGGTCTTTATTCTTTTCAAGGCGATAGAAGGCTTCAGCCGGAAGCATGCCCTCTGGGTGGTTGCCGGGGCTTTGGTCGGTTTCTGGGTAGTCACCCTGGTGCCGACGGACACGCCGGAGTCGCCTTTCTTTGTCTTTTTGAGCGGATCCGTAGCCATATGCGCGATGATCCTGCCGGGCATCTCGGGCTCCTACATCCTTCTGATCCTCCGCAAATACGATTTCATGCTGAGCCAGTTCTCCAAAGTCGGCACGGTCGATACCGTCGATGGCCTGCTGGTGCTGTTGCCTTTTGTAGTCGGAGCGGTCTTCGGCCTGGCCGTCTTTTCCCGCTTCCTCTCCTGGCTGCTGAAAAAATATTACACTCCCACACTGGCGGTGCTGATCGGCTTCCTGATCGGTTCGCTTTATGTGATCTGGCCCTACCAGCACCGCAGCTACGAGGAGTTTGTGACCAAGACGGAAGTGATCGACTATACCTCCGAACAGGCCGCGGAACTCCGCCAAAATCCGCCCGACACCAACCGTCCCAAATACAAGCGCCTGGGTGAAGTCATCAATCCGGATGCAGGTTTTGATCAGCTCAAGCAGGTGGAGCTGGAGACGGTGAGCAGGAAGCTGGTGAAGTCCGATCCCTACATTCCCTGGCTGACCGTAGACGGGCCCGTCACGTCGCATTTCTGGAGCGGGATCTTCGGGATTTTTGCGGGACTTTTATCTGTTATAGGGTTGGATTATTTGCGGGATAAATCCTAGAATTACGATTATAAAACGAAGTGACATTCCCTATAAATTAAGCATGAGAGGCCCGACATGTTTGAGTTCAAAAAAATACTGGTAACCAGCGATTTTTCCGATGCCGCCGCCTTGGCATATCCCTTTGCAGAGACCATTGCAGACAAGTATGACGCCAAAGTGGATTTCATCCACATCGTACCGACCCTGAAGTATTTCAACGAAAGTATTTCGAAGCTGGGCGCTCCTTTCAGCATGGAAGACGACCTCTATCCCCATATGCAGAAGGAGGCGCTGGCCAGGCTGGAAGCGCTGATGGAGGACTATCTGAAAGAAGAACACAGGGGAGAAGCCCATGCTCCCGTTGCGCCAAGGCCTTCTGTGGCTATCGCGGATTACGCCCGGGACCATGGATATGACCTGGTGGTCATCGGTTCACGCGGTGCCAACGAGACCGACATGCTGCGCGGCAGCGTGACGGAGAAAGTGATCCGCCATTCCGAAGTGCCCGTTTTTACCATCAACAAGCGCTATCCGGCCGGAAGCCTGAAGCGTATTATCTTTCCGACCGACGGCTCCCCGGTTTCTTTCGCTTCTTTCCCGATGGCGGTCTCGCTGGCGACCATTTACGATGCCGAAATCACGCTTTTCCACGTCATCGAGCTTTATGGTGCGGCGCTGGAGCATATGGAGCGAAATCCCGGCAAGACGGAAGCCCAGAATGTGTATGAAACCGTGCTTAAGGAACTGCAGGAGTTTTTCTCGAAACATTCGTGGGACAAAGTCTCCATCCGCCGCGGAGAGAATGACTTCGAAGACCAGCTGGTTCTGACGCAGGGGGCGTCCAGCGCTACGGTCACTTTGAAGACAGTCATCCGAAAGGGGGTCTCCGCCCACCAGGAGATCGAAGAGTATGCCGAAAAAAATTCCGATATCGTGGTGATGACTACGCACGGCCATACGGG
>CAYWDK010000046.1:0-14449 GCA_964457025.1 uncultured Balneolaceae bacterium | reverse complement strand
GGTCGGAGGTATTCCACTCGAACTGCACCAGCTCAATATGGATGCGGTAGCCGAGCGCACGGTTTTCAATGATCAGCGGCTGGTCGGCAGATGCTTTGAGAATCTGGTTGTCTTTGGTGAAGTCGAGGACCCAGGGATTGGTAATCTCGGAACGCTCTGCAAAGGCCGTCCTTCCCAGGAACTCCAGTTCAAAATATTCATAATTGCGTCTCCACTCTTTGTTGGAAGAGACGACCTGCACTTCCTTTAGCTCCACAGTTCTGGGCTCCAGCCGGAAATTAAAGTTGAGGGAGCTGCCCGGCTTGATTTCCACGTTTTTGCTGTCGGTGTGGTAGGCAAGAAAACTGCAGACAAGCTGATGGCTGCCTGTGAGCGGAGTCCGGAAGGTATAGTTGCCCAGCGAGTCGGTAGAGCTGCCGGAGGTACTCCCGGCCAGGTAAACATTGACCCCCGGAATGGGTTCCCCGGTATCGGCATCGATTACGGTGCCGCTGAAGGTGGTTGCATCCGTAGTTTGGGCAGCCAGGATGAGAGGTATAAACATCAGTGCCGCCACAAATACTGCGATTCTGTTTAGGAGCATGAGGGTATCTCGACTTATAGTTGCAGACTTGACTATAAGTTATTTAACAAAAAAGTGGGTGAAATAGTAGGAGAGTTCTCCTTTGGTTCTTCCTGTCAATGAACCGGCTGAGGCTCAATAATCTGAGAGGTGCCTTCCGGGATGGTTATAAAGCTGTCGGGACTTACTTCATGGTTGATGCGTGCTCTTTCGAGGTCCCTGGCGGGTTCGTCCATGCCGTCGTCGGCCAGCGGAAAGGTGCCGAAGTGCATGCCGATGCTGGTTTCCGCATTCAGGTCTTTGTGAATGAGTACGGCTTCTTCGGGATCGACATGAATAGGTGACATAAACCAGCGGGGCCGGTAGGCGCCGATCGGTATGAGGGCCGTACGGATAGGGGCGTAGCGTTGCCCGATCTCCCCGAAGAAACCGTCGTATCCGGTATCGCCGGCAAAATAAATATTTCCTGAAGGGGTCTTTACCACATAACCGCACCAGAGGGTTTTGTCACGGTCGGACAGCCCGCGTCCCGAGAAGTGCTGGGCCGGTACGCTTGCCAGTGTAATGTCATCATTCAGGGGGCGTTCCTGCCACCAGTCGAGCTCGGCCGTCCGGCGGATTCCCTCTTCATTCAAATAAGCCGATACACCCAGCGGTGTAATAAAGAGCGGGTCGAATTGTTGTTGCAGCCGTTTTACGGTGGCTATATCAAGATGATCGTAGTGGTTGTGGCTGATTATGACGGCGTGGATTTCGGGAAGGTCCTCAAAGCGGATTCCCGGGGGACGCATCCTCTTGGGGCCGATCCACTGAAAGGGGCTGGCCCGGTTACTCCAGATGGGGTCGGTAAGGATATTTACCCCATCGGCCTGGATGAGGAAAGTGGCATGATTTACAAAGGTAATTGATACCCTGCCGTTGTCGATTGCAGGGTCGGGCGGCGATCCGTAGGTATGCTCTTCTTCGGAAATGACCCGCCATTCGCCGGGATCTCCCGTCACGCTCCATTTGATTATATCCCACATACCGCGGGCCTTCACCTTGTTGAGGTTGCTGAAAGTGGTTCCGTTGAAATGACCTGTTTTGGGACCTTTATAAGCCGGCGCGGAAATGATAGAGTCGACGATCATGAAGCCGGCCGGGATCAGAATAGCAAGGGCGAGGATTGAATATACGATTTTGATAATCATGCACGGTTTGTTTTCAGATAATCAGTCATTGAAAACCGAAGCGGTTCTTCCAGCGTTTCATAAGTAGCCGGAAAGACTCCCGCCTATTTCAGATGCTCTTCAAAGAATTCGTAAATCCGGCTGTATTCATCGTACCAGGCATCGGGGTCGCGAAAGCTGTGCCTTTCGGTCGGATACATCATCATTTCGAACTCTTTATCACCTTCCTGTATCAGCTTGTCGATATACTGCGCGGCATCCTGGAAGCCGACGTTGTTGTCGATAAGCCCGTGTAGGATGAGTACCGGATGCTGGAGTTCTTCCACATAGGTGATGGGTGAGCTGCGCGCATAGTTGGCGGAGTCGGCTTCGGGCGTTCCCAGCCGTGGCCAGGTGTACCAGGGGTTGGTGTGATAGTAGTTTTCCCAGTTGGTTACGGCACGCAGTGCGGCGGCTGCGTCGAAATAGTCCGGCGCCGTACTGGTGGCATAGAGGGCCATGAAGCCTCCATAGCTGCCCCCATATACGCCTACGCGGCTGGTGTCGGCTTGGGGATAGTTTGCGGCAAGGTAGTTGATGCCGTCAACGATATCCCGGGTTTCGTATTTGCCCATCCAGTCGGTCACGTCTTCGCGGAACTTGCGACCGTAGCCCGTACTGTGGCGATAGTCCACTTCCATCACATAGTAGCCTTTTGCGGTGAGGTACTGGTGGAACATATATTCGCGATAGTAGCTGTTCGACCAGCCTTTGTAGACATTTTGCAGCGAACCGGCGCCGTGCACAAAAACGACAACCGGATGCTGCAACCCTTCACTTTTGTTCAGGGGTTCCAGCACCGACATGGAAAGTTGGGTTTCCCCGTCGCGGGCGGTAAAACGGATGTAGTCCTCTTTTTGCCAGCCGATCTGCCGGAAGCGGTCGGGAATAGTATGCGTAAGGCGAACTTCTTCCCGCGGCCTCCTCAGGTCGAGCAGGTAGAGCTCGAAGGGCTCATTAAAATGGGTGTATTCGTAGACGGCGTAGCGCTTGTCCCGGCTGAGCTCGAACGACTGCCGGTAGCCGGTTCTGGAAGTCAGTTTCCGTGTACTGCTGTCGCGAATGTCAAGGGTGTAGAGGTGGCGCTCTCCCGGATCTACTTCACTGGAGGCGAAGACCATTCTGTTTCCGTCAATCCACTCTGCCCATGGGATATCATAGCTGCCACTCGTGTGTTGTTTCAGCCCGTTGCCGTTTGCATCAACGGTATAGATATGGTTCCAGCCATCTTTTTCGGACTGGAACATCAGTATTTCGCCTTCGGGAGCGAATTCCATATCCCGGCCGTAAATCCAGCCTTGGGTGGAGTCTTCAAAGACGATAGTCGATTTTGGTTCTTGAAGGTCAAAGACGGTGATGGTGCGATGTTTCATGGGACCGTCGAGCCGATCTACCGCAAGATAGCGTCCCGAGGCACTGATGTCGGTATTGATATACTCCTTCCCTTCAAACATCACATTGACCTTGCTGGAATCCAGGTAGGCGACCGACACAATTTGGTTGGCAACTCCGCGGCGCGACGATCCTGACTGCACATACTGGTGCACATATTCGGGAAAGAAATATTCATTGTAGTCGGAGGTGTCCCACTGGAAAAGCACCAGCTTGTCGGAGCCTGCCCAGCCGCTGATGATGTAGCCGGTTTCGTCATCCGCTTTCTGGGTGACCTGGGTGAGACGGGAGCTGTTCACATCCATGATCCAGGCGTCACCGTCCTGAATGAAAGCAAGCCTCTTCCCGGAGGGGCTCCACGCAGGACTGTATTCAGCCTTTTTCGAATCGATGAGCTTCCGCTTGTTTTCGTAGTCTGTATTGGCCAGCCAGATATCACCGCCATCGGCATAGGCAATGGTTTTGCCGTCGGCCGAAATAACATAGTTGCGTTCAAAAGATTTGGGTGCTTCCCCTTTATTCTTCCCATTCAGTCTCACCCTGTAGGTTTCGTTCTCCATTTTGGAGGAGTCGTTAGCCTGGTAGTAGACATACTCCATATCCGGTGAAAAGGTGACGAAGTCGGGACGGTTTCCGGCCAGCAGGGGTTCGTAGAAGATTGATTTAAGGCTGAGAGTGTCCAGGCCCTGCTGGGACTGCGCAGCTTGAGGTATTCCAAACAGCAGAGGTACCGCGAAAAGCGCTAGTAGGTAGGTTCGTTTCATTGTACTCCGGCTTAATTGTAAAGGGGATCAGAAATAAAGAAAGGAAAACACTTACGGGCAAGTGCAAAGTTGCCGGAGGGGCGGACGTATCGCATGGCGAAGATGTCCGCAGATCCACTCCTGAAAGTAAAATTGTGTTATCCTTTCATCACTTTTTCGATCTCGTCCCGTTCTTTGGGTACGTCAGTGAGGTTCTCGTAGCCGTCTTCAGTGATGATGAGGTTATCTTCTATCCGTACTCCGCCGAAATCGAACATCGTTTCGAGCTTGGACTTGTTGAGGAAAGCCGATGCTTTATCATCCTCCAGCGCAGGTTTGAGCAGTGCGGGAATGAAGTAGATGCCCGGTTCGATGGTCAGCACCATGCCCGGCTGCAGGTTGCGGCGGGTGCGGAGGAACTTGATACCGGGACGGTCGATGCGCTCAACACCTTTGGGATAGCCGCCTACATCGTGGGTGTCGAGGCCGAGGAAGTGTCCCAGGCCGTGAGGGAAGAAGAGAGCGAAGATGTCGTTTTCCATCAGGTCATCGACCGAACCGTTAACAATGCTGGCCTCTTTCAGACCTTCCATCATGATACGAGCAGCCATAATGTGCAGGTCTTCCATCTGTACTTCGGGTTCGGAAGCTTCGATCACTTTCTTCTGGGCTTCCAGAACAGCCTCATAGACGGCGCCCTGGTCGGGGGTAAAATTCCCGTTGGCGGGGTAGGTACGGGTGAAGTCTGAGGAGTATCCCTTGTACTCAAAGCCCGCATCGATTAGGAAAAGGTCGCCGTCTTCAATCTTCCGGTCATTTTCCACATAGTGCAGGATGGCGCTGTTATCGCCGGAAGCGAAGATGCCGTTATAGGCATCCTGCATTAGCCCGTTCTTGATCTGGTGGTACTCAAATACCGCTTTCAGTTCATATTCGTACATGCCCGGCTTCAGGGCTTTAAGGACTTCGGTATGGGCGATACTGTTTACCCTCCCGGCCTCGCGCATCAGATCCAGCTCCCAGTCGGTCTTGAAAACGCGGCAGTGCGTGATGGCATCTTCCAGTGTATCAAGGTCGATCGGCGTCTTGCGGTCGAAGCTTTCCAGGAATTCGGCCTGCTCTTCGTCAAGGCAGTAGATGGTGTCGGGATCGAGTTCTTTAAGCACCTTGGGAAGATCATTTTCGTAGTGCAGATGGTCGGGCGAATACTCTTCCTGCATCTGATCTTTCGACTTGACACGGCCGTGCCAGACCGCATATTGGGCATCTCGCTTGGGCGCAAAAAGATGGTACTCCTGTTTCTTCAGGTCGAGGATGAGATGAAAGTCGGCTTCGTTGACGCCAGTCAGGTACCAGAAATTGGATTCCTGACGGAAAGCAAATTCGTAATCGGTACCGTAGCGGTACATCAGTTCGGCCCCTTTCATATAAACAATGGCCGATTGTTCCTCGTCAAAGAGCGAAAACAGTTTATCACGATGCAGGTGGTTCATAGAAAGATGGCTTTGTTTTGAAAAGTGTTGATGAAGTTAATAGAAAAAAGGGTGGTTGAAAAGGTGAAAAAGTGAGACGTGAGACGTGAAAAGTGAAACGGGGTGCCATCGATTACTTTCCGAATCGGTCGGTGAAGAAGCGGTGTATGGAGTGAGTGATGTCTTTGATGTCCGTTTCTGATGATAAGTCGGAGAAGGCTTCGGCGTGCTGTGCTATGTCGAAGTTTTGAACGCCTTCGCGGGAGTAGGTAGAGGTATTGGGTTTTTCTCCTTCGAAAAGCAGGTCGAGGTTAATTTCGGCGACGGCCCTGTTTTCTCCATTCCGGTTAAGGATGGCCAGCAGGCGCGTACCGCCAAAAGGTGTGGCCAGAAAGGAGAGGGCTGTTTTGCCGTCTTCAAAGGAGGTGATCCGGTAGTAATGGCTGATATTCAGGTCGGTCGGACTGTTTTTGAATTGCAGGTAGCGAACTCCGGTACCCTCTTTGTTCGAAGGGAAAGAAGCCAGCAACGGATTGAGCCATTTCCGCAGGGCCGGCTTCGCTTTTTCTCCTGCAAAGCCGCGATTATTCCAGTATTCAAAGTCGTTTCCGGCTGATGAAGCCCGGGCTTCACCCATTAAATCGGGAGGAGACGCCATGGGAGTGACATCCTTGTTTTCAATATCAATCCGATACCAGAAGTCCTGCAGGCCATTGGTCATGAGCAGCCAGGGTGCCTGTACATTCTGATTATAACGGGCGATCTGCTGTCCGGTCTTGTTAGATATGGGAATGTTTTCGGCTTTGCACTCGACCAGGATGCGCGGTTCGAACTTCTGGTTGTAGCAGATGATGTCGGTTCTGAGTTCGCCTTCCGACTGGCCGGAAACAGACTCTTCTGTAGAGATGCGGTGTTTCGACCAACCGGCCTGCAGCAGGTATTCGATGGTGCGCAATCTTACCCGTTCTTCCGGCCGGTTTTTCAACGCCTTGCGATGGATGGGATTCCAGAGGAGTTTTTCCCCTTCCCTCCAAACCACCTGCGGAAATTGATTTCGGGCGATACTGTCCATAGACGGAGAATAGCGATTGGGCCTGAGAATGGAAAGCCGGTTAGGTCCTGCCCCTGGTGTCTGCCGGCTTTCAGTTCGGTGCTAAGCTGCCTCGGCTGCTTCCTTCTCCTGGTCCATTTGACGGTAGATCCACATCTGCTGGCCGATGGAAACGATATTGTAGATCAGGTAGTAGAGGCTGAGTCCGGCCGCAAAGTTGTTGAAGATAAAGAGCATCATGAACGGGAAGATGTACTGCATGGCTTTCATGTTCATGCCGCCGCCTCCGCCGCTTCCGGGACTCATGCCCCCGGAAATCCTGCTCTGGAATACCATGGCGATACTCATCAGCAGTACAAAACCGGCAATCTGGTCGCCGAGGAAGGGTATGCTGAAGGGCAGGCTCAGGATGTAATCGGGCGCTGAGAGGTCGGAAGCCCAGAGAAATTCCTGCTGGCGAATCAGGATGGAGTTCTGAAAAAAGCGCCAGAGCGTAATAAGGATGGGAAGCTGCAGGAGGTTAGGCAGGCATCCGCCCAGCGGATTGACCTTGGCCTTTTTGTAGAGCTTCATGGTCTCTTCCTGCTGCTTCTGTGGATTGTCTTTGTACTTCTCCTGGATCTCTTTCATCTCGGGCTGCAGCTCCTTCATGGCCGCCATACTCTTGTAACTCTTCTTGGTAAGCGGGTAGAGCACGATCTTGATCAGGATGGCAAAGACGATGATGGCCAGGCCGTAGTTCATGAAGTCGCCGGCAAAACCGAAATAGGGGATGATGATATAACGGACCAGCGGGTCAGAGAACCATTTGGTGATGGCGTAGCCTACGTCGACCATATCATAAGCCGTAGGGCTGAACACTTTCAGGTCGTTGTACTTCATCGGCCCAATAAACAGGCGATATTTTACGGTGCCGTCATCAGGGATATCGGATTTGATAAACGACTGGTAATTGTACTGTGTAGACTGTTGGTCGCTTGGTCCGGTAACTTCGCCGGCGAGCCGGGCTCCCTCGGTCTGAGAAGCCGACTTGATGATCTGTGTGAAGAACTTGGTGCGGGTAGCTACCCAGTCAACAGTACCGTTATAGCTTTGTTCGTTGCTGCCGGCTTCGCTGAGCAACAGCTGTTCCATCTCACCGCCGGTGTAGACATAGGCCGAGGCGTAGGCACCTTCCGAAGTATGGTCTTTTTCCGTCAGCCTGAGCGGCGATGTCCAGCCGAAATCGACATTTCCGCCGATAATATTCCGTTCCAGTCCCTGAAAGGTGATATCCAGGTCGATTTCGTAGGTATCGCCCAGAAAGGTGTAGGTGTAGATGATGCGCTGCTGGTCACTGATATTGAGCGCATAACGCAACTGTGCAGTATTGCCGTTAGAAATGGCGATGGTCGATTCGGGCGTAAGCTGTTCAAAAACCAGCTCTTCGGTTTCCACATTGTAATTTTCGCTGGTGAGGAAGCCCATCGAGTAGGCCGACCGGCTGGTATCGCGAATCAGCTGTACCGGCTGGTGGTCCCACGTTTCATATTCCTTGAGGGTGATCTGCGAGGGGCCCGCACCCACATTGGTGAAGGTGGCCGTGTACAGCGGCGTATCTACAGTTACCGTCGAGGTATCATCGACACTTGCATTGCCGAACATGCCCATTTGCTGCGGCCGGGCGCCTTCTTCCCGGAGGGTTTGCATGCCGGTATCAGCAGCTTCATCCTGGTTTTCGGCATCAACAGTCTGTTCCCGGGGAGCCTGGGTTTGCTGTGTATCGGCTTGGGCGGCTGCAATACTGTCCTGGCGGGCCTGCTCAGCCTGCCGGCGCTGCAGTTCTTCCTGGCTGGGCATGGTGAAATAGGCCCAGGCAATCATGGTTATTAAAATTAAAATCAGGCCGGTTACGGTATTACGATCCAAAAGAGTTCCTATTGATTCTGAGGTTTGGGTTTTGCTTGAGCTTCGGCTTCTGTTCCCGGTACGGGATCGTATCCTCCTTCGCTCCAGGGATGGCAGCGCCCGATACGTTTGGCCGTCATCCAAAGCCCTTTGATGGCACCGTGCGTCCTGAGCGCTTCAATGCCGTATTGGCTGCAGGTGGGGTGATAGCGGCAACTGCTACCCATATAGGGCGAAATGATGAGTTGATATAAACGGATGAGACCGATAAAAAGGTGTTTCATGAATCAGTCCCCGTAGTGGATGGGAGATGCGTGAGCGCCTTGTTCAGAAGGTCTGTTACACTGTCTTCAACCTGCCGGGAATTGAGGTCTATGGTATTAGCCATAAATGCCCCGTAGAAAGACAGGTGGGAAGCACGATCTTTCATGGGATCGGTTATCACATGCTGGTTTAATCTGTATGCTTCTTTTAGCAAGCGTTTCAGCCGATTTCGTTTGGTGGCTTTGCCCAGTTTCTTCGGGACAATGAACGCCATTTGGGTGCTTCCTTCAGCGCCGTCATTTTTGGCCAACACAAAGCGCAGGTTGATATAGTCGGTACGTAAGACGCTGGCTTTACTTTCGAAGAGGCGCTGAAAGTTTTTTTTGCCTCTCAGGATTTTAGCTTTCGGCAAGCTAAAATCCTGTTTCGAGGATTCAGAGCTGTTATTTGGGCCCTTTGTCATCACTTATAGTGAGGCGGCGACGTCCTTTAGCGCGGCGACGTTTCAATACCTTTTTACCGTTTTTACTTTTGTTGCGCTTACGAAAGCCGTGCTTGTTCTTTCGTTTTCTGCTACTGGGTTGATATGTGCGTTTCATGGATTATCAACGTTTAATGAGAAACTTCTGTTTTTTAGAGAGACTTATAATTTAAAAAGAAAAAAAGACAATAAGAACCACTATTTGAGGGTTTAATTTTGCATGTTGCCCTTATTCGGATAGAAATGTTCTTATCCCCCGCTAATAAATTTGAACAGGCATCGCTTAAACTGTAACTTTCGCAACTGTCATAGTTAACCCCCGAAGCAAGAAAGTATCAATGTTAGATAAAATAGGTAATATACTTACCAGCATTTTTGGGACCAAAAGCGAGCGAGATATTAAAAAGGTCTGGCCACTTGTTGAAGAGATCAAATCATATGAAGATCAGATCAAGGCGCTTTCGGATGAAGAGTTAAAACAGAAGACCCAGGAATTCAAGCAGAAAATTAAAGATGCTACCTCGGGAATTGAAGAGGACATCTCAGCTATAAAGAAGCAGCTTAATGAAAACCGCGGTGAGATCTCGGTTGCCGAACACCGTGATTTGGCCGAAGAGCTGGAAGCTCTTGAAGAGGAGTGGCTCGAGACGGTAGAAAAGATACTCGATGAAATCATGCCCGAGGCCTTCGCCGTACTCAAAGATACCTGCCGTCGCTTTGTGGGCAAATCGTGGAAAGTAGCCGGCAGTGAAACCGAATGGGATATGATTCCCTACGATGTTCAGCTGGTTGGCGCAATTTGTATGCACCAGGGTAAAATTGCCGAGATGAAGACCGGTGAAGGTAAAACGCTGGCAGCCATCATGCCGGCCTATCTTAATGCCCTGGCCGGACGAGGGGTGCACGTGGTTACCGTGAATGACTATCTGGCCAAACGTGATGCCGAGTGGAACGAACCGATCTTCAATTTCCACGGACTGGAAGTGGATTGTATAGACCATTACCAGCCCAACTCCGAGCAGCGCCGACAGGCCTACCGCGCCGACATCACCTATGGCACCAACAACGAATTCGGTTTCGATTACCTGCGCGACAATATGGTCATCAACTCCGACCAGCTGGTACAGCGCGGGCACCACTACGCTATTGTCGATGAGATCGACTCCATCCTTATTGACGAGGCCCGGACCCCGTTGATTATTTCAGGTCCCGTTCCCGAAGATACCCAGTCGCAGAAATACGAAGAGCTGAAGCCGCGTGTGGAGTCGCTGGTAGATGCCCAGAAAAAGCTGGTGGCTTCGCTGGTGAAAGAAGCCCAGGACGCACTTGATGAGGGTGACGAAGAGAAAGCCGGGCTGGCCCTGTTCCGTGCCCAGCGCGGCTTCCCGAAGAACAAGCAATTCCGCAAGATGATGCAGGTGCCGCAAAACCAGAAGCTGGTACAGCGGACGGAGGCGTTTTACCTGCAGGATAACGCCCGCAGACTACCCGAAGCCGATGCCGAGCTGTATTATGCCGTCGACATGAAGATGAACAGTATCGAGATGACGGAGAAGGGGCAGGAGTTCATCACCCGTGCCAACGAAGAGAAAAACTTTTTTGTGATTCCCGATATGGGGGTCCGCACTACCGAAATTGAAGAAGAGATTGAGGAGCTTCGCGAGGAGAAGATCGAAGAGATCCGGAATGAGGATGATTTTAGCGAAGAGTACAAAGAGAAGAAGATTGAAGAGGTCAAGGAAGATATACAGCAGGAAAAGGAGAAACGATTTACCGAGCTGAACCGCCTGTTTGCCGAGCGCAGCGACCGCATCCACACGGTGAATCAGTTGCTGAAGGCCTATACCCTTTTTGAGAAAGAAGAAGAATATATCGTGCAGGACGGGAAGGTACAGATCGTTGATGAGCATACGGGCCGTGTGCTTTCCGGCCGTCGTTATTCTGACGGGCTGCACCAGGCGATCGAGGCTAAAGAGGATGTTCAGGTCGAGGCAGCCACGCAGACCTACGCTACCATCACCCTGCAGAACTATTTCAGGATGTACCACAAGCTGTCGGGTATGACTGGTACGGCTGCCACCGAGGAGGGTGAATTTAATGAAATTTACGACCTCGACGTGATGGTGATCCCGACCAACGAACCGGTAATCCGTGACGACAAGGAGGATCTTGTATTCCGGACCAAGCGCGAGAAATACAATGCCGCTATAGAGAAAATCCAGGAGTATCACGAGAAAGGCCAGCCGGTACTTGTGGGTACGACCAGTGTAGACGTTTCGGAAACGCTGAGCCGGATGCTCAAGCGAAATAACGTGCCGCATAATGTACTTAACGCCAAGCAGCATGCCCGAGAAAGTGAAATTGTAGCCCAGGCCGGACAACCCGGTGCCGTTACGGTGGCGACCAACATGGCCGGCCGCGGTACCGATATCAAGCTGGCGCCGGGCGTCAAGGAGAAAGGCGGGCTTGCTATTCTGGGTACCGAACGGCATGAGTCGCGCCGCATCGACTTGCAGTTGCGTGGCCGGTCGGGTCGCCAGGGCGATCCGGGAGAGTCGCAGTTTTATGTCTCTCTTGAGGACGACCTGATGCAGCTATTCGGTTCGGATCGCGTAGCCAACGTCATGGATAAGCTGAATTTCGAAGAGGGCGAGGTCATCACCCACCCGTGGATTACCAAGTCGCTGGAGCGTGCCCAGTCGAAAGTAGAGCAGAACAACTTCAGCATCCGGAAGAAGCAGTTGGAGTATGACGACGTCCTGAACAACCAGCGGGAAGTGATTTATAAGCGCCGGAAACACGCTCTCTCAGGCGACGAGCTCAGAAGCGATATTTATGACATGCTCTACGACCTGGTGGAGCGCGTAGTGGATGAGCATTACGGCGACGGGGAGTTCGAAGAATTACGCGACACCATCCTTCGTTTCCTGGCTGTGGATATCGAGCTGGAGCCTGAAAAAATGGCCAGCATGACCGAAGACGCCATCGTGGAGCACATCATCAACCGCGCTTTCGAAGCCTACCGAAAGAAAGAAGAGATGATTTCGCAGCCGCTCTACCGGGTCATCAAGAATATTGAAGAGTCGGAAGCGGAGAACAAGCCTGACAAGGTGCAGGTTATCTTTACCGACGGCATACGCCGCATGCGCGTCATCGTCGACGTTGATAGGGCGATCGAAAACGAAGGCCATGAAGTAGCCCGTGCGCTCGAACGCACCGCCGTGCTCTCGACCATCGACGACAAGTGGATGGAGCACCTGCGTGAGCTGGACGCCGTGAAGGAGGGTATTGGCCTGAGGGCATTCGGCCAGAAAGATCCGTTGCTGGAATACAAACGCGAGGCATTTGAAATGTTCAAGCAGCTGCTCGACGAGATCAACCAGGAGGCGATCTCCCTGATCTGGAAAGCGATCCCCGAGATGCAGGCCGACCAGCAGAAGCTGCAGCAGGCGCAAAAAGAGAAGGCCAAGGTGGATATGAACCGTGCCAAGACCCAGCACACCGATTCTACCAATATGGGCTTCCGACAGGCTGCCGGCCAGGGGCAAAACGGAAACCAGCAGCAGCGCAGCGACCAGAAGCCGCAACCGGTTACCGTAGAGGAAGAGCCCGGCCGCAACGACTATGTGAAGATACAGAATATGAGCAGCGGCAAGGTTATCGACATCAAATGGAAAAAAGCCAAGCGGATGATCGAAAACGACGGCTGGGTACTTATTGAGAAGTAGTTATTGGTTATCTGTTATTTGTGTGATATATCCGATTCAATAACCGATAGCTGTAAACCGATAACTGAATAAATGAAAATTCTTGGAATAGACATCGGCAGTTACGGCATCAAGGGATGTATCGTAGATACCCGGAAGGGAGAGATTCTTTCCAAGCAGCACAGCACCCCTCCTCTCGAAGACACTTCTCCGCATAAACTGCTTTCCCAGCTACACCAGATTGTCAAAAAGAAGTTCGAGTGGTCAGGCCCGGTCGGCTGTGCCTTTCCGGCTCCGGTCAGTCAGGGTGTGGTTCAGTCTGCAAAACGTATTGACAAGGCTTGGGTAGATGTGGATGCTGAACATCTCTTTGCCGAGATCACCGGCAACGAAGTGACCGTGATCAACGACACGGATGCCACGGGCATTGCCGAGATGGAATTCGGCGCGGGCAAACATGAACGCGGTTTTGTAATTGTGTTGACGGTGGGTACGGGTATCGGTTCTTCCCTGTTCATTGACGGAGAGCTGATACCGAATACCGAGCTCGGCTTGATTCAGATAGACGGGCTTTCCATTGAGGAGCGGGCGTCATACCGTTCCCGAAAGGAAGAGGGAATAGGTAAAAAGGCGTGGGCCAAGCGGTTGCAGAAGATGCTGGAGACCTACGAGGGCATTTTTCATCCCGATCTGTTTATACTGGGCGGACAGCTAAGCAGGAAGGCAGAGAAAGTTTTTCCTTATATAAGGATCAACACTCCCTTCAAGCCGGCCAGTTTTCAGAATGAAGCAAGTATCGTAGGGGCTGCCATGGTAGCGGCGAGCCGGGACAAAAAGGGTGAGGTTTTTTACCGCTAGGTTTACAGCCTATTCGTTATAGGTATCGGGCAGGTCGTTTTCGTAGAGTATTACATCTCCCGCTGTAGCCGTTTCCCTGATCAACTCATTGGCCTTAAACAGGCTTTCAACCACTTTTACTTTTCCCGTGTCGAAAGCTGTTTCGCTGATTCCTTTGCGGATAGACTCTGTCCGGTTGCGTCCGACCAGGATTACCAGATCAAGTCCGGCCGAGCCGATATGCTTCCCGAACTCAAAATTTTCCTTGTCTTCCAGCTCTCCCAGCTCAATCATGCCCGGCGTCACGATGATTCGCTTGCCGCTGTTGAACTGGGCGAGAATCTCCACCGCATTTTTGGCGCCGACCGGATTGGAGTTGAAGGCATCATCAATAACATACAGTTCACCCTGTTTCTTAAGCTCGAGACGATGCTCTACCGGTTCGATGTGCGAAGCTGCCAGCGCCATGGTCTTCAGCCGGATGTCGAAGAGCGATGCCACTCCGATCGCCAGCAGCAAGTTTTGGACGTTGTGTGCGCCGAGCAGTTTTGTTCTGAATACTTCCTGTTCATTTTCACGTGAGACGGTGAAGCGGGTGCCTTCGTGATCGTAGCTGATACCATCCGCCTGTATGGAACCGTTTTCAATACCGGTTTCAATAACGGTGATGTCGCTTCGCAAGGAGCCCATGTTGCGGACCCGCTTGTCGTCGGCATTAAGTACGGCCGAACCGTTCGGCTTCAGCCTTCTGACCAGGGTTGACTTGGTCCGGGCAATGGCATCCTGTGAGCCGAAGGTCTCCATATGGGCAATGCCGACATTTGTGACAACCGAAATATCGGGTT
>CAYWDK010000045.1:0-14700 GCA_964457025.1 uncultured Balneolaceae bacterium | reverse complement strand
AAAATAAGGACAAAATATTGTCTTATCAACAGAATAAATGTGGATAATTTAATTGTCGGCTTTATGAAAACGGACAGTCGGCCGGACGGCTTGAAAGGAACAAAGCTGCGGCGTATTGCTATAAGTGGATAGCTGATTAACCGAAACGGAAAGAGAGGATTTATGCGGATTTCAGAAATTATAAGTACGGTCATGATGGCTACTCTTTTACTGGCTTGCGGTGCGTGTGCCGGTACCAAGCCGCCAAGCGATGAAATTGCGCGAAGCCAGGCCGCCATCAACCAGGCCGAGCAGGTCGGTGCCCGGAATTATGCGCCTCTCGAGATCAGGGAAGCCAGAAAAAAACTCGAAGAAGCCCGAAACCTGATAGAACAGAAGGAATATGAGAAGGCACGCCGGCTGGCCGGTGAAGCCGAGGTGGATGCAGAACTCGCAGAGACGAAAACCCTATCCGAAAAAGCTCAAAAAGCGGTGAGGGAACTGAGGGAAAGCATCAAGATACTGCGGGAAGAAATTGAACGTAACCAGCAAAAACAGTGAGGCTGTCATGAATGAACTAAAGCCGAAGATTGGAAGCATAATTTCTGTGATCGGATTGGTATTTCTGGTGGCTTGCGGCGGTACTCCCGATAAGAATCCCTTGCTGGAAGAGGCCAGGAGCAGTTTTCAAAAGGCGGAAAGTGATTCCATGGTTGTATCCAAGGCTCCGGTAGCTCTCAAGGAGGCCGAGGAGGCACTACAGCAAAGTGAGCGGTTGTGGCAGGATAAAGCGGATAAGGAACTGATTGAACACCATGCCTACATCGCCAAACAGAAGGTAGCTATTGCACGTGAGACGGCCGAGCTGAATGCGGCACAGGATGAGGTTGAGCGCGCCGAAGCGGAGCGCCAGCAGGTTCTGATTGAAGCCCGAAAGGCTGAGGCCGAAGCTGCCGAGAGGCGTGCGGAGGAAGCGTTGACCCAGGCCCAAAAGGAGCGCCAGGAGGCCGAAGCTGCCAGGCGCCGGGCAGAGGAGCTGGCCGAGCGTATCAACCAGCTCGAAGCTCAGCAGACCGAACGCGGGCTGGTGCTGACCTTGGGGGATGTGCTCTTTGATTTTGACAAGGCTTCATTGAAATCCGGAGGAGTTCGGGCCGTCGAAAAACTTTCGTTATTTCTACAGGAGTATCCTCAGCGTGCCGTGATGATTGAAGGCTTTACCGATAATGTGGGTTCCGAATCATACAACCTCGACCTATCCCGGAGAAGGGCGGCAGCAGTTCGCCGTGCCCTGGTCGACCGCGGCATAGCCTCAGAGAGAATCAGGATCCGGGGGTACGGCGAAGAGTATCCTGTTGCGACCAACCAGACCGAAGCAGGCCGGCAGCGCAACCGGCGGGTTGAGGTAATCATATCCGACAAAGAAGGTGTTATTGAAGAGCGCGGCCGTTAGACGACTATCAATACTTCTTTTCTTATTTCGAAGAACCGGCAAGGTGTCTGCCATTAGTGCAATCAGTGTCATCTCAAGATCTGTGCTCCGTTTTATTAAGTTCGGAATTGGTAATTGATATTTATTATTTTCCCCTTCAATCAACTACCCAATAAAAAAGGATTGTTTTCATGGCCGAACAACAGGGATACGGATTACTGAAAGGAAAAAAGGGAATTATATTCGGGGCACTCGACGAAAGAAGCATTGCCTGGCGGATCGCGCTGGCTTGCCAGAGAGAAGGTGCGGAATTCGCTCTTTCAAATGCGCCGGTTGCTCTTCGCCTGGGTGCTTTGGATGAGTTGGCCGAAAAGACGGGTGCTTCCATCTATCCCTGCGACGTTTCCAAGGAAGAAGAGGTGGGCGAGTTGATGGATAAGTTGAAGGATGAATACGGCAAGATCGACTTTATTCTGCACGCCATCGGAATGTCGCCCAACATCCGGAAGAACAAGGGATACCGCGAGCTGAATTATCACTGGTACCAGCAGACGCTGGACATCTCGGCCGTCTCCCTCCATAAGATCCTGCACTTTGCGGAAGAGAAAGACATTCTTAACGAGGGCGCGAGCATTGTAGCGCTTTCTTACATCGGAGCGCAGCGCATCTTTTCCAAGTACAGCGATATGAACGACGCAAAAGCATTGCTGGAGAGCATTGCTCGTAATTACGGTAGCCGTCTGGCCGACAAGGGCATCCGCGTCAATACGGTTTCACAGGCACCGACCAAGACGTCGGCCGGCAGCGGTATCAAGGGCTTCGACGGCATGTACACCTTTGCCGAGAAGCTGGCGCCGCTGGGCAATCCCTCCGCTGACGAGTGTGCCGATTACTGCGTGACTCTCTTCTCCGACCTTACCCGAAAGGTGACTATGCAGAACCTTTACCATGACGGGGGCTTCGTCACGGCCGGCATCAATGAAGATATGATCAACGACCTGGCCAAGCTCTACGGCGACGATGAGTAAGTTGTATTGCTGCCATTTGTTAAAAGTTATCCCCCCGGTTTAATCTTTGCGCTAAAGTTGGTTAATTGAATTTCGTTATTCGTTATCGGTTATAAGTTATTGGGGTGAAGCTCGGTACTTATATAAGGGAACGAATAACAAATAACACCAAACTAATAACCAATAATCAACCACCGACTATGAAACGACTGGCAGCGAGCAGCCTGACACTGGTTCTGATGATAATCGGCTCCGTGGCATGGGCGCAGGACACAACTCCCACTATCAGTGAAAAGACCGAAGGCCTTGAAAAACATGAGGGTTACTTTACCTACTATTGGGATGAAGCCAATGGGAAAGCGTGGCTCGAAATCGATAAGCTGGATCAGGAATTCCTCTACGTAAATTCTCTGGCTGCCGGCGTTGGTTCCAACGACATCGGCCTGGACCGCAACCAGCTGGGCGGTGAGCACGTGGTTTATTTCGACCGGCGCGGCCCGAAAGTTCTGCTGGTGCAACCCAACTATGATTACCGCGCCATCACAGAAAACCGGAAGGAAAAAGAATCGGTCCGCGACGCCTTTGCACAGTCGGTACTCTGGGGCTTTAAAGTGGCTGCCGAAGAGGATGGGAGCGTTCTGGTAGATGTCACCGACTTCCTGCTTCGTGATGCTCACGGGGTTATCGACCGCCTGCGCAGTATGAACCAGGGAAGTTACCGCCTGGACGATTCCCGTTCTGCCCTTTACAAGGAGGGGACGATGAACTTCCCCAAGAATACGGAGTTTGAAGCACTACTGACTTTTACGGGAGATGCCTCCGGCGGATATATCCGATCGGTCACGCCCTCTTCCGATGCCGTCACTGTCCGCCAGCACCATTCTTTTATAGAATTGCCCGATGACGGTTACGAACCGAGGGTCTTTGATCCGCGTGCGGGCTATTTCGGTACCGGCTACCAGGATTACAGCACGCCGATCAGTGAGCCACTCACCAAGCGCTTCATTACACGGCACCGACTGAAGAAGAAAAATCCCAGCGCAGAGATGAGCGAACCGGTCGAACCGATTGTCTACTATTTAGATCCGGGTACGCCCGAACCCGTGCGGAGTGCACTGCTTGACGGTGCACGATGGTGGAACCAGGCTTTTGAGGCGGCCGGTTATAAGAATGCTTTCCAGGTAAAAATGCTGCCTGATGACGCTCATCCGCTGGATGTCCGCTACAATGTAATCAACTGGGTGCACCGCTCTACCCGCGGCTGGTCGTACGGATCATCTGTAGTTGACCCGAGAACCGGTGAGATTATCAAGGGTCATGTATTGTTAGGCTCGCTGCGCGTACGACAGGATTACCTGATTGCCGAAGGGCTGCTTGCCCCCTATAAGAATGGAATGGAATACGATGAAAACGACCCAATGCTGGAGATGGCCCTGGCCCGCATCCGCCAGCTTTCGGCGCATGAAGTTGGGCACACAATCGGCTTGGCACACAACTTTGCGGCAAGCACCAACAGCCGCGCTTCGGTCATGGACTATCCGGCTCCCAAGGTCAATATCCGAAACGGTGAACTGGACCTTTCCGAGGCCTACGACACCGGCATCGGAGAATGGGACAAAGTCTCGGTTACTTATGGTTACCAGGACTTTCCTGAAGGTACCGATGAGGAAGAAGGTTTGAACCACATTCTCAACGACGCATTTGAAGATGGACTGCTCTTTATTTCCGATTCGGATGCCCGTCCCCAGGGCGGCGCCCATCCCAAAGCTCACCTCTGGGATAACGGTACTGATGCCGTCGATCAGCTGAGCCATATCATGGATGTGCGAAGCATAGCTCTTGAAAATTTCTCTGAGGCCAATATCCCGTCCGGCACACCTATGGCCACGCTCGAAGATGTACTCGTGCCTATCTATCTGTTTCACCGCTATCAGATTGAGGGAACTGTCAAGCTGATAGGTGGCATGGATTACTCCTATAATTTACGCGGCGACGGGCAACAAGGTCCAGAGCCTGTGGCAGTCGAGCAGCAGTGGTCGGCTCTGGATGCCATGCTCAATACCATTTCGGTTAATGCCCTTCGCATGCCGGATGAAATAATCGATATTGTTCCTCCGCGTCCCATCGGCTACTATGGCTCACGTGAGCTTTTCCGCAGCCATACCGATCCCGCTTTCGATCCGCTGGGTGCGGCCGAGACGTCGGCACATATGACGACTTCCCTGCTGTTCAATGCCAACAGGGCCGCCCGCCTGGTTGATTTTGAAGCACGCGACTCCGAGCACCTCGGCCTTGGCGAGATGATCAATGAAATCCTCAATGTAACCTGGAAGAATGACGCATTAAACGGTTATGACGGCGCGATACAGCGAACGGTTAACTTTGTCACGCTCTACAATATGATTGACCTGGCTGCCGATGATGACGCCTCCAGCCAGGTGCGGGCGGTTGTCAACCAGAAACTGGTAGAACTTTATGGTTATCTGAACAATCGAGCAGATGAAACGGATGATGAACAGTGGAAGTCTGCCTACAGCTACGGCGCCAAGATGATTGACAACTTCATGGAGAATCCGGAACGAATCGAAGAGATGACGCCGCCGCTTTCACCTCCTCCCGGTTCGCCCATCGGCAGCGGGGAAGCATTTCTGGGCTGCGGCTGGTAATCTATTAAAAGACATCCCAAACCCGCGGGTTTGGGATGTCTTTGTTTAATGGCTTTAAGGTACCTGCGATGATCCCACCCGAAGACTTGCTGACCGGTTATGCCAACGGCATCTTCCCGATGGCAGACTCGCGTGAGGATCCGGAAGCCAAATGGTACACCTCACGGCGAAGGGGCATTATTCCGCTGGACAATTTTAAGGTCTCCTCCAATGTGCGGCGCATCGTCCGCAACAACCATTACCGAATTAAATTCGATCAGAACTTTCGCAGTGTGATGGAGGCCTGCGCCGACCGGGAGTCTACCTGGATATCTGATGAGATTATCGATTCGTATTGCAAACTGCATCAGCTGGGCCACGCCCATTCGGTGAGTGTCTATAATGATAAGTGGGAACTGGTTGGCGGACAGTATGGGGTATCGCTTGGAGCAGCCTATTTCGGCGAGTCCATGTTTGAAACGGCGAAAGAAGCATCCAAAGTGGCGTTGTATTGGACGCACAAAGCGCTGGTTGAGGGAGGTTTTGAATTGTGGGATACACAGTTCTGGAGCGAGCACCTGGCCCAGTTTGGTTGTGTTGAAATTTCAGCGGAAGAGTATAGGGAAAGGCTGAATGAGGCGCTGCAAAAGCAAGCGGACTTTAAATCGGTTGGCAGTAGCGGTAGCAGTTGGCGGTAGGCTTATCTGACCGCCTACCGCAACTGCCAACTGCATACAATAGTTTATTAGTATTCTCTGACTACCACTTGGGAGAGCGCTTCATCCCGGCTCACCTGTCCGCGATCCATAGAGGTCAATACGGACTTTCTGACTTGTATATCCACCCGTTCCGGAATGTCATCCAGAGAAGTAGAGATAGTAGCCGATATCATGATGTACTGGTCAGAACCGACTGAGCTCAATGTCCTGCCGTAATCCACCAGATATTCCTTGATATTGGAAATGAAGGTGTCGTAGGATTTTTTCATCTCTTCGGCCAGCTCTTGCTGCTGTTCCTTGGTCTCCTTGAGCTTGGCTTCGATAGCATTTTCAACCTCTATACGGGCTTTCTGTTCGGCATCACCAGAGAGTGAGAATACCCGTGCGCCCCCCGGCCTCAGCAAGAAGCCCCTGGCGGAAGAGGAATAGCGGGCGTCGAAGAAAAAGAGCGCTCCGAAGTTATCGAGATTCAGGTAGTTGACGGAGCCGCTGATGCGGAAGCTCTTCTCATCCTGCTCCTTGAGCGCCGTCTCAAAAATATTGGCCATCACCTTCAGGTCCAGCAACTCTTTGGCATCCTCTTCGACGGTACTGACCGAGATACGGTTGTCCAGCTGGTCGGCATTGAGGTTGCCGAAGCGGTAGCCCTGGAGATCACTTTTCTGAGCTACCACGGAGATGGTAGGCAGGCGCTCGATATCTTTATCTTCACCGGATGAGCTGAAGAAGGAGACGCCGCGGTCCCTATGGCGTGTATTGTAGATCACCATGACCCGGTCGTCGTTAGCCAGCTGGCCGATGGTTGAGCCGTAGTCGCGTAGAAACTCCTTGATGCGGCGGGTGATGCTCTCCTCATTCACTTCATTTTCAGCATCTCCGCTCGAATACTGGAAGGAATAGGAAAAGCTCTTGCCGTCTTCAGTGTCACTATAGGTAACGAAGCCGGGCGGGCCCCCTGGGATCATAAAGATGACCCCGTATCCGGGCAGGTAGGTTCCGCGTATATCTTTACCCCCTCCAAAGAGGAAGTTGCCTGCCGGGGCGACGCTGACCCTGTTACCGCGGGCTTCCCATCGCGTGCGGAAGAGTTCCTGGAGAATGTTTTCCATAATATTGATGTCGCGGTTCATCCGGTTGGCGTCCACAGAATTCTGGGCGGAAACGCTTTGGAAACCGAAAGCCGTGATCAAAAAGAGGATGATAATTTTACTTAGGTATTTCATGGTTTTGCTCCGATTGTCTTTAGTCATTTTCGTTGAGGCTGACGTTCTGTAACATTTGTCCCAGGAATTGGTTGGTTTGTTGCCACCGGTAATTGCTCACCTGGTGGAATTGGTCCAGGTTTTGGTCGATGAGCTGAAGGTCGTTCATTCGCTGCTGTTCAAAGTATTGCACTACCTGCTGCAACTGCTGTCGGTTTTGCCGGTTCATGGCTTGCGCATATTCGCCCAGCATGGCGGTATTTTCCTGCCGGATCTGGGTGATTAATGCTTCGGCCTGTTCGGCAGAAAGTCCTTCATTGACAACCGGCTGGTAGCCAAGGCTTATGGAGTAACCAGCATCGGTACTTGCCACATGAACTTTAGCGATCGAACCGAGAAGAAAGACCATGAGAAAGGAGGCCGCAATGGCAAAGGCGGTTTTGCCCCAGGCCGTTTGCGGGAACAGCTTTTTGGCATCCAGCCACCACTGGCCGAAGGTTCGTTCGCGAGGTTCCATGACCAGAAGTTTTCGCGACGGGTCCTCTGCAGGCATACTCTGCAACAATGCCCGGGTTTGCCGTAGCTTGTCGAGTTCCTCCTGCAAAGAGGGATTCTGCTCAAGGTATGTCTCGAGTCGTTTTTTGTCTTCAGAGGTTATCTCCTCGTAGAGATAATCCATAAAAAGGGATCGGGCTATTTGGTCATTCATAATTCAAAGCCTCCATTTCGATATTCCATTTTTCAAAGATGTTTCTGAGGGATGTAAGTCCGTAGTACATGCGGGATTTCACGGTGTTTTCCGGCTCGTCCAGGATTTCCGCAATCTCCCTGAATTTCAGTCCTTCATATTCTTTCATAATCACCACGATGCGCTGCTCCGGCGGTAGCTGGTTCAGCGCCTGCTGCAGGAGGGATCCGAGTTCCTGCTGCTGAATGGTCCGGTCGGGGTTCTCTGCGATACTCTTTGCGACCGGGTGCGAGCCCAGAGCTTCCATCGGAGCCGAACGTTTGCGTCCTGCCCTTTTGGCTTCGTCCAGGCAGAGGTTATTGGCAATGCGGTAGATCCAGGCCGAAAATTTCTCGGCATCGTCCAGCGTATGCAGCTTTTTATATGCTTTGATGAAGGTTTTCTGGGTTATCTCCATCGCTTCATCATGGCTGGAGAAATAGCGGAAGGCGAAGCGGTGGATTCGCTGCTGCCAGCGATCTACCAGGGTATTAAAGGCGCCTATATCGCCTCCGCGAAATTCCTCTACCAGTTGCGCATCGTTCATTAATTGTACTCCCGGGAGTTTTATCTCTGTCTATGCCTGGAAAGTTACGAACGTTTGACCGTTCAGGAATATGACGAGGCAAGCGGGAAAAAAGTTTTAAAAGGCAGAAAGCGGATATACCGATGGTATCACAGCAACATAGGGACACCCGATTGTTGTCGTGTCAGGATGGAATGGGTAAAGCAGTTTTCAGGCTTTCAATGAGTGGGCTTTGAGAAGTTCTCTGACCTGCTGCCTGATGCCGTCGGGCCCGATACCTACTTCATCGTGAAGCTGACGCTGGGTACCGTGCTCCACAACCCGGTCGGGTACACCCATAATGGTAACGGGGATATGGTAGGGTTTGTCGGCCAAAAATTCGGTAACGGCACCGCCGAAGCCTCCGAGACGCGTACCGTCCTCGATAGTAATGATGTGATGGTAGTTTTGGCAGACTTCTTTGATAAGCTCTTCGTCCAGCGGCTTGGCAAAACGCATATTAAAGTGGCCAACGCTGATACCCTCTTCTTCCAGGTCGTCGGCCGCTTCAATCACATAGTTGCCCATGGGGCCGAAGCTGAGGATGGCAATTTCATCTCCTTCACGCAGGCATTCGCCTTTGCCGATTTCCATCGATTGGAACTCTTTGCGCATCTCCATGCCGGTAGCTTCTCCGCGGGGATACCGGATAGCCCAGGCAGCCTCTTCGTATTTGGAAGCGGTGTACATCATATCGCGCAGTTCCTGCTCATTGAGCGGCGACGAAATGATCATATGGGGGACGGCGCGCAGGTAGGAGATATCGTAGAGTCCGTGGTGGGTCGGCCCATCGGCTCCAGCCACTCCTGCACGGTCTATGCAGAAGACAACCGGCAGTTTCTGAATGGCCACATCATGGATAACCTGGTCGTAGGCACGTTGCAGGAAGGTAGAATAAATGGCTGCAAAAGCTTTCTTGCCTTCGGCGGCAAGTCCCGCTGCAAAGGTAATGGAGTGTTGCTCGGCAATGCCTACATCAAAGGCACGGTCAGGAAAGGTGTTCATCAAAGGCCAGAGGCTCGATCCGCTGGGCATGGCAGGAGTGATACCGACAATGCGCTCGTCTTCTTCGGCCAGTTCGACAATAGCGTCACCGAACACATGCTGGTAGCGGGGAACCTTGGGTCCCTCTTTCTTGGGAGCGAGCGATTTTCCGGTAATCTTGTCGAAGGGACTACTCTGGGCGTGCCACTTGGTCTGCTCCCTTTCAGCGGGGGCAAATCCCTTGCCTTTGACCGTAACGGCATGAAGCAATTTCGGGCCCGGTATGTCCTTTAGGTCTTCCAGGTGCCGCCGCAGAGTATCTACGTTGTGTCCGTCTACCGGCCCGTAATATTTGAAACCGAGCGCCTGGAACAGTCCACCGGGTGTGATGGCGGTGGTTACAGCCTTTTCCAGCTTGGAGGCTACTTTGCGCATCTTCTCACCGGCCGATTTGAAGTGGCCGAGCATGTCGTAAATTTCATCACGCAGCTTATTGAAGGTCTTGCTGGTGGTTATTTCGGTGAGATACTCTTTCAATGCGCCCACATTGGGGTCGATAGACATGCAGTTATCGTTGAGGATCACCAGCATGTCGGTATTCATGGCACCGGCATTGTTCATTGCCTCGAAAGCCAGTCCGGCCGTCATAGCACCGTCACCGATTACGGCAACCACTTTCTTGTCTTCTTCACTCAAATCACGGGATACGGCCATGCCGAGTGCAGCGGATATGGAGGTACTGGAATGGCCCACTCCGAAGGTGTCGTATTCGCTTTCGCTGCGTTTGGGAAAGCCCGAAAGTCCGCCATACTTCCGGTTGGTATGAAATTGTTCTCTTCGTCCGGTCAGGATCTTGTGTCCGTAAGCCTGGTGGCCGACATCCCATACAAGCAGGTCTTTGGGAGTGTCGTAAACGTAGTGAATGGCTGTTGTGAGTTCGACTACTCCCAGACTGGCGCCGAAGTGGCCGCCGTAGATAGAAACCGTCTCGATGATGTAATCCCGCAGCTCGTCACAAACTTCGACCAGCTGTTCCGGTTTAAGTTTTTTCAGGTCGTCCGGCGAGTTAATCTTTGCCAGCAAGGGGCCGGGCTCTACTTTATCGAACTCCAAATTCATAATCAGGCGTCTTCTTTGTTATCAGCGTGCTGCTCGTTTACTTTCTCAATGCGCAGTTCTGCTTGTTCAAGTGTTTCGGTACAAATTTTCGAAAGTTTAATACCTTCTTCGTACAGTTTAATAGACTCTTCCAGAGAAATGGTTTCATCTTCAAGCTGTCCCACAATTTCTTCTAACCTTGATAAAGCCTCTTCGAAGCTCAGGCGTTCCTTTTTACTCATAACTTTTTGGTGTGGCGGTTTTAGCCTCTTAAGCCCTTAAATAAAGAGATTTAGCCGGCGGAATCCAGTTCTTTCTCCATTTGTTTCTCTTTCTTTTTTTTCTGCTTCTGCGATTCACGGTCAAATTGCTGGATGAAGGAATCGAGTTCGCTACCGCTCAGGAATGAAATTTTCTTGGTCTCTTTATACTGCTCATAGAAAACCGAAATGAGCGCGGCAGAAGGAACAGCTATTAACAATCCCAGAAAACCGAACATGAAGCCGAATAGAAGCAGTGAAAGCATGATCAGCAGGGGATGCAGTCCGACGTGCTTGCCAACAACCCTGGGCACGATAAAACCGGACTCGAGTACCTGTTCAATAGCGAAAACAATATAAATCCCGGGCAGATAGATCCACCAGGGATCGCCCAGTGTGGCGCCCACCAGGGTGGCGACGGTAATACTTACCCAAAGGCCGAAAGTAGGGATGAAGTTGGTGAGGCCCGCAAAAATTCCCAGCAGCAGCCCGTAGGGTACCCCTACGATGTAGAAGCCGATGCTCAGGTTGATGGCGCTTATCACAACCACAATAAATTGCCCGCGAAGGTATGAGCCTACAATTCGGCCAATTTCCGTTGTGTAATCGGTAGAGACATCGCTTGGCGTGATCAGTGAGCGCACGAAAATACCGATTTTTTCATAGTCCCTGATCATGAAAAAGCAGAGGAAGGGCATCAATATCACGAAGAAAAGGACCGCGGCAACACTGCCCAGCCCCGAGATATAGGTAGAGGAAAAGTCGGTAAGCCCGGCATAGAATTCATCGATAAGCAGGTTAATCTGCCCCGCCAGCTGAGCCCGTACGGTTTCTGCTTCAAATCCCAGCCCGTCAATCAGCACCAGTATGCCGGTACTTTCAATCCACCCTTCGGTATCCTGTGCCGCTTCATTGATAAGTGTTCCGATTCTCGAAAGCTGTTCGAGCAGTGCGGGTACGGCGAAAAAGAGGACCACACCCAGCAAACTCAGACTGGCAAAGGTAAAGAGGCCGGCGATAAGCCCTCTCGGCACTTTCTTTTTTTCAATTCGTTCAACGAGGGGGTTGATGATAAAAGCGATAACATAGGCGAGTACGAAGGGTATTAGCAGGTGGCCGGAGTCGTATATCAGCCACATGCCTGCCGCAAAAAAGGTTGCATATAACAGGGCCCTGGCAACCGGTTGCTGCCTGATGGGATACAATACGATACCTATCAAAAGTCCGTAACCCAAGGGATTGATCAGATGATCCAGCAGGTACATCAGGAATAGCAGGCCTGCTACGCCTGCTGCCAGCAAAACCAGCTGGCCATGGTCGTTGAGCCACGAATGTGAGTTTCTGGGCATAGGTCCGGGTTAGTAAAAAAGGATCAAAAAGTTACAGCTTCGCATCAAATCTTCCAATGTTCTTTGGCGATGCCCTTTAATAAACGCAATACAGCTGAAAAAGTGTAAAAATTACTTTTCCCGCATTAGAACTGGCTCCAGTTGCTTTTTTGAATGCGCTTTCCGTCTGATGTGAAGACCAGTGCGCCTTCGAGACTGGTGAAAAGTAGTTCAGATCCTGATTGCCGTATTCTTCGTATGGCTTCGGGGTGCGGGTGCCCGAAGCGGTTGGTTATGTCTAGGGAGACTACAGCTATCCTTGCTTTTGCCCTTGTCAGCAATTCCGGGCTCGAGCTGGTCCGGCTGCCATGATGCCCTACTTTAAGAAGATCGGTTTCTACAAAGCTGCCGAAAGCTTTTAGGAGGCGATCTTCCTGTTCTTTGCCGGCATCGCCCAGAAATAGAAATTCGGTGTCGCCATATATAAGCTCTAATATCAGGGAGTGCTGGTTGGGGTCGGTGCTCCGCATGCCAGGGGCAGGGCCTAAAACGAATATGCGCATGGACGGATCAATGTTTATGGACATTCCCTCCCCGAGAGGTTTTACGGGGATACCCTTTTGGGCCGCCTCCTTGAGATAGGTTGCGTAGAGCCGTGAGTCATACTGAAAGCCCGAGTTATAAATGGTGTCGATCCCGGTTTCCCGGATAAGATCAACAATTCCGCCGATATGGTCGGCGTGGGGGTGAGAGAGAAAGACGGCATCCAGCTTATCGATGCCTTCCGCTTTGAGATGGGGCAGGATTACCGACCTTCCACTGTTGTAGTCCGGCGACCATGTCCCGGTATCGATGAGAAAGTACTTGCCGGCCGGACTTTGTACCAGTGTGGCATCCCCCTGGCCCACATCAAATACGGTGATTTTCATCTCCGGTCTGCTAAGCTTTTGATAAATATCCGTTGTAAGGTTTAAGCAGCAGAGGACAAGGAGGCCGGCAGTCAGTTTCCATCGCAGCCGTGCTATGTGGAGGGAGGCCGCCAACAGAATGGCACAAGCCCAGACCAGGAAAAGGAGCGGGTTCTCCGTCTGGATTTGTATCCAACTGCCATCCCACTGAGAGGTAAGGGTGACAAAGTAATCCAGAAAGTTCAGGGCATATACGTTGAGCCGGTTCAAAAAAAAGGCGGCTGCCTGGGAAAGGGCAGAGACCGGAAGCAGAAAAAGGGCGAAGGGTACGACGATCGTCAAAAGAGGGACAAAGAGTGCATTGGCAAGGGGCCCAATCAGGGAAAATTCTCCAAAATAATAGCTCAATAGGGGAAACAGTCCGATCTGGACAATCACAGAAACCAAAACGATGGTGAGAGGCTGGCCGTACCACCGGAAGCGGATCCTTACCGGCAAACTTCGGTTTAGTATGGGAGCGGTTAACAATATTATATAGACGGCACTGAAAGAGAGCTGGAAGCCAATGCCGAACAGTTCGCCCGGATTCATCAGTAGAATCAGTAGGGCGGCCAGGGCCGTCAGGTTTTTGGAATCGCGCACTTTGTTAAAAAGCCGGCCGTACATGATGAATCCTCCGGTAATAGAGGCGCGGCTGACAGAGGCCGAGAAGCCGGTAAGTCCCGCATAGAAGAAAAGCAGCAATAGCAGAAGTATCAGTCCGGCTTGCCTGCCGTAGCGGAAGGTCCAGAACCAGGGTACGATCATCCAGAAAGGTGCCAGCAGGAAGCCGACGTGCAGACCCGAAACGGCCATGATATGTGAAAGGCCTACTCGCGAGAAAGCCAGTTTTTCTTCCCTGTCCAGTTCGTTTTTATAGCCGATAAGCAGCGCCTTGGCCAGTGGAGCCGCCTGTTCCCCGAAGTTCTGGTCGATCATATCGAGCGCAGTCTGCCGGATGGCGTTCCAGCTGAAACGGTAGGAGGATTTGGTGATTGACAGAACAGTGTCGATGCCTGCCTGGTTGTGAATACCCAGGGTAGCCAGCCACTCCTTATAGCCAAACTCATGGGGATTTCGTTTGTCGTGAAGAGGATAGGGGATGGCCGACACAGAGATGTTATCTCCAAGCCGGAGGCGATTGGATAACGGCACTTCCTCAGGGTTAAGCATCCCGCGAAGCATGTAGGTTCCGCCCCACTCAACGGAGTCCTGCAGCACGGTGCTTGTGACCTCAATGTCGAGCAGGAGTTTTCCTTTCGCCGTTTTACCAATCCGGTTTATTTCTCCGCTTATATCGAGCTGTTCCCAGTCAAAGGTATCCGGCAGGCCGGGTGATTCCCGCTCGGCCATCATAAGGTGTAATTTATACCAGCCGGCGCCAAAGACGACGATGGAAGCCAGATAGAGCAGGATGCCCAGGTAATGAAATCCTTGGTTCGTTGATAGTCTCCTTTTTTTATACTGTTCCAAAACCAGCAGTGCTGCTAATAATGAGAGGAGCAGCGGTAACCAGATCGTAGTGGGGATGGCATAATGATGTCCGACTATAATTCCGGAGCCGAACAGCAGTGCAATCCTTGCCGCCGGATAGCTCGCAAAAGGAAAGCGGTATGTTTGTGAGGCATCCATAAAGGTAAGACCCCAAAAGGGGCCATTCCTTACCAGGCCTTATTAAATAATGTTTCAGCAATTTGAAAAAGAGCCTCAGCTGTTTATAATGGGATGCAATTTCAATATAAATGAAGGAATGGTTATGAATTTTTTGAAAAAATATTTGGTGTGGAGTCTCGGTCTTGTTTTACTG
>CAYWDK010000044.1:0-14732 GCA_964457025.1 uncultured Balneolaceae bacterium | reverse complement strand
GACAAGGTAGCTACCTCTTCCGGCGACGGCAAAGGTGGCGGTCCTGATGTCAGCCGCCAGGGCGTTCAGCGCGACCTGCTCCCGATTGTCGAAGGCAGCAACGTTTCCACCAAGCACGGCATGGTCAAGACCGACCACATTCTGTTTATCGGCTCCGGAGCCTTCCACGTCTCCAAGCCGTCCGACCTGATCCCGGAACTCCAGGGACGGTTCCCGATCCGTGTTGAGCTTAACTCCCTTACTGAAGACGACTTCTTCGACATCCTCAAGCAGCCTAAAAACGCCCTAACCAAGCAGTACCAGGCTATGCTGAAGTCCGAAGGCGTCACTATCAACTTTGAGGACGAAGCGATCAGGGAAGTGGCTGCCATTGCCGCCCAGGTCAATGCCCGTGTCGAAAATATCGGAGCCCGGCGCCTGCACACCATTCTCTCCTCCCTGCTTGATGAACTGCTGTTTGCCGTACCCGATGACATCAGCTCGGGAGAGATCACCATCGACAAGGAATACGTGAACAAACAGCTGGATGATCTTGTTAAGGACAAAGATTTAAGCCACTATATTTTGTAAATATATGGCAAGGCAGTTGCTTTCTACCGATTATTCCGACTTATTTATTAAAGCAGCAACCGTTGTCAGCGGTATGGCAAACCGGCCCGGCAGCACATTAAATAAATGCTCGCATTTGCCGTTGTTGACTGTACACTTAATCATCAACTGGAAAATTTTATGAGTTTGAAAAAGTTTTTAGCCCCCAATATTGCTATCATCTTTGCGCTCTCTTTCTTCTGGCTGGCAGGAGTTGACAGTGTCATCAAGCCGGAAAATGACGACAGGACCAACCTTCAGAAGTACATCCAGACACAGCGCCGGATCCTTGACAACTACGTTGACAAGGTCAATATCACGGATCTTTATAAGCACAGCGTAAAGGGACTTGTAGCAAATTTGAGTGACAGTACGGCCAATTTGAAAGGTACGGCTGCCGACACAACCTTCTCGCCCGGTTTTAAAATTGACGGTTTGAGGCAGTCGGTGGTAAAGTTTGAGGAAGCCTATCTCTATATTGCCAACAACTACCCGGACGAGAACATGACTTCCCGTACCGAAGATGCCATCCGGTATATGTTCAAGAACCTTGACCCGCACTCCGTCTATATTGAGCCCGAAGCCAGTGAAAATATTGATGAAGAATTTGCAGGAAAGTTTCAGGGCATCGGTGTCCAGTTCCAGGTTATTGAAGATACCATCACAGTAATTACCGCTATATCGGGCGGACCCAGCGATCAGCTCGGTATCATGTCCGGCGACCGGATTATCGCTATCAACGACAGTAGCGCCATCGGTTTTGAAAACGAAGATGTACGTAACGCCCTGCGCGGGCCCAAGGGATCCAAAGTAGATGTCACCATCAAGCGGCCTCACGTAAACCAGCTGCTTGATTTCACCATTATTCGCGACGACATCCCCCTCTATACCGTTGACACCAACTACATGCTGGATGAGCGAACCGGTTACGTAAAGGTAAACCGCTTTGCGGCAACTACTCACGAGGAATTTATGAGCGCTGTCGACGAGATGAAGGGGAATGGCATGGAGCGGCTCATTCTGGACCTCCGCAACAACCCCGGAGGCTACCTGAGCCAGGCGGTAGCTATTGCCGAGGAGTTCTTCCCTCGGGGCACCGAACTTGTATCTACCAAAAGCAGGCACAGCCGTTTTACCAGTTCCTACTACTCGCGCCGGAACGGCCAGCTCAAAGATATCCCCATCATCGTACTGGTTAATGAGGGTGCAGCTTCGGCCAGTGAAATCGTTAGCGGCGCCATCCAGGATCACGACCGCGGACTTATCGTGGGGCGCCGGACCTTCGGCAAAGGACTCGTCCAGCAACAATACGGCCTTGTAGACTCCAGCAAGATCAGGGTTACCATTTCCAAGTACTACACCCCTTCGGGCAGGCTGATCCAGAAGCCTTATTCCAAGGGACGCGAAGATTACGCCTATGAAATTTATCGCCGTGAGGATAACGCTCAAAGCGACGCCATGGAATTCATCAACAATATCCCCGACTCACTGAAGTACCACACCGATGCGGGAAGAACCGTTTACGGTGGAGGCGGAATAGTGCCCGATCACGTTGTACAGGAAGATACCGCCCAGTCGGCTGCCGTCGTAAACTTCATGCGACGCAAGCGGATAGGATTCGAATTCGTTCGTAACTACCTTGACAACAACGGCGATGCATTCCGGGCCCGGTGGGAAGACGACTTCCAGAAGTTCAGAGAAACATTCGAGTGGAGCGAAAAGGATATGAACAAGGTATTCGCAATGCTCAAAGACAACAGTATGGTCGTTTCCGATACGGTTTCGGAACCCAAATTCAAGTCGGATACACTCTACATACCCAACGGACACTTTGAAGAAGTAAAATGGATGCCTGCCGGTATTATGAAAGCCGAACTGGCACTGCAGGTCTGGGGCCGTAAAAAATATTATCCCGTTGTTAATGATGTGTTCGACAACACCCTCAAAGAAGCCATGAATATGTGGGACGAGGTAAAGGCGCTGAAAGAATACGCCAGCAACCACCGCTCTCCCATGAATGAAGGATAGGTTACCGAGTAATGAGTGACGAGTGAGGGTTTTACCGTCACTCATTACTCATTGTCTTATTGAAAACCGGTTGATTAATGTAATAGCTGCCGTTTCTGTGCGGAGGCGGTACTCTCCAAGCGAGACCGTTTCCCCGCCCTTTAACTTCATACTCGAAATTTCCTCTTTCGAAAAACCGCCTTCCGGTCCTACCATCAGCAATAACTTTCCTTCCTCAATATTCAAGTCAGCTGAAGTATCCCGATCCGCTTTTTCATGAGCTATTAAAGGCCGGTACTCATTATAAGCCTGAAGTACCTGCTCTACATTGTCATAGAGCTTGACCTCCGGAAGCCAGGCCCTCAGGCTCTGCTTCATAGCGGAAAGGGCGGTAGCCTCAAGCCTGTCCATGCGTACATTCTCTTTCACGCTGTGCCTTCCTCTAAAAAGTGCAATAGCCGAGACTCCCAGTTCTACGGCCTTTTCTATGGCAAACTCGAGCCGGTCTCTTTTCCTGATAATGCCAAGCCCAAGCACCAAAGAGGGATCGTAATCGGCTATACTTCTGGAACTGCGGATGCCAACAAGTACGGAATCGGAAGATATCTGTCTGACCTCCCCTTCATACCAGCCTCCTTTCCCGTTAGTCACGGTAATGTCGTCTCCTTCGCGGTAGCGCAATACTTTTGAAGCGTGCCGGGCCTCCTGGCCTGTCAATTTGATCAGCTCACCCTGGTGCCGTTCCGGTGGCGCGTAAAAGATATTCATAAGAAAAGGAGTTGGAACAACGGTTAACGAGACCGGGAACCTCTATTGTAAAAAGCCCCGGGTTCGAATTCAGTCTGCCCGGTTTCCAGTATTACTTCCACATAGGGAGCGCAGAGCCGGCAGCTGCAGCTGCAGTAACGGATCTTCTGCAGCTCTTCCAGAGAGGCGATATTGTGCTCGCTCGCATATTCCTTGATCTGTTCGAAAGGCTTGTCGTGACAGATGCATTTGGTAACCTGGAATCGTGACATCTTGGAAAATCACTCTTGTTTAAAATGCTTGCCCAGTTTCAATCCTTGTCCCTGGTAGTTGCTCTCAATATCAGAGCCATACACAAAATCGGGAACTTCGGTGTTGGGTTCAAATCTCATGCTACAAAAAGTCTGCCCGTCTTCAATCAGAAAAGGCACGTCGTGCGAACGTACCTCCAAAACGGCACGAGCACCTCCGTCCCGGGCACGGCCGCCAAAACCGCTGTCAAAAAAACCGGCATAATGCGTACGCAACTCTCCCGATCCTGTATCATAAGCGATCATCTCGGCGGCGAGCTGTGCGGGAATACGGCACCGCTCTTTGGAAGCAAATATGTAGAATGCTTCAGGCTCGAGAATCAGGTGATCATCCTGCTGGGCATAAATGGGCTCCCAGAAATCGGAAATACGATAGTGGTTGATGTTGTCGAGGTCGATCAGGTCCCGGTGCTTCTTAGCCCTGTATCCTACAATCTCGTCTTTTTCGCCGTGCAGGTTTACGCTCAGGAAAAGGCCGTTGTTAACCTTTACCTTGTCGAGGCTGACAACCTCTCCTTCGCCCGAAAAAAGCAACGGATCGGAGCTGTGCGTCCGCAGGATATCCTGGTCGCTGAGCACCGTGTGTCCGTGACGGATACGCAACTGGTTCAGGCGCTGCCCGGTCCTCACCTTGATGGGGAACGACTTTGGCACCACCTCCAGGTACAACTGTCCGCGGTAACCCGAGCGCACCTCCTCAAAACGGTGCGAATGATCGGTAACAACGCGTGTAAAGATATCCAGCCGGCCGGTAGTACTTTTGGGGTTGGCTTTTGCCGTCAGGTGTTCCTCGGAAATAATACGGAGGTCATGATTCTCTTCGGTACCGTTAAACAACGCTTTCTGCGGAGATATCTGTGAAGGAAGGTTCAGCTCTTCCAGAAGGGGGATGATATAGACACAGTTGGTCTCGAGTATGGCTCCGTCTTTGATGGAAAACTCATACTGCTTCAGCTTCTCCAGCTTGTCTGCTACCGTCTCGTCCTCCGGAAGAAAACTGCAACGCACGCGGTAGGCCTTTTCGCCCAGGCGGAGGTCGATGGAGTTGGGCTGAAACTGATTCTGCTCGATCGGGTATCCCTCTTTGCCACGGATAATACCGGCTTCGGCAAGAAGCTTCAGCTTCTGTACCGGCAGAATGCCCTTGGTAAGCAGGTGTACCTCTTTATACTGATTCGACATGTATTCCTATTAAACTCTGATCTTTTTTAACAGCGGGAAGTTAATGATTCGGCCCAACAGTTTACAGCCTGCTATTTGGGCTCGGCTCCGGCCATTTCATGAATTTTCTTCCACTCCGCTTCGGTAACGGGAGTAATGGAAAGGCGAAAGCGATTCAGTATCACCATATCCTGCAGGGAGGGCTCTTCCTTGATGGCGTCGCGCGTCACGGCATTGTCAAACTTCTGGACAAACTTCACATCCACCAGCTCCCAGGTTGGATCTTCCTCGCTGCTTTTCTCATCAAAATATTTTGAGTCGGGATCAAACTGTGTGGGGTCGGGATAGGGCTCGCTGGCAACCTCCATCGTACCTACTATAACGGGCGGTGTCACGTTGGAGTGATAGAACAGTATCCCGTCACCTATGTTCATCTCATCACGCATAAAATTACGGGCCTGATAATTGCGGATTCCGTCCCAGGGTTCTGTGCCTACTTCTTCCAGGTCGTCGATGCTGAATGCATCGGGTTCGGATTTCATCAACCAATACTGTCGTTTGCTCATTGTTTTGCTGCGGCCTTTGTTTTTACATTATTTGTGAAAGGTGAATATAGAATACAGAAGCCAGAATTCAGAATGAAAGAGGCATTAATCCTGAACTTCCCGGCGCTAAATATAAGCACATTATGGATATACTTTTTTGGAGCGGAGGCAAGGACGCCTGGCTGGCCCTGCAGTTTTACAGGAAACATCACAGCTCATCTTCCTTAAAGCTTTTGACCACCTACAATAAAAAAACGGGAATAGTCCCTCACCAGAATATCGAGCTGGATGACATCAAGAAGCAGGCTGAACAGCTGGAACTGGACCTCATCACGGTTCCTCTCCCCGAAAATCCTTCCAACGAAGTTTACCTGGATAAGATGGAAGAAGCGCTCGCTTCTTGTAAGGAAAGAGTACAGCGACTGGTATTCGGTGACTGGCATCTGCAGGATATACGGGATTGGCGTGAAAAGGTATTTGGGAAAATGGGATACGATTGCCTGTTCCCCATTTGGAAAAAGGAGCTGAACGAACTTCTACCGGAACTGCTGCTAAAACCGGTAGAGATCCGGATCAGCGCCGTCAGGAAAGAGTATGAGAAACTGATTCGTGTAGGAGAGCTTTACAACCAGCGCTTTATTCGGCAGCTCCCGGATGAAATAGACCCCATGGGCGAAAACGGTGAGTTCCACACTCGGCTGCATTTCACATCATGGGATAAGCCGGCCCGGAAAATACGGCATTAACCGGCACTGTACTTCTCAACGTACCATAAGACAGTCTCGCGCAGGTCTTCCCGGAATGAGCCCGATGGTTTCCATCCTAACTCCCCTTTGATCTTGGAAGCGTCGATAGCGTAGCGATAGTCATGGCCGGGACGGTCGGTAACAAAGTCGATCAGCTCTTTATAATCACCCTCCGGACCCTCACCCACTTCCTCATTTAATATATCGCAGATCAGATTGACCAGGTCGATATTGGCCCACTCGTTGTCTCCGCCAACAATGTAGGTCTCCCCGCTTTCCCCTTTTTGAAACGCCAGGTCGAGTGCATCGCAGTGGCTCCCCACATAGAGCCAGTCGCGTACGTTCTCCCCTTTGCCATAAACAGGTATGGTGTTGTGGCGAATCGCATTGCGGATCACGGTGGGAATCAGCTTCTCATCATGCTGGTGGGGACCGAAATTGTTGGAACAGTTGGTCGTCACCGCGTTCATCCCGTAGGTGTGGTGATAGGAACGCACGATAAAGTCGCTGCCCGCTTTGGATGCCGAATAAGGGGAGTTCGGGGCATAGGGCGTTTTTTCGGTAAAAAATCCTTCATCACCCAGCGTACCGTAAACCTCATCGGTAGAAACATGCAGGAAGCGATTGCTTTCAAATTCCTCCTCTTCAATCCAGTACTGCCTGCACTCCTCCAGCAAATTGAAGGTGCCTACCACATTGGAAAGTATAAAAGGCTCGGGGCCCTTAATGGAGTTGTCCACATGCGATTCCGCCGCCAGATGAAACACTCCTTCCGGCCGGAACTCCCTGACCGCATCGTGAACAGCCTCGCGATTCACCAGATCCAGCTGCCTGAATTCATATCTGTCGGATTCAGCAACCGAATCAAGATAGTGCAGGTCGGAAGCATAAGTCAGCTTGTCCAGATTCATGATCCGGCTATCGGGATATTTCTTATGCAGGTACAATATGAGGTTGGAACCGATGAAGCCGGCCCCTCCGGTAACGATTATGCGCATATCAGTCAAAAAGGTCTTTTTCAGGAATATCGCTTAATAAAGGCTGATGCTGGTCTTTATCCGAGAGTCTGGGCTTAACTGTTCCCCAGTCGATGTTTAAACCGGGGTCATCCCAACGCACGCCCCGCTCCCCTTCCGGAAAGTAATAGTCGCTGCATTTATAATAAACCAATGCATTATCGGAGAGGACGGCAAAACCGTGAGCGAATCCTTTGGGAATATACATCTGCTTCTTATTCGCCGATGAGAGAATTTCGGCTGTATAGCTGCCAAACGAAGGGGAAGAGCGGCGAAGATCAACAGCCACATCAAGGACTTTTCCTTCCAGAACCATCACCAGCTTGTCTTGCGGCTGCTCGATTTGATAGTGCAAGCCTCGTACAATTCCTTTCTCGGAAAACGAAACATTATCCTGCACGAAAGAGACATCAACCCCTTCTGCTTCAAGAGCCTCCTTCCGGTAGCTTTCCATAAACCAACCCCGCTCATCCCCGAAAACATCCGGTTCAATCAGCAGTACATCTTCGATGTCTGTCTTGCTAATTTTCATATCATCAGGCTTAAAGATTCATCCGGCTCAGCATCTCTGCCAGTCCCTGTTCCCACGGCTGGAACTGGATCCCGTGGCGGTCACGAGCCTTTCGTGTATCCAGCTTGGAGAAAAACGGCCTCCGCGCCTTGGTTTCAAACTGCTCGGAAGTTACAGGATTTACGGAAGTATGTTTAGCGGAAAATTCAAATACCTTTCGGGCAAAATCGGCCCAGCTGATCAGGCCCTCGGATGTTAAGTGAAAAGTGCCCGTTGCATGCTGCTCCAGCAGCTCCATCGACTGGCTGACCGCCTGGTGGGCAAAAGTAGGGCTCCCCCACTGGTCATCTACCACATCTACCCTTTCCTTCTCTTCAGCAAGCTCTAGCATCGTTTTCACAAAGTTTTTACCGTAGGAACCGCAAAGCCAGGAAAGCCGGATAATCAAGTGATCGCATCCGGAACTGCGAATAGCTTCCTCTCCCTCCCACTTGGTCTGCCCGTACCAGTTGACGGGATCGGCTTCGTGATCCTCGGGATAGCCTTTCGGGAAACGCTCCATATCTTCCCTTTTCCCCGCAAAAACATAATCGGTTGAATAGTGGAGCAGCTTAATACCAGAATCGCGGCATAAGCCGGCCATGTTAGCTGCGGCCTCTGCGTTAACTGCTCGGGCCTTCTCCCTCTCCTCTTCAGCAAGGTCAACGGCCGTATAAGCGGCACAGTTGATTACGACCTCCGGTTTCGTTTCCTCCAGAAAAGCCGATAAAGAATCCTTGTCCCGGATATCCATTCGACTCGAATCAGACGCCACCACTTCGATACCACCCCCTGCATACTCGAGAAATGCCTTCCATTCCAATCCAAGCTGTCCGCCGGACCCAATCAGTGCAACCTTCATTCTGCTGAGCTTTTGTTCACAAGCTCATTCGCCCTCCGGTACGATTCCGGGGTGCCCGCATCGGTCCACCAGCCTTCCATTACTGAAAAACGCATCTTGCCCTGACTGATATACCGGTTGTTGAGATCTGTAATCTCAAGCTCTCCGCGTGCTGAGGGTTCCAGTTCCCGGATGTAGTCGAAAACATTATTGTCATACATATAAATACCGGTCACGGCGAAATTGCTCTTGGGATTGTCGGGTTTCTCTTCGATCCCGGCAATTTTCTCCCCATCCACTTCGGCTACGCCAAACCGTTCGGGGTCTTCTACTTCCTTAAGAAGAATATGCGCCCCTTCACCTGCAAATTTTTTAATGGCATCATCAAGCGAAGTACTGAAAATATTGTCACCAAGTATCACGGCCATGGCATCATCTCCGGCAAAATTTTCGGCCAGACCCAGAGCTTGGGCTATACCCCCGGCCTCATCCTGCACCTTATAGGTAAAACGGCATCCGAAATCTTTGCCGGATCCCAGAAGGGTCACTACATCGCCCATATGCTCGGTACCAGTAACTATTAAAATTTCCTCTATTCCGGCTTCCGTAAGCTTCCCGATGGGATAATAGATCATAGGCTTGTTGCCTATAGGCAGCAGATGCTTGTTCGTGACTTTAGTAAGGGGATACAGGCGCGACCCCGTCCCTCCCGCTAGTACAATACCTTTCACTGTATCATATTTTTTGTTGCGATTATAGCTTCGTCAATTCCAAGGTGAAAGTATGAATAATTATGTGGGGATACAGAATGATTTTCATTACGGTTTTGGCAGCCGGCCGGTGCCGCTAACCATTTAGCATTAAATCTTTCTAATAATGCCATCCACCATACGATGTATATTGACACGAACCCCCCAAAATCACTAAGATTGTTTTATCGAGAGCCAAGCTCACATTGCGCTTTTACGGGAGTAATTAAATCTCCCTAATTTTGATTAAAAAATATCTATAAAGAATAAAGGACGTTCTTTTTTTCAGTATATAGACGATTAATCATTGTTGTAACAACAACTTAACTATAAACTCTATCTACTGATTACTAAACAATTGATACCCATTTGTAGCAGGGAAGGTATCGCTTATGAATGATTACACCGACCTTCTGTTTCTTCTCGGAGCAATGCTTATTTTTTCCGTCATGGCATCTACGGCAAGCAGACAGATACAACATACGAGCAATACATCTATTGACTCTGACATAGAGTATGAAGCCGTTGCCCTGGCACAGGGAATCATTGACGAAGCAAAGTGGACCCGTACACCCGCAGAACTCCAGAATTTGGCTGACCAGTATAATGGACAGACAGAAACAGTTTATTTGGGCGACTCAAACCAATACCAGATAGCCTACCAAATAGGTGTCAAGCTGAACAATGAGACCTTCCCGGGGGCTTCAATCGGTATCAGCAGCAAAAGAATCACTGTAAGCGTAGCCAGTGACTATCTGCCCGATTCATCCTACGTGCGGCTCGAATTCGTCAAAAGCTTTATAAATTAGCAGGAGTACAGCTATGAACATGGGAATCATAACAAGTTACATTGTCGGTGGATTTTTGCTGCTCTCTATTTTGGCACTAAACCTCCAGGTTTTCCAAAACACTTCCACGGCAACCATGGATACCGCGACCAAGAACAATATCGATATAGCCTCCGACTTAATCACTAATGACTTCCAGAAAGTGGGCAACTATTACGGACCCGACCATGAGGTTTTCGCTACCATCGAAGAGAATGAATTCGTATTCTGGTCGGGTGTATACGAAGATCCGGACGGCTATTGGCAAACGAACAATACCAAGGTAACGTGGGAAGCTGACCCTACAAATAAGGTAACCACTACCACCAATCCCAATGATTACTACCTGGTACGGACTGCCAGACGATACGGGTCCAATGGTAGTATTGAAAAGACCAATACTACCCGTATCCCGGTTACGTACTTCAAGGTCGAGTATCTTAACGGTGAAGGTAATCCGGTCCCATCGACGGCAACCAACATCGAAAAAAGTTTAATACGCACTATCAAAGTAAAAATAGCCTGTGAATCGCCGGAGCCACTAAAGATCAATCCCAATGCGCCGGATTTTTACTCTCCGATTATCTGGCAAAAAACGTTCTACCCCGAAAATCTGCAGAGAGCCAAATAAAAAATTTAGCAAAACAACCAAGCTATTATGGGACGTGCACTCTTATTATTAACAAGCGGCCTTTTAATTATTTACGGGATTACCTTTAAGACCGTTAACGAACGCCAGGCAGGATCGGGTATCGTTACGCGAAGCGCCGATTACGTAAACAATATGCAGGCCCGAAACATGACCGCCAGCCTGGTTGATCTGGCATTGCGGGAAATCGACAAAAACCAGGCGGAATCGGATCCCTGGTACGATGGTTGGGGAGGATCTTTTGTACGCACCGATTACCTTGGCGGAGATACCGTTTCAGTAACCGGCTACGATCAATCGATGACCGGAACTTCAGGCTATCCCAGCGACAATAATGTCACCTCTTTTGGGGGATGGGATGAGTATCGGGTTTTGCTGGACGGCCAGACCAATATGGGCGACGGGAAGATCATCAAAACGGAAGTGTTGATGCAGCAAGACTCATTCTCCAAGTACTCCTATTTTACCGATCAAGAACCCAGTTACATCTATTTCTTTGATCAGGATACCCTAACCGGTCCGGTTCATACAAATGGCACCCTGCATATTGCGGGTTCCCCGACTTTTAACGGCTATATCACAAGTCCTAACATGTGGGAAGGACATACTTCCTACTCCAACGACCCGCAATTTAACGGGGGCAGTAATTTTAACGCTGATGCGAAAACCCTCCCTGGCACGGGTAGCGAGCAAATCAACAAACTGACCCAGGCGGCCTTTAACAGCAACCTGCGATTTGAGAATGAAATTCAGGTTATCATGAATGTTAGTGGAAGTTCCGGAGAAATAACCATAATGGAAAAAACCGGGAGTGATTGGTCAACGGCTGCCAGATACAAACTGGAAGAGCGCGAATATGATCATGGGGTAATATCATCCACCCAGCGAATAGAATTGCAGGGAACGCTGAAAGGACAGCTTACCGTCCATTCCGAAACTCAGATAGACATAATGGGTGACCTCTTGTACAATACGGATCCTCTTGTTGACTCCACCTCCACCGACCTGCTCGGTATCGTAAGCGAAGGGAATATACAACTCGACATCAATGCCCACACCGCCAATGGCAGCCAGGACGTATATATTCAGGCTTCTTTAATGGCACTTAACAATTCCTTCTATGTGGAAGACTACAGTTCCGGTGATCCACGGGGCACCATTTACCTTTTGGGAGGACTAATACAAAAAGAGCGGGGAGCCGTCGGTACCTTCAGCGGGGGCAGCGTAGCAAGCGGATTCAGTAAGAATTATAAATATGACACTCGCTTCAAGACCTCCGTCCCTCCGTATTTCCCGCGTGAAAGTGAATTTTCCATTGTATACTGGCGGGATAAATCCAACATTACCACCTATTAAGGCACCTTTTTACTGTAACGAAAGATGAAGTCACCCATGAAAGTGCCCTTTATGATATCACTTAGTGTTTTATTGCTGTTGCTGGGAATGGCGGATATAGTCTATGCGCAATCAAAGGTGACCTTTAATCTTAATCTGAAGCCTATGCTGGAAGACAGCACCTTTATCCCAGGGCGGGATATGGCTGAAGTTACCGGGAATCTTTATCCGCTCGGACGCAACCGGAATGTACGGCTTTATGACCTTGAGCCTGTCGACAGCGTATATACCGCCGAAATAACCTTCCCAAGAAGCGTAATGGGCCGGCAGCTGGAATGGAATTTTGTGCTCACTCTCAACCAAAATACCCGTAGGGAAGACATGCCCCGGCGTCTTGGCCTGCGTTCCGGAGATGTGGAGCTGGACCCCTTCTATTTCAACGCCTTCGCCTGGTAAGCCTTATACCTCTCCTTTACAGCTCCATTAGGCGTATATCCTCTCTTTTTATAAGCTTAGAATCTCTTAATTAAGGCTTCTTAATTCGGATTGAATACCGAAAATCCGTTTTCTTATACAGAGATGATTCTGCAAGAATAAACCCGAACAGTTTCAATTGAGGGTTTTATCTGATATAAAAACACGGCCGCTGAACCCGGCAAAAAATAAAAGGATAATTTGACATGGTTGGCTATACAGAGGTTTTACAAACGATCGCGGCGATGTTTCTTTTCTCGCTGATCCTGTTAAACTCCAACCGCATGATCCAGCGTAACAACATCATGCAGGTGGAAGGTGAACTCGAGCAGGAAACCATCGCCATTGCGCAGGACGTGATTGAAGAAGCGCGTACCAAGGAATATGACCAGATTACCGTCGACAACTCCCTGCCACCGGTCAATATCCCTGCCGACTTTACCAACCCCTCATCACTTGGAACCGATGGAGAAACTAGCCGAGAAGCCTTCAACGATTTTGATGATTACAACGGCTGGACCGGGTCGGTGGAAACCGAGCACGGTGTCTTCGACATCAACGTGGCCGTATACTACGTGTCATCTTCTACCTACGAGAAAACTACTACCGAAACGGCCTTCAAGAAAATAGAAGTTACCGTCACCAGTAAATACCTGAAGAAGCGCGATCTGGACGAGCGTAAGGAGTATGTTTTTGAATTTATTCGCAACTATTACGCAGACTAAGAGAGGAACCTTATGAATATAGGAATCATCACCAGTTATGTTATTGCCGGCATGTTGTTGCTGGCCATCCTCATGATGAACATGAATATGAATACCAGTTCTACGGAATTGCTGCTTACCCAGGTTACGCGGGAGCAGTCACGCAACATCTCCGATATTCTTTCCTACGACGTCCCCAAAATCGGTTATAACCTTACCAGTATCACCGATACTCTATTGATATATGCCGACAGTACGCTGCTCCGGTTCAAGGCAAATATCGACAACAGTACTGACGGTTCGGTGGAAACAGTGGAATGGGAATTCGTCGACACTCCGGTCAGCGGATCGGATAATCCGAACCATAAAATACTTAGAAGGACCGTAGATGGAGTTCAGAATGACATAACTACCGGCGTAACCAATTTCAGATTCCAGTACTATGATGAGTATGGTGATGACCTGACCAACGATATGTCTACACCGCTCTCATCCGCCGAACTTGCCAACGTAAAACAAATTTACATAAAGCTGGTCGTAGAGAGCCAGTTTAAATACCGAAGCCGCACCTTCCCTGACGGTAGATACGTCATGTCCGTCTGGGAAAAGCGGTTTTCACCACAAAATCTAATGAATTAATAATACTAAGTGAGGTTCTATTATGGGTAGAGCAATGTTAATTATCTGTTCCGGCGTTCTGGTGCTGCTCGGTTTTATGGGCATGAACACCGCACGTCAGGGTCTTCAGCTGACCGAAAAAAGTTCGCTTTATGCTCGAACCGTTCACGCCAAGAACGCGGCTCACACCGCCATTCAGATGGCCATGAACGAAATCAATCAGAACGAGCAGTGGGGCAAGGATCACGGCGAAGGCAATCCCTGGACCACCACCATCAATGGAGCCGGCACCTCCCTCTATGTAGACTATATACACGACAGCCCCGATTTTTGGGAAGCAGACACTATTCGTATCGTCTCAACAGCCTCCTATGTGGATGTGAAAGATGCCAGGGTAATCAGCGTCTACCTGAAAAATCCCTACGATCAGTACGTGAGTAACTTTAAGGCACCGTTGACGGTGGCAACCAGTAACTTTAGCTTTAATGCCAGTGGTAGTGCCACCATCGACGGGACGGACGCAGGTGCCGGTACCTGCGGCGACGGCGACAAGCCTGCTATTACGGTAAACAACGAGATGGACCAGGTAATGGCCCAAAATGAAATTGGCAATATTACTACGGTTGGCGGGGTCGATAACGATCCTAAACTCAATTACCAGCCGACCGACGAACTCATCGCCCGTCTGAAGAACACCGCCGACGTACAGTATCTGAGTGGCAGCTATAAAGGCGACATGGGCACCCAGGATAATCCCGGAGTCTTTTTTGTGGAAGAACCGACCAAACTGACCGGCGGCATCAGCGAAGGCTACGGCATTCTTGTCGTACGCAACTCCGGTTACATGTCATACGACTCATCCGG
>CAYWDK010000043.1:0-15304 GCA_964457025.1 uncultured Balneolaceae bacterium | reverse complement strand
TTGATAGATGCAATCTTTTTAAGGGATTATTCCGCATTTTTCAACACGCTTTTAACGCTGTCAATCGAACCGTCATTAGGGGCGGGCGACAGCCCCATCACCCTGCTCATGAGCTCGTAAAGGTGGATATTCTGGAAAGGAGAAGTGGTTATTCCCTGCCTGAACGAAGGTCCCCTCGCTACGAACAACCCCTGCATAGCTTTTTCCCGGTTGTCGAAGCCGTGGGTGCCTTGAGGCAGCCGCTCCATAAAGGTCGGCTTGTACTCCTTGGAGAGAATAGTATACGGAATCTCTGCAACCATAATGATATCCGTAAGCCGGCGGCTCTCGTCCAGGTGATACCGTTTGGGAAGGTTCTCTTTCGTATATACCCGGTAGTTCTCTGCCGCATCTTGAAGCTGCTTGTACACCTCTTCAGTCTTGCCTTCTACCGGTTGGATCATGGTCATAGGATTCCAAAGTACAAACTCCACATCTTCCATATCGATGATCGAATCGAGCTCGATAATCTTGTCTCCGGAAAGCTCCGCCATACCGTGGTCGGATACAATCATTAGATTGAGATTTTCCCATACACCCGCTTTGCGCAGTTGTTGCTTTAGATATCCGACCAGTGAGTCCGCTTTTTGAACAGCCGCGATCAATGAATCCGATTCCGGCCCGTACCAATGGCCGGCATCATCCACTAACTCAAAATAGAGCGTTCCCAAATCGATGGCTTTTTCACCCGGATAACTGAACCATTTAACTACCGTATCGATGCGGGCTTTTCCGGGCATATCCCCATCGTAGACCTTCCAGTAGGTCGGCCTCATCTCCTGGATCGGTGCCTCCGAGCCCACCCAGAACATGGTACCGGTTTTCAGACCCTGCTTCTCGGCCGTATTCCATATGGGTTCGCCCCCGTACCAGCGGGGGTTCTCCACGGCCTCCCTGTCGCGAATTTCATACCAGGCGTCCCATTGCGGATCGTACATGGTATTGGCGATCAGGCCGCTATTCTCGGGATATAAACCGGTGACAATACTGTAATGGTTCGGAAACGTTTTGCTGGGAAATACGGGGATCAAACCTTCGGCTTGCACACCCTCGACCAACAGGCTGTCAAAGTGAGGCGTCTCTGTTTTGGAAAGGTAGTCATAGCGAAAACCGTCAAAAGAGACCAGCAACAATTTCGGTGCGGTATCTTGTGACGGTTCTGAAGCCTGCCTTTCGGTACAGGAGGATACAACTGCCAGAAACATCAGTAAGGGAGCAAATCGTAACACCTTCATATTCGAATCGATTTGAAAATTGCTTTATGGTAATATAATAAAAAAGGGCAGCCCGACAGGACCGCCCTTTTTTTATAGCTCTTAAAAAGAACTACTTAGAAATTAACATTCAACGATGCATTCCAGGTTCTGCCAAAGCCGAACCATACAAAGTTACGGGTGTTGATACCATTCCATGTATCGTCACCGGAAGCTGCCTGGAAGTTGGAGTTGGATTCCGCGATGTAGGTCGTGTCAAACAGGTTGTTGACATTAACCCGCAGAGAGCTCTTCTGTCCAAACAGGTCGAAACGGAACGTGGTACCCAGATCAACCAAGCCAAACGAAGGCAGCTTAAGAGCCCCCGGGTTGTCCGGTTGAGTAAAGGCATCGTCGGTAATGCTGTAGTCGGCATACAGGTTGTCGACATGTCGGTAGCTGGCATCAACGCTCAAGTCTTCCATGATGCGGTAATCCGCACCGATGTAGCCGACGAATTGGGCAGCGTCGCCAACCTTTACGTCCTTGGTATAAAGCGTGGCCGTACCAACCTGGGTATTGGTGTCGTCAAACAGGGTGGCGCTGAAGTTGTTGGTGTACTTCCAGTCGCCGATTGACAACATTCCGTCTATGGTCAGGTCACCCATCGGACGATAGGTGGCTTCAACTTCGATACCGTTGTGCCGTACGTCTACGTCATCAAACTGAGCGGTTCCGAAGACGCCTCCTCCTACCGGGAAGCTTTCTTCGATGAAGCGGTTACCCCATACGGTAGAGTAGAGGTTTACGTTTACATCCAGTGCATAGGAGGTGTAACCGTAGCCCAGTTCAATGGAGGTAATCACCTCATTTTGAAGGTCCGGGTTGATATCATTCTGGAATCCCGGGAAAACTGCATCAAAGAGCGGCTGTCTCGAAATCAAACCGGCATTAGCGAAGACGTTGTGATGATCATCGATGTTGTAGTTCACACCACCTTTTACATAACCGCCGGGCAGGCTTTTCTTCTTGGAAAGCGCATTATTCGACTCGTCGAAAAAGTCTTCGCGCTGATAGGACTGGTTGGAAAGTCCGGCCTGGAGAACAGCAGTAAACTTATCGCCGCTGTCGTATTCGATCATACCGTTCACACCCTGCCAGTTCACAAAACCGATGTTGTAGTAGTCGATCTTGGGACCGGTAAGTCCGGTATCGTTGAAGGGAGAAGCTTCAATCGTGTTATCAGGCTCAATAATTAAACCTGCCGAGTTATCATTCCCCGTTGAATAGTAGCCATCCAGACCTAAGAGGTCATTCATTGCACGGTAGTGGTAGCCGGTGTATTTCCGCAGATCGATTCCCAGCGAGAAGGTAAAGTTGTCAACCTCCGCTTTCAGCTTGGAAATCGCACCGTACCAGTTGTGCGAGTTCATGGAAGCCCTGCGGACAAGTACCGCGTTATTTACGTTGTTGGCGTTATAGCCGTTAGAGCCGATCAGCAGGCCGCCATAGTCTCCCACCGGACCGGTGTATCCGGAAGTGGTTGAACGGTTAGTCTGAACGACATTATCGAAATTGATCGTACCGTCGGCATTTCTGGAAGCAGCACCGTCACCATCTACAGTCAGGTGCTCAGTAAGGTCGTCCATGGCTCCGAAGGGGTAAAGGTCGATATCGGAATTAAAGAAGTACTGTCCTCGAGGTCCCGTACCTCCGCCACGTCCGGCAGATCCGTACAGTGAAGTTGCAAGTTCAAGATTCTCACTGATCTCCCAATCCCAGTTCAATGTTGCCAGGGGCTTGTTATAGAAGTTACGGCGGATGTTGTACTCTTCACCGTTTAATGTACCTCCGTTGGTGTTCCATCGGGGGTCAATTCCGCTGTCGCCAAAGTTTTGGTAGTCGCGGATAGACACCCATGCGTCACGCTGGTGGTGCCATTGTCCCGCTCCGAGAATGGAGAGGTTGAAAGAGTGCATCTCATTGGGCTCATAACCGACTGCAGCGAAGTAGGTCCATCCTTCACCTTTGGTATTGTACACATATCCGTTTCCTTTCCAGTAAGTCAAAAGGAAAGAAGCAGACCAGCCGTTCTCACCCAAGCCGGTATTGTATGAGGCGGTTGACTTCGTATAGCCATCATTACCTATCATCTGAGAAACCGAGCCGCCTTTTTCCTGCTCAGCTGTCTTTGTAAAAATCGAAACCGTTCCACCTACCGACGGTACAGCCAGGTTGGATGCTCCCAAACCGCGCTGAATCTGAATACCGGAGGCCACATCCGTCAAACCTTGCCAGTTGGACCAGTAAACCCAGCCGTTTTCCATATCGTTAACAGGCTGACCGTTAATCAGGAAGGCCGTATTACTTTGATCGAAGCCACGCAGAGAAATACGGGAGTCGCCGTATCCACCGCCCTGCTTCGTAGCATAGGCACCGGGCGTATCGTTCATTATCTCAGGAAATTCCAGGTTACCGACTTCCTCGGAAATTTCCACCGGGGTAATGGTAGATACCGCAACAGGCGTTTCTCGTGTCCGGGCAATATCAATAGTATTACTTGATACCACAATTTCACCCAGCATTTGCTGGTTGGACTCAAGGTAGACTACCATATTGGGTGTTGCCTCAACCTCTTTGGTCATATAACCGACAAATGATACAACCAAGATATCTCCTTGCTGGGCATTAATGGTAAAGTTACCATTGGCCCCGGTAGAAGTTCCCGTTGTAGTACCCTTGATAACAATATTTGCTCCGGGTAGTGGTTGATTTGTTCCTGCTTCCAATACACGTCCGCTAATTTGCGCCGACGCTATGACTGGAAACATTAGTAAAGCAAAGAATATGCCTATGTAACGTTTCATAATAGATAGATGTGTTATGTTTGGATTAGGTTACGTGATGAATACACGCCTTCTTTATTTGATTAGCTTGAAAAAGATAAGCACTCTAAGATTAAGAGAAAGTTAAGATCACCGATCACTTATTTTCAGAGAATTTAATAAATGAAAATCATTTATCGAACCCATTTTTTATACAACTCTACCAGCTTGCCCTGAGATACTCCAAGATGATATAAAGTGTAGATAAGTGTGAATATAAGCTGGAGTTTTAACACTCCGTTTTCTCGATATTTTCGGGATGAAGTAACTATTTTTTCCGGAATGATGGTAAATGACCCCGAGCCCGAGTTTTTAATACGTCGCACTATCTCATTGTCTTCCATAAGCATATGGTCATTCCGAAAACCTCCGATTTCGGTAAAAAACGATGCGGATATGAAGAGACTTTGGTCGCCGAACCGAAAGGCATTCAGATCGAAGCGAGTAAACCAGGCATAGAAACGAAGCAAGTAATGGCTGCTGTCGAAGCCCAGCCGGAAGCAGCCGGCATCATTACCCTTTTCCAGCCGGTCCAAAATTTGGCGGTCGAATTGTGCGGGCGGATGACTGTCGGCATGCAAAAAATAGAACGCCTCGCCGGTGGCCTGTGCGGCACCATAATTCATCTGGCCGGCGCGTCCCTTCTGCGGACTTTTCACAACCGTAGCCCCCTCAGCCGCTGCGATCTCAACCGTATTGTCACGGCTGCCTCCATCCGATACGATAACTTCCTTAATAAAACCGGCCGACTGTTCCCTCAACTGCCGGATTGTTTCCGCAATTACATGCTCTTCGTTCAGGGCTGGAATAATGACGCTGATCCTCATCACAAATCAATCTTCGATTTAACTTCATCCCAGTCTTCGATAGTATCCACATCATTCAGCTCTTTCAGCATATACAATGACAGCCCCAGCTGCCTCATCTTTTCCAGCGTCTGGGAAAGCACCCGGGGGGTGCTCCATTCAATACCCTGAAAAAGCTCCGTGTCAAACCTTCTCAGACCCAACAGGTAGTATCCGCCGTCTTTGGAAGGGCCTACGACCGCATCGTATTCGCCAAGCATTTCGAACGCCTCCTCAATGATAGCAGTAGTAAGCTGGGCACAATCGCTGCCGATGATAACAGCCTTGCCAAATCCGTTTTCGAAAACCTTGTTAAAGGCATTTGACATCCGCCTCCCGAGGTCATCACCTCGCTGCTTTTTTTTCTTATACTTTCCGTCCCAGATATCCGATTCCGGTATCTGCCTTGAATACCAGACCTGTTTATCTGTTCTCAGGGGCTCAGTGACCTGCTTGGTATATAAGAGTAGCGCTTCATAAATACAGAGTGCTTCTTCCTCGCCCACCGACTCCGCCAGACGTGTCTTGACATGTCCCGCCTCGCTGTTCTTAACAAAGATTACAAGTACCGATCGGTTGTAAATGCTCATTTGCAGGAAGTTAGGTGGTTGCTCCTCCGCAGCTGCTGCCCGCCCCGGCCGTACATCCGAAGCAGTGTTGGTTGATAACGATCTCGCGATCATTAAGCAAGCCTTCATCAAAATCCCGAATATGTGCAGGAGCGCCCTCTCCCACCTCCATTTCCAGCATCTGGTTAAAATCGCAATCGTAGAGCGTACCGTCCCATCCTATGGAGATGGTATCGCGACACATCACGCCCTGCGCGGCGGCGGGATTGAACGATTGTATCAAATGCTCCATGTAGTCGTCCAGGTTATCAGACATCAACAGAAAGTTCAGGAATCGGCTGATGGGAAGATTCGTAATGGTAAAGAGTTTGTTGAACTCAATACCATGCTTTCTCTTGAGCTCTCTTTTAAAATCGTTTTCCAGTGCTTCCTGGTTGCCGGGTAGAAACGCCCCGACAGGATTATATACGAGGTTCAGCTCCAGTCCGGTACCTTCTTTCCCATAACCGACTTCATTGAGTTTTTGAAGGGCTGTAATAGATTTGTCATAGGTACCCTCTCCGCGCTGGCGGTCGGTGCGCGACTTGCTATAGAAGGGAAGCGAACAGGTTACCTCCACGCCGTGCTTGGCAAAAAAATCAGGCAGCGCCTGATATTTAGGCGTGGTGGTTAAAATAGTGAGGTTCGAGCGCACGATGATGTGCTTGCCCATAACCGACACCTGCTCGACGAACCACCGGAAGTGCGGATTCATCTCGGGTGCCCCTCCGGTGAGATCCACAATTTGTATATTCGACTTGCGCAGCGCATCAAGACAGTGCTCAAAAGTTTCCCTCGTCATGATCTCTTTCCGGTCGGGCCCGGCATCGACATGACAGTGCTTGCAGGTCATATTGCACATATACCCTACGTTAATCTGAAAAATATCGATCCCGGTTGGTTTGAGTGGGAACAGGTCTATTTCCCTGAGCTTTTCTTCAAAAGCGGGCAACTCCTTCAGTTTTGCGGAATGGTTATTGAGAATGTCGAGCTGGACTTCCGGCTTGGAGAGTTCATCTTGTTCGGCCTTAAGGGTCTTCATAAATAATCAATTCTTTTGAAATGCGAGATTCTACATGGTCAGTTTTTCAACCTTATTCATCATCTGGACTCCATGAACCAAAGATGAGCCCCCGCGAATGGCCGTAGCTACATGAACGGCTTCCATCATCTGTTCTTCGGTGGCTCCCTTCTCAAGGCTGTCGGTAGTATAGGCGTCGATACAGTAGGGGCACTGAATGGTATGAGCAACAGCCAATGCAATGAGCGACTTCTCCCGGGCCGACAACGCCCCTTCCTCGAAAACGGCTCCATAGTAATCGAAAAACTTATCCCCCAGCTCTTTTTGGAATTCCGTAACATTTCCAAATTTTTTCAAATCCTCAGGCTTGTAATAAGTATTATCCATATCCGTTTGTTCGTTGGTTTTGATTAGTGACGATAGTTGACTGTTTAATATTACGAAACATACGACAAAGCAAATCTTTAAATCCCATTATTCCGAATGCCCTTTAAAAAAGCATAAACTCCTTAAAACTATGAAACTAAAGTTACGGCTGGCTATACTCGCGGCATGTCTCGCACTTACTTCCATATCAACAGATGCTCTCGCCCAGAAACAGTTTTACGAACTCGGTATAGGTGTGCGCGCCGGCGAACCGGCAGGACTCACCCTCAAGGCATGGTCGAGCAGGACCCGGGCCGTGGATGCCGGAGCAGCATTTTCATTTCGAAACTACGACGGTGCCGTCCAATTTTATTTCAACCATCTCTGGCATAACTTTAGCCTTTTTGGCAAGCTTACCGACGAGCGGCTGGGGATCTATGCAGGGACCGGCGGCCGCATTGTCTTTACACGAGATTTTCCGGGTGATAAGGAAGAAGATCTTTCCGTACTGGGTATACTCGGTATCCGGTTTCCAGTGGGTATAACCTTTTTGTTTCCCGACCTGAAGATGGGAGCTTATGCGGAAGTAGCCCCTAACTTCAACCTGGTACCTGCCACCAGCTATGATGCTGAAGGAGCCATTGGCCTTCGCATCTACTTCTAAGTGATTATAGGCTGGGACTAGCTTATACTTCTGATTCCCGCCTTCCTATTCTTTACCATGGGCGATTCAACAAAATTAGCAGTTTCTGTTGGAACATTATTCCTGTAATTGCCTTTAAAAGGCTCAAAATCAACAGAATCATAATAAATCTGACGAAAATGAGACTACGAAAGCTACTGTCTATATTCATTGTAACCCTTATTCTCTCTTTTTCAGCCGAAGCGATAAAAGCCCAGAATGTCAGTAATCGGGTCGGTGTAGGTATTATGGTCGGAGAACCGACAGGATTTAGCCTGAAGGCATGGAATTCCGACCGGACGGCTATCGACCTCGGGCTGGCATGGTCACTTGGCCGTTACGATGCCATCAACATACACGCTGATTACCTGTGGCACAATTTTACTCTCTTTGATGAGATCGAAAGCGGAAAGCTGCCCGCATATGTCGGTATAGGCGGACGCATCATTTTTGCCGATGACTATCCCAATCCCGGCGACAGCAATGCCATCATCGGTGCACGAGTTCCGGTAGGTGTCGATTATCTGTTTGAAGATGCACCGGTCAGTGTTTTCCTCGAGGTCGCTCCCGTTGTCAATATTATTCCAGACACTGATTTTGATGTGGACGGAGCGATAGGAATCAGAGTGTTTCTCTAGGCAGCTCCTCTACATATGAACAGCCCGGAGTTCAATCCGGGGTCAAAGACCTTACAGCCTGAATACGAATCCTTCACGGGCAAGCTGAACCGATTCAAAGTCGGCAGTGAAGTTTTTCTGGATATGCTCGTCAAGGTCGTTTAACACCAGGTCATCCGAATCGGGATCGTGGTGTGTCAGGAATAGGTTTTTGACCTCGGATTTCTGGGCAAACAACACCGCCTCTTCCCATGCCGAATGTCCCCACCCTTTTCTATGCTGGTAGGTTTCGCGGTCATACTGCGCGTCGTGAATGAGCACATCGGCCTGCCAGAAAAACTCTTTCAGCTTTTTATAAAAATAGGAATCCGTTTTTTCAGAAATCGGGGTCAGCTCATTATCCGGACAAAAGACAATACTCTTATCGCCAATGTGGATTTTATAAATAGCGGTATTGATAGGGTGGTTTGCAAGTATATACTCAACCTCATAAGGCCCGTAGTTCTGCCGCTCTTCGGTCTGCGTGATATATTCGATATTGGCATCAATCATCTCCAGCGTAACAGGGAAAAACGTCTTGGTGAGATGACCGGAAAGAATCTCTTTACAGCCACCGTTTACCTGGGGGGGCATGTGAATATCGAAATGGTTGGAGGGATGATAAATAGGTTTAAAAAAAGGAAAGCCCTGTATATGATCCCAGTGGGGGTGAGTAATAAAAATATGGCCTTTGATCATCCCGCCTTTTGAAACAAGGGCATTGCCGAGATTACGGATACCGGTGCCGCTGTCCAGTATCAATACTTCATCTTTGTCAAGGATGGAAATTTGGACACAAGTGGTATTGCCACCGAACTCCATATTCTCCTTGTTGGCACAAGGAGTAGAACCTCTCACACCCCAAAACTTGATCCCTATGTTATATTTTCGACCTGAGTTTGCCACTACTATTGCTGTTTACCTATAGCTTATCGCACGCACCCCGCATAATATTAAAAAATGTTAAAACTCAAAGTGATTCGGCAAGAATTATAGTAATCTAATACTAGCCATCCTCTTTTATTTCTTCCATCTGTCTGCCGATCTCATCCAGCTTGTCCTGCTTCTTTTGAAGTTTCTTCTCAGCCTTGTCAATTTTTTGTTGAACCTCATCGAGCAGCGCATTGCCCTTGCCCGATGGCTTGAAATAGGTTTTGGTCTCCTGAAACTGAATCACCTCGCCCTCAAGCTTGCTGACCTCCTTTTTGACCTTGTTATACTCTTTGCGAAGATCCTGAATCTTGGATCGCTGCTTGGGGTCAAGGTCCGCTTTTGCCAGTTCCTGGTCAAATTTATTACCTGACTTGGCCGCCCGGAAGCGGTCGTAAATCACATCGCAGGCTTTGCGATACTCTTTCCAGATCTTGTTCTTCTTCTTGATAGGGACATAGCCCGCATCCTTAAACTTCTCCTGCAGCTCCTTCGCAATGTTCACCGCCTCAATCGGGTCTTCGTGCTGCCCGAGCTCCCGGAGCTTTTCAAGTATCTCCTGCTTCTCTTCGAGGTTGTCCTTCCGCTCTTCTTTTACGCTGGCAAAATGCTCACGGCGCCGGTCGTAAAATACATCCATCGCGCCCTTGAATTTTTTCCAGATCTTATTGGACTTCTTCCTGGGCACCGGACCAATTTTCTTCCACTTGTCCATGAGGCTCTGCATCTTGCTGTGCCCCTTATCCCATTCGGTGGTATCCTTGATAGCCTCGGCTTCCTCAATAAGTTCAAGCTTCTGCCTGTAATGCTCTTCTTCCTGCTCGCGCAACTTATCCATGTTATCCGACTTGCGCTGGTTGAAGGCGTCGGTAGCCGACTTGAACCGGGCCCACAACTCATCTTCGTCACGCTGAGGCAGTGTGCCTGCCTTTTTCCACCGGCGATGGAGCCTATTAATCTTTCGGGCGGCCTTGGCAATATCCTCTTCTTCAAGAAGGGCTTCGGCTTCACTGCAAATTTTCTCCTTTTTGCTCCGGAACTTATCTACGTATTTCTGATGCTTCTTGTCGAACTTGTACTTTTTGTCGTAGTAGTCGTCCTGGGCGTCTTTATACCGCTGCCATACCTCGTTGGCTTTCTCTGAGGGCACCCTGCCGATCTTCTTCCACTGGGTAGTTAAATCTTCGAATTTTTCGTCAACATCCTTCCATTCCGAGGTAGATTTGTCAATAGCGGAGACAACCTTTTCCATCTTGTCAAGCACACTCAGCTTCAGCATAAGATTGTCTTCTTCCTGTTGCCTCTGCTGAACCAGGCGGTCCACTTTGTGGTCGTTGAAGACACCGGTCAATTCATCAAAACGTTCATCAAGTGCCTCTCCTTCTCCGGAAGGAAGTGAACCTATGGAATTCCATTTGCCCTTTATTTTGGAAACCTTGCCGGTTGCCGTCCAGTTCTCTTCTTCGACAATCTTTCCGAGCTCAGCCAGCAGATCCTTTTTGGCCTGCAGGTTTTGTTCCCTCTGTTTCTTTACTTTTTCGTAGTGTTCGGATTTCTTCTTCTCAAATTCGTCGACCGTATTGGTAAATTTACCGTAGAGTTCGCCGAGCTGTTCTTCTCCGTTTTCATCATCCAGCTCCGGACCCTTACCCCATTCCCGCTCCAGTTTTTCCAGCTCTGCAGTTACATACGGCCAGTCGTCCTGGGCAGCAAGGCTTTCAGCCTTTTCAAGGATGGATTGATAGTATGCCATGCCGTCCGCTTCGGAAGCTTCTTCTTCGCTTTGATCCTGCTCCCCGCTTGCCTCTTCGCTCGTTGATGCCGTCTCAGGCCGGGACTCTTCGGTCGTTTCTGTTTCGGGAGAAGAGCCATTGTCATTCAGCGAGCTAATCCGTTCCAGCAGCTTGTCAATGTCGCCAATGATTTCAGCTGTCCTGATCTCTTCTTCAAGGGAAGCTAATTTCTCCTCTTCAATTTCTTCCTGCTCTTCCAGTTCTTCTACTTTCTGGCTGATCGCTTCATAGGCCTGCTTCAGGTTTTTCACTTTATCCTGTATCGTATCCTCCTCAACTTCACCGAGCTTGCGCTCTTCGTACCCCTCTCCTTTCTTTAAAAATAGCTCATGATCTTCGTTGACATATGAAAATTCATCCTCATATACATAGCCGGATGTTGCTTTACTTTCTTCCATAGCGGTATCCACAAGAACCTCTTTCTGCCTTGGCGATTCGTAATTTCTGATATAACAGCTTCGCTGAAAAGCCTGTAAGTTTAGTTAAGATAATATATCTGTGCAACTTAATACAACCTTATTGAGTTGCTAAAATTGTTTGGCAAATTAAAAAAGCGCCGGTTTTAAGCCGGCGCTTTGTCCGAAATCAAAATGAAATTATTCCGTTGATCCTCTGCCGGACATATGAATATCTCGCTGCGGATAAGGTATGGTGATATCCTCCTCGTCAAACCGCTCTTTGATGCGTTTGATCAGATCCCATCGAAGCGGCCATAGATTTTCGGTTTGGGTCCACGGCCTGGCGATGATATTCACGGAACTATCGGCCAGCGTACTTACAGCTATAACAGGTTCCGGTTCATCCAACACCCGTTCATCCCCCTTTAGCACTTCGTTTATGATACGCATGGCTTTATCAATATCGTCGTCGTAATGAATACCGAACTCCAGATCTACCCGGCGGGTAGCGTTCCGGGTGTAATTTTCAATCTTGCCTCCCCATACTTTCGAATTGGGCATAGTGATAAAAACATTATTGAATGTATTCATCTCGGTCACAAACAGGCCTATTTCTTGCACCACGCCGGTTGTACCCCCTATATCAACCGTATCACCAACATTAAAGGGACGAAGCACCAGCAGCATAATACCGGAAGCGATATTACTGAGCGTACCCTGCAACGCCAGACCGATAGCCAGACCAATGGTACCCAGAACGGCTATGATGCTGGCGGTTTCCACACCAAACTGGTTGAGTACCATCAGCACGGTTAAAACCATAATAAGTATCTTCGTACCCTTTACCATAATCGGAGAAAGGGTCTCGTCAATACGATCGGTACGGGCGGCCAACTTCTGTACCCTTTTGCTGGTCCACTTGGCCAACACCCAACCGGCTATCAGAATCAGGATGGCACCGATCACTTCAAGGCCATACTCCACCAGGATAGGAGTCATTTCTTCTTTCAATTGATCAAACTGTTCCATAAACGCGCCTAATTTATGTTGTCGTTATGCTGAAAGGGCGTCCCCTAAAATAACAAACAGAAAACAGCAGTCCACTCCTAATTGAGTGACAATAAAAAAGGCATCCCGATGTATCGGGACGCCTTTCGTAATCATTTTAACTTAAATCACTTCATAGCCGAACGAATATCCGAGAAGCCTGCCTTGACATCGTCCCACAGTTTCTCGGCATCTTTCTTTATAACCTCGAAAGAATCTTCGCCGGCGTCCTTGATCTTTTCGAGCTTTACTTTCAGCTCTTTGCGCTTCGCCTTCAGCTTTTCGAGCCTGTCAGATGCTTTGGCCTTTACCTGATCTGACTGCTGCTCCATTTTGTCCTGCAGTTCATCAATCTGGGTATTCCATTCCCGTAATTGCTTTTCCAGTTTATCGATATATTCTTCTCTGTCAGCCATAATTGGCTCCTCTCTGATTTAGGTTTAGTTGAAAATTTATTCTAGGTGGCTGCGCAACATCCAGGCGGTTTTGGAGTGCACATGAAGCCGCTGAGTCAACAAGTCGATAGTGGCCTCATCATCCGCCTCTTTTGCCGGGTCAAGGGCCTGGCGTGCCGTGCGTAATACCTGTTCGTTGGCCACAGCCAGCCTGCGCACCATCTCTAACGCCTCCGGCTTTTCGGTATCTTCTTCTATAGAGGTGAGACCGCTGAACTCCTTAAAACTGCCCGGAGCCTCGTGCCCCAATGCCCGTATACGTTCAGCGATTTCATCAATAGCTTCAGCCAACTCGGTGTACTGCCCTTCGAACTGCTCGTGCAGCGAATGGAAGAGCTCACCGGTTACATTCCAGTGATAATTGTGCGTTTTGAGATATAGCATATACGAATCGGCCAGCACCTTAGAAAGTGCTTCCGCAATCTCCCTGCGATGCTCTTCACCAATTCCGATGTTTATTTCCATTTCCATAACTCCGTTCTTTGCGGTTTTCATAATAGCTTTCCGCTTTTCATTTCTGTTATAGTTTCAGTTTTGACTCGCACTCTTTCCGGTCAAAGAGTTCGGAAAACAGTTCACACAAAAAAATCTTTATCTCTTTAATCATGATCATAAAATCCCTATTAGTTGTTGGACTTATATAACCGTCTTGTTCCTCAAAAACATTCCTATAATGTGATAGAAAGTTCCAATGAGACGTATAAATGAAGGGAAATTGAGCTATGAATCCGGACGAATCTCTTTCTGCCAGCGATAATGGTCGATCAGGCGCAACATATCCGGAGGAAGGGGAGCCTGATAGGTGACGCGCTCTTTAGTGGACGGATGGATGAAACCAAGGCGGTAAGCATGCAAAGCCTGCCGGTTCAGAAGTTCTTCCTCCTCTTCTTCCGGGGCATAATGCTGGTCGCCTACCAGCTGGTGGCCTTCGGCTTCGAACTGCACGCGTATCTGGTTTTTTAAGCCTGTATCCAGGTACACTTCTACCAAGGTGGTATTTAAAAAATGCTCCTTTATCCTAAAAGTAAGTCGCGCCGGCGCAGCGCCCTCTTCATCAGCTTCTACCACGATATTACGGAAACCTTCCTTGACTTTTTTAAGATGGTGAGTGTATTCCCCTTCCTCTTCAGTAAACAGCCCGCGCACCAGTGCCAGGTAGCAGCGTTCAGGAGTATGGTCTTTGAACTGATCCAAAAGCAGTTCATAAGCATCATTATGCTTGCTGAACACCATCAGTCCGCTGGTATAACGGTCAATACGGTGTACACAGCCTATGCGCAACCTCTGATTTTTATAATGCGCACTGACCAGGTCGAAAAGGTTCTTGGCGGAACTGTTGGGAATGGGCACGGAAAGCAAGCCCGCCGGCTTGTCCACCACACAGACATCCTGGTCCTCATAGATAATAGTGAAGTCGTTGTTCTCCTTCTGCATAGCCGGAACCGTTGAAGAAGTAAAACGTTCAATGACCTTGTCTTCCGGGAAACAGTCTATGCTAAGCTTCTATGCCATGTACTTCTTTGAGAATGGCTTTGGCATCGGCATCTTTTTCCTGCATAACCCGGTGCTGCAGGTTGGTAATGATCTCCTGCTGGGCTTTTTCAAACGCCTCATTCTGGGCTTCCTTCTCCGTACCTGTTCTGATCAGATCGTAAATATCATCGGCACGAACAATGCTGTAGAGCTTGTCATCATTAAAAGCATGCGAACGGAGCTCCTCATACTGCTGGAAAAGACCCGGAAAGTCCTTGGTGTCTTCCGCTTTGTCAATGATTTCTACATCTTCAGGCCCTTCGGCGCTTAAAGGGGTTTTGCAAAGGTAGAAGAAATTGTGCTTGTAATTCATAAATTTGGAAAGCTTAATCGATTATAATGGAGTATGGTAAACAGATACATTTATCTGTATGATCATCTATCCGGTTAGTCACCCCTGAATATAACTTATCTTTCCAAAGTTTTCGAATTACCTATCTAATTTTTTGATTTAGCTATGAACACAAAAGGGCTGTCCTTCCTGCTTCCAATTCTGCTCGCTCTTATAGCAGGCTGTTCAACCTCTCCAATCCTTTCTTCTGAAAAAGAAAACGGTTGTAACTGACGGTACAGTGACGATTCCGGCCTCGTCTATAACACAATTATGGAGGGAGCGATCAGCGATTATCACTTCGTTCCTGCCGTCAAACGAACGATAAATATGGATATATGTTATATTTTATTCCTGATGCGTGAATCAAGTGATGCACAGAAGCTGGTTGATGAGTTTAATATAGTACCCAATTAACCGGGGTTCTGCCATCGGACACTAACGACAAACAAATAAATTCGGACTGATCTTCAGATAACAGGCCATGTCATTTGAAGTTATTTTCGTTTTTATTCTCCTGGC
>CAYWDK010000042.1:0-15604 GCA_964457025.1 uncultured Balneolaceae bacterium | reverse complement strand
CAGCGGGTACCGCGTCTTCTTGCCTTTCTGGATGATTTCGAGATTCTCCGCCAGGCTGTTGCCTTCCGAAAGAAAGATGATCTCTTCCCTTGGCACCATGATATCCTTAACAGGGATATCGTCGATTTTCAGGGCATTGAGTACTTCATCCCGCCGGTCTTTGGAGAGGTTGCCGCTTTTAAGCACATCCACTATTTGGCTTCTCATATCCAGGCGAGAGCCGCTTTGCCCGTCGGAGGGTTTCTCCATCCAGGTGCGCTCCATGGTGATGCCGAAAAGCCTGAGCGTGGCCTTGGTTATCCGGTCTCCCAGGTAGAGCAGGGGATAGATAAGCTGGGTCCACCAGTACAGGGCTGGCGAACAGTATCGGGCAACCGTTTTGGCCCGTTCAATGCCCAAATAGGTCGGGGTCTGTTCCCCCCAGATGGTGTGCACAAAGTTGATCAGGATAACCGACAGTACGATCGATACGGTATGGGTGGAATAGCTGCCGAGAACTCCTGTTCCAATTAGCAGCTCGATCAGGCGGGTGACGGCCGGTTCTGCAATTACACCAAGCAGAATACTGGTTGTCGTAATGCCTACCTGGCAGCCGGTCAGGTAAATTTCAAGCTTTTCGGTCATCTGCCAGGCCCGTTCCAGTGCCCCCTCATCCTCTATCTCCTCTCGGGAATACTGCCGTAGCCGAGTTAGGGCGAATTCCGTCGCTACAAAGAAAGCGTTGGCTCCCAGGAGGAATATTCCTGCCAAAAGGCGAATTATCGTTTCAAGCGTCATATAATGAAGCTGATTTTGTTGGTTGAAGTACCCACAACAGCCACAGCTGTAAAAAAATTTGAATTATTCGGCTATTAAAACATATTAGGATCCGCTTCTAGCCTTATTGCTTCAGCTTTGTTACATTTCTAGGCATTGCGGGGTATTAACAAGAAGGAGTCTTTTTGGAGCACCTATTACATTTTTTGAAGGACCTGAAACAGACGGGAGCCATTGCACCCAGTTCCAAATTTTTAGTCAAGGATCTAATTGAACAGCTCAGAGACGACATTTCGGTGAAGTCGTGCTGTCCTCTAAACATTCTCGAGATAGGTGCCGGTACCGGTCCGCTTACCAAAGAGCTTGTCAAGCTGGTTCGGCCCGAAGATCACCTGGATGTGGTCGAGATACATGACCACTTTTTCCAGGTTATATCCGACAAGTTTTCAAGCAAAAATATCCGGATCCATCACAGCGATATACTGAACTTTGAACCGGGACGAGAATACGACTACATTTTCTCCAGTCTTCCGTACGAGGCCATGCCCCGGGAACTGACAGAAGCTATCTGGAAGAAGAAGCTGGAACTGTGCAGTGACAAAGCATACATCTGCTACTTCAAATACGTGAGTTTCCGGAAGTTCAAGTGCAACTTTGAAGAGAAAATTGTACAGCGCTACCAGCGGGATAAAAAAATCGTCCTGCTCAACCTCCCTCCCGCCAAGCTGTATACCCTTGAGATCGACGACACGGCATCAGGCCCGTCGTGGATCGAACACGTTGCCTGAAAGTCTGTTTAGAAGATCCAGAACAGAAGGGCGTTCAGTATCGACAGCACGATTGCGAAGACGAAAGCCACTCCGAAGCTCTTCACATTGAAATCTTCCATAACACTGTCCACCAGCATAATCATCAACGCATTGATGACCAGGATAAACAGGCCCAGGGTAAGGATTGTAACGGGCAGGGTCAGAAAGACCAGTATTGGCTTTATGAATGCGTTTACTATAGCCAAGCCTATGGCGACGAGAATTGCTGTGAAGAAATTTTTGACTTCAACCCCTTTGAGCAGGTGGGCGGCCAGAAATACGGCAACACTGTTAATAAGGATGGTATAGATCATGATCAGGGAGATTAATTAACATTACAATACCGCCTTACGGCAATTTTACTGAAATGTTTAGGACTCTTCCTGATTGTCTTTCAACTCTTCTTCGAGTTCGGCATAAGCCCGGTCACAGCGTTCCTTGATTTTTGAAATCAACGGACCGATTTTTTCGGTCTCTTCCTCCTTTTTTGCATAGCCCTCCAATTCTATGATCATCTTCCTGCTCTCCTCCAGACCCATATAGGAGAGGTTGGGCTTCAGCTTGTGAGCTTCGGCTGCGACAAGCGACCACTCTCCCCGATCGGTAAGTGTTTTTATCTTTTCAATAGCAAGGGGGGCATCTTCCAGGAAGAGCCGGATCATTTCAGAAATGAGGGCTTTGTCACCTGCACAAATCTCGTTCAAATAACTAAGGTCTGTAATTCTTTGGTTAGACACTTTGTTTGCGGCTTAAAGTTAGAGAATAGAAAATGTTACCTTATTTATTAATGATCTTCAAATAAAAGAAAGGAAGTGAACTGTAGGAGAGGCGATGTACAGGCATACGTACTTCCGGCGTGCACAAGAGTTATGGCTTATCCCATGACAGTAGTATTACGCTAAGATGCTACATCTAATCTATTAGCCGGTCAGCACAACGATAGCAACAAGCACCAGTACCGTAATTTTGAAAATTAATGTTTTCCAGTTGTTCATAACTTTAGCCGATGTCGATTGCAAATTTCCCAGACAGGATTTTCTATGTAATAAAAAGCAGAATAAAGGTCAAGTTATCCACATTAAATATTAACAATGCCTCATAACTTAGCTTTGTCTGCAGATGTAATTATATGAGTATAGAAAGGCTAAATTGTTACAAAAAAAGAAGAGGATAATGAAAGAATCTTAATTATCCACATAGTTTTCAACATGAGTTGTGGATGATTGTTGATAACCCGCCCCCAAAAGCCCTATTCTACCGTAACACTCTTGGCCAGATTACGTGGCTGGTCAACGTTGCACCCCCGGTTGACCGCAATATAGTAGGAGAGCAGTTGCAGCGGAATCACCGTCAACAGCGGAGAAAGGCAGTCCTCGGTTTCGGGGATCTCGCAACTGAATTCGGAAAGGTCGATCACTTCTTTGTTGATCTCTCCGGTAACAGATATGATCCTTCCCTTCCGCGCTTTGACCTCTTCGATGTTGCTGATCATCTTGTCATTGGTATGATCGGTAGCGGCAATAACTACTACGGGCATCATCTCGTCGATCAGCGCAATGGGGCCGTGCTTCATTTCCGCGGCCGGATACCCCTCCGCATGGATGTAGGAGATCTCCTTAAGCTTGAGGGCTCCCTCCAGCGCAACCGGGAAGTTATAGGTGCGGCCCAGGTAGAGAAAGTTCGGGGCGTAGGTAAAGAGCTTGGCCATCTCTTTAACACTTTCGTTCTGCTCGAGAATCTGTTCAACCTTGGCCGGAATACGGTTAAGTTCTTCGATCAACCGGTTGGCATACTCTTCCTTAATGCTCTTTTTCTTCTGGGCAATCATAATCGCCATCATGGTCAAGACTGAAACCTGCGTGGTAAAGGCCTTGGTAGAGGCTACACCAATTTCGGGACCGGCGTGTGTATAAACTCCCGCATCGGTCTCGCGGGCAATAGTCGAACCTACCACATTGCAGACGCCCAGAACCAGCGCGCCGTGTTCCTTGCCCTGCCGTACGGCAGCCAGGGTATCGGCCGTCTCGCCGCTCTGTGAAATAACCAGCATCACGTCGTCTTCTTTAATAAGAGGTTCCCGGTAGCGGAACTCCGAGGCGTACTCTACTTCAACAGGAATTTTTGCCAGATGCTCAAAAAGGTACTCACCCACAAGTCCCGCATGCCAGCTGGTACCACAAGCCGCAATGATAAGGCGCTTCGCATTGACCAGACGATCCATGACATCCACGATACCGCCCAGCTGGATACTGTGGTTCTCCACATCGAGCCGTCCCCGCAGGCAGTCGGATATCGACCGGGGCTGTTCGAAAATCTCCTTGAGCATAAAGTGCGGGTAACCGGCCTTCTCAATCTCCTCCACGCTCATGGCCAGTTCATGCACCTTTTTGGTAAGCGTGACATCTTCGATCGTCTTCACTTCATAGCCGTCACTCTGTACGATCGCAATTTCACCGTCGTCCAGATATACCACCTTCTTGGTATGCTCCACGATGGGTGAGGCATCCGACGCAATAAACATCTCTTCATCACCGATTCCCAGCAAGAGCGGAGAGCCTTTCCTGGCTATGATAATCCGGTCGGGTTCTTCGCTGTGCACAATGGCAAGGCCATAGGTACCGACCACCTGCTTCAGGGCAAGGCGAACCGCTTTCTCAAAATCGATGTCCTTGCCATCCTGGTAAATTTCCTCAATCAGCTGTGCAATAACTTCCGTATCAGTATCGGTATGGAATGTCCGCCCCTTATTCTGAAGCTCTTTCTTCAGAGAAGAGTAGTTTTCGATAATACCGTTGTGCACAAGTGCAATTTTGCCGGACTCGCTGACGTGCGGGTGTGAGTTGACGTCGTTCGGTGCTCCGTGCGTGGCCCAGCGGGTATGGCCGATTCCCAGTTTCCCATCCAGGGGATTCTTTTTCAGGCTTTTTTTAAGGTTATCGACTTTCCCCTTGCCCTTCCGGATCTCCAGCTTGCCATTAAAAAGGGCTACGCCGGCCGAGTCATATCCCCGGTATTCCAGCCTCTCCAGTCCCTTGATGATAATATCACTGGCTTCCCTCTTACCAATATAACCTACAATTCCGCACATATAATTATTTCAAAGATTTGTTTTGACTCTTTTCTGAAAAGTTCTCTATTTGAATGATTGTAAATTTATCATTCTATTTGGACTAACAAAACTTAATATTTGATCCTAACCTGTTAACATTATTCTCATGCAAGCAGTCTTTTTCGAAGACGATTCCGCAGGATCATTCCTTCCGCTTACCCTCACCAGGCCTGTGGATAATCTCCGTGTCGGCATCCTCACCATAGCCAAAAAGTGGCAAACCGCTCTTGAAACGGAGCCCGCCCACAGGCTTTTGAGAGAGGAGCTCCGGGATGTGTTCCCCTCTCCGGCAATCGACCCCGAAAAGGACTGCCTCTGGATTAACAGCCGCTACCTTCCGGGTGACCAGCTCAAAGAGGAAGTGACAAAACTGGATACGGGAAGCTGCCTGCGCCACGGCGACACAGTCATTGCGGCATGCATTGACGGCGCCACCTCCCATAAGTGGATGGAAAGCGGCCGGCCCGATTTCAGCAATCTATTTGTCATCGAATCACAGGATTTTCTTTCCGTACGGAATCTATGGGACCTTTTCAGGATGAACGGGGAACAGATCAGAAAAGATATCGGACTCCTGAAACTAACGCCCGGCACGGGAAAAGCAACCATAGCTTCCGGAGTTGTTTTCGAGCAGGAAGATTCGATTTATCTTGACGCCAAGGCTACCATCGAGGCCGGCTGTGTGTTGGACGCAAGCAAAGGACCGATCTACATAGGAGCCGGGGCAACGGTTATGGCCGGCTCGGTTCTCCGGGGTCCCCTGGCGGTGTGTAAAAACTCCATCATCAAAATGGGCGCCCGTATCTATGGCGATACCACTGTGGGCCCCGTTTGCAAGGTGGGAGGAGAAGTGAGCAATACGCTCTTCCACTCCTATTCAAACAAAGCTCATGACGGTTATATAGGCAACTCCGTAGTGGGACAGTGGTGCAACCTGGGGGCGGGGACTACCATTTCCAACCTCAAGACCAACTACAGCAATGTACGCATCAGCGACTGGAAAAGCAGGGAAGAGATCGATACCGGGCTGCAGTTTTTCGGCCTGGTGATGGGCGACCACTCCAAGACCGCCATCAACTGCGTTGTCAATTCCGGAACCGTCATGGGAGTAAATTGCAATATCCTTTCCAGGGATTTCCCGCCAAAATTCATTCCCTCATTCAGCTGGGTCGGCTCCAATGTGATACAACCCTATAAGCTGGACAAGGCTGTGGAGACCATGGGAATCATGATGAAGCGACGGGATGTCGATATCACCGAAGGGTACAAAAAAATGATGGCGGCCATCCACAAGAAGAGCCGGCACTAATACCAATGTAAACGGCTTCCTATCTACATCGCCCATGACGGCACCACGCCCACATCGATGCCGAAAATATAACTGATGAGGGTGAAGGTGAAAGCTGTAAGCAGCAGGATGAAGACGAAGTTGAGCCACAAGCCGGCCTTCGACATCTCCGGTATGGTGATTTTTCCGCTGCCGTAAACAATAGCGTTCGGAGGCGTAGCCACCGGAAGCATGAAGGCACAGCTTGCACCAAGTGCGGCAGGGATGGCCAGCAGCAGCGGATTTTCGCCCAGTCCCAGCGCGATGGATGCCAGGATCGGCAGGAAGGCAGCCGTCGTCGCCGTATTGCTTGTCATTTCGGTCAAGAACACAATCAGCAGTAGTACGAAGCCTACCAACACGTAAATGGGCCAGGCCTCCAGGGCTCCGACGCCCTGCCCGATCCACTCTGCAAGGCCGGTCGCGCTAATTGCAGAGGCAAGACTCAAACCTCCGCCAAAGAGAATAAGCACACCCCAAGGCAGCCTCTTCATATCGCTCCAGTCCAAAATAAACTCGCCTTCACTGAGGTCTCTGGGAATCAGAAAAAGGGCCACCGCCGCCAAGATAGCTATGCCCGCATCCGAAAGGCCGGGAATCACCTCGTTCAAAAGAGGCCGGCTGATCCACAACAAGGCCGTACAGATAAAAACGGCAGCCACTTTCGTCTCAGAAGAAGTTATCCTGCCAAGCCCGCGCAGCTGACTTTCTATCAGTTCTTTACCCCCGGGAAGTTGTTTGATATGGATCGGATAGATTACCTTCGTCAGCAGAAAATACATCAGCGGAAGCGATACCAGCATCAGCGGTACGCCCACACTCATCCATTGCGCGAATCCGATCTCAAATCCGTAGTTCTCGCTCATGAATCCGGCGAGCAGCGCATTGGGCGGGGTTCCTATGATGGTGCCCATTCCCCCGATATTACAGGCATAGGCAATGCTCAGCACCATTACGATCTCGAAATTGAGTTTGTCACGCTGAGACTTCTCTTCCTTCACAAGCTCCAGAACAGAGAGAGCGATAGGCAGCATCATAAGCGCCGTGGCCGTATTACTGACCCACATGCTCAAAAATGCCGATGCGATAATAAAACCCATTACAATCGAAGAAGGCTTTACCCCCACAAAGCTCACGATATTGAGGGCTATACGACGGTGCAGCTCCCACTTCTCCATGGCTACGGCAATCACGAAGCCGCCCATAAAGAGAAAAATAAGGGGATTTGCATAGGGGGATGTCGCCTCGCCGATAGAGACCACATTCAACACAGGGAAAAGCACTATCGGCACAAGGGCTGTTACAGGAATCGGCAAGGCTTCGGTGATCCACCAGATGCCCATGAGTGCCGCCACAGCTGCCGTATGCCATCCGGCCTGTGAAAGGCCTTCCGGAGCGGGTACCAGCAACAGGATGATAAATAAAGCCAAACCCAACCCCAGTCCAAGACGCTGGCGCATGCCGTAGTTTGATATGTCCATAGTAAATTAATCCCTTTAGCTGTTCTCTATCCTATTCTGCCGGGTAGCCCGCCTCTTCGAGAGAGTGTACCAGATACGGCACGTTATAGATATGAGTCCAGCCGAAGATTCGCAAGCCGTTGGTAATTTTCCAGATAGCTCCTCCCCGCCATGAGTTCGGATCATCGGGCAGGTTGCTCACACTCTCCAAGGCATCGGCCAGCTCTTTTTGATTGGCATAGGCTCCAAAATCCTGTTCCAGCTGATCGGTTTTCAGCACCTCGGCACGACGGACCGCCTCATCCAGGAAGCTCCGCTCTCCGGAGAGTTCATAACCGAGTACCAAACTGCTGATGGAAGAGAGGTACGATTCCATCTGGTGGTTCAGGGGCGGCACGTCGCGCACACGCCGTGCATGGATTACCAGCGCATCCTTTACATCCTCGTCTCCCGTCATCTGGTAATATTTGCTCAGGCCCCGCGAAGCATAAACCTGGGTATATCCGTAGCGGTTGATGATCAGAGAACCACCCTGATCGGCATCCCTTTGCAGCTTCAGCATAAGCTCCACACGGTCTTTCAGTTCTTTATAATACTTTTTCTTTTTGCTTGCGTCCCATATCTCAGCCAGGTTCCACACCGAGAGATAGAGTCGTCTTCCCCTCAGTCCGTGATCCCCAAATACTCTTCTGATATAATAATCGCCGGTCTGTTCCGCTATATCAAGTCCGCGGTGATAGCCGTCCAGATAGTAGGAAGCTACCCATCCGGCAGCCCAGACGTGTGCGCTTAAAAGCGAAGTCCAGTGCTGATTGGCATGGCGACGTCCCATCCCCACATAGGGAGAACCTTTGGGCATATTTTCCACCCTAAAGGCATCGATAGCGTCGTTGGTATCGCCTACATATTCCGGATCGGAAGGCCAGTGAATATTGTCTACATCCATCGTATGACGGCTGGCAGCCTGGGCCGATTGATAATAGTCCCGATTACCGGTACGCATATACTGCAGCCACCACATAAAGTCGTTAGCCGGCTCGTTGTTGGTCCACTGAAACCACTGGTCGCGAAAATAGTAGGTAAGGTTGTCACCGTAGTCGAACATGCCGTACCAAGGTTCCCAGTGCTTGTTGAAGTTCATCCACTGAAACTTATAGTCAAGTCCGCGCTCGTAAGAAGCAAAACGCTCGGACCGCGCCGCCATATTGCCGTACACCTTGCTTTGCGCATACCACGACGGGTCGGCATGGGTTACCGGCGGCTCGAGTATATAATCTGCCTGCTGCTCTACTTCCTCTTCTGCCAGATCGGCCTTATGAAAATTGTACACCAGTTCCGTAGTCTTCGTAAGGCCCTGGGCAAAGTTGGCAATCATGCCGCTGTCGCCTTCCCCATTGGAACGGGCAAAACTCATCGGCTCCTCCTTAGGACTCCATATATAGGCTGATACCGTGCTGTCGCCGTGAACCACATCAATTTCTTTGGGATACTCTTTGAAGAAATGGCGGAAACCGACAGTGACGCCCCACTTCTGATCCGAAATATCTACCCAGCCCGGCGCACGTTCCGACTGAGCGACCTCTTCATCGCCGGCAGTAACACTTGCCGCAAAACCTTCGGTCATCCGTTCCTCAGCAGAAGAATTTGGAGACGGCGGTGGGCCGGCAGGATTGGGGCCGGTCTGGAATAAAGAGTATGAAGCTGAACGCTCCATCTGCTGCTGCAGGTTAACAGCCTCGCCCGGTTCCCACCAAGTGCCTTCATTATAGGAAGTGGTATAGGTCGCATCATCTGCCAAATTGTACTTGAGAGCTAGTCCAGCTGCGGCAATGCGGTCGTTGGGCTGGGTCCATCCGGGATCGCCTTCCATCAGGTCCTCATCAAGAATAAGTCCGTCTTCGGTAGCTATGGCTCCATACTGTCCTTCCCGCTTGCGATGCTTGTCGGGATCGCCGGTATAGGTGATGGTGTGATAGACCTTTACATAGCTCTTGCCCGCATAGGCATGAATACGAGTAACAAAAGGGGCGGGATTATTGTCATCGCGCGAATAAGTATATTCTCCCTCCACGCGAATAACTGCGTGCAGCGGACCGGTACCCAGCTCTTTGACCGTCCGGTGCACCACGGCACGGGAGCGGTCGATGCCGGCATCATCCAGCAAGTCGAGGAATGAACTGCGCCCCTCCTCGCCGGTTGCAATCACATCTTCCTCGTCAAAACCGTCGCCGTCTACATCCAGCTCCACCACGTCAAAGAAACCGCCCGGACCCTTGTTGATGGTAAAACGCAACGGACCGGTATCGACGATGACTTCACCATTTGACCGCTGGTTGTTAGTCACATCAATCCGTTCTTCAAAATGGTATTGGCGACGGACATTCGGTCCGTATTCCACACGGTAGTCACTGCCTTCGCCGGTTTCGAAATATACCCAGGCCCATTTCACACTGTTGTCGGCAGGCTCCCAGCTGGTCACTTCCGTAACCTGGGCCGGAATCTCCTCTCCGGAAGCGTTCACCACGCGGACGTTATCGGGCGAAGTCAACTCGCCCTGCGGAAAGGGTATCCCGAAAAGCTGCGGAGCGCCCGGGCTGTTCTCTTCCACCTGAATGTCAATGGACTTCCCCGAAAAATCGGCGGTGCAGGAAACCAGCACCATTACCAGCACAATTGCTATTGCATTATAAAAGCTGTTATACCATGCGTTATTTTTCATTTCGACTCCGAAATAATCATTTCAATTTAAAATCCAGTGCCAGCGTAGCCGCTCCCAATACGGCTACATACTCCAGTTCCGAAACCTTGATAGCCAGATTTTCGATGGACTTGGGATAGGCAAAATCTCTGAGAGCTTTCTCCATAGCGTTTCTGAAGTAGGGATAGGCCTTGCTTACCGAACCACCCAATACAATCAGCTCCGGATCATAGGCGTACATAACCGCCTTTATGGCGTTACCAAGATGGGCTCCGAAGGATTCATACATAATTTTTCCTTCTTCATTTCCCGTCCGGGCTTTCTCATATGCTTCGGTGCCCGTAACGTTAAACTCCCTCTCGAAAAACATTCCGGAGCAGTAATGCTCAAAAATTGACTCCTTATAGGGCAGCATACCTACCTCTCCGGCCCCGCAGTTGATACCCGAATAGAGTTTGCCGTTGAGTACCAACCCGCCCCCGAAACCGGAGCCCAATACCAGGCCGACTATGGAATCATAGCCTACACCGTGTCCGAAGTACTTTTCGCCCAAGACGAAACAGTTGGCGTCGTTATTCACGTAGACCGGCAATTCAAGGCGCTTTTCAAGCAGGTCTTTGAGAGGGACTTCATCCCAGGACGGGATATTCTGGACGTCGTATACAATACCCTGCTTAACATCGACTACGCTCGGCACACCTATACCTATGGCCTGCACCGAAGGGCTCATCGTCTTTTTGATCAGCCGTCCGATCTGGTCAACCAGGTCTTCTGCAATTTCGCTGCTGATGATCGGCTCGTATTCTACCTGCTGTATTTCCCCGTCCTTGACCCGGGCTACCCTGAGGTTGGTGGCTCCGAGATCAACCCCGATAAGACACGTATTTTCCAGCGAAGCAGCGCCATTCAGCCTGTCGTTATGGATGCTGCCGTTCTCCATTATTCTACCCCGGCCTCTGCTTTGGATTTTGACCCACCGAAATCGATGGTTTTGTTACTGACCAGGGGCTTGGCCCAAATACCGATACTCAGTATATAACCGAAAGTGATATAGAGGAAAAGCATGCCGTTGCGCAGCCCGATCAGGTCGCCGAGTGAACCGACAATAAGCGGCACAACCGCTCCCCCCACGATACCCGTTACCAGGATACCGGAAAACGAGCCGTGGTGTTCGGCAACTGAATTAAGGGCCAGTGAAAAGATAACCGGCCACATTACGGCCGCAAAGAAACCGATCATGGGGAAGGCGTAACGGGCAACTTCCCCGCTGCCGAAGAGAGCTAATGAAAATGAGACAATAGCGGCCGAAGTAAAGCCTATCAACACCTTGCGGCTGTCCATAACCTTGAGCAGCAGCAGGCCGAGCAAGGTACCCGCCGTCATCATACCCCAGAACCAGGATACGGTACTGGCGCCCACGGTCTGAGGGTCATAGCCGTGATATTTGGAAAGAAATTCCGAAATCCAGTTGGCAACGCCCTGCTCTGTACCTACATAGGAGAAGATGCCCAGGAAAAACAGAATAACAATCGGGTTTTTAAGCAGCTCCACATGGGTCTCCCAGGCGCCTACCTGCTCATCGGCCTTGCGCTCCACTTTTGGAAACTTTGATGCAGAGATAATGATCACCATCAGGACGGAAACCACGGCAAAGATCCAGTAGAGCGAAACCCAGGGCAGCTCTTCGGGGACTACACCCGCGAGAGTGGAAAGCAGGATACCGCTTTCGTCGCCCGAACCAAGGTTAAGGACCAGATAAGAGTAGACCAGCGGACTCAGGAAAGAGGCCAGCCCGAACAGCAGCTGTCCCAGAACCGAGTTGAAGGCGAAGTTCTCCTCACCCCCGGCTTCACGCAGAAGCGGGTTGATCGCCACCTGCAGCATGGCCATGCCCGAGCCGATCATAAAGAGTGAAACAACGGCAATCAGATAGTTGGGGAACATTGCAAAAAGAAGCGCCCCAAGAAAAGCTACAAAGAAAGCCGCAATCATCACGGTTTTCTCCCTGTACTTTTCAATAAGCATGCCCGATGGAATAGACATTACCCCATAAGCAATAAAGAAGGCGAAAGGCAGCAAGGCTACCAGGGTGAGGCTGAGATCAAAATCCTCAATAATCTCGGGTACCAAGGGACCAATAATATTGGTCAAAAAAGAGATTACGAAGAATGTGAGCAGTATAAGACCTACCAGATAATAATTGCGTTGCATGGGGGACTGATTTAAAAAGTTATCATTTAATTGGGTGAGAACGGCCCGGTTATTTCTACTTCTTCAGCATCGGGAACAGCCGCCGGATCTCTTCGTCGGAGGGCTGATGGCCGTATTCACAAACCTCAAAAGACTCGGCGTGAGAAAATTCTGCCGCCTTTTCAGCGCCATACCATTTCTCCAATGCCTCACGCTGTTCGGCCGAGACATTTCCGGATGCCCAGCGCTGTTTGAGCCATTCCTCTCTTTCAGCCTCGTTTTCGGGAACTTGGTCCAGATTGCCCGATACCCATGGAAGCCATTCGTACACCTGAGATTCGTGCGCATCCAACGCATGGATCTTTTGATCCAATACATCATCAATGCCTACGACAATATCATGGCTGAAAGGATTCGGCTTATCAAAACCGTCGCGCATATACAAAAAGACAGGGTTTTTCCTTAATGGAGGCGTATCGGGCGCCACATTGGGTACCACTACCATATAGGCTGCGTCCTGTACCAGCACGCCGGCATAGCGGTGGTCGGGATGGTAGTCGTTGGGCCGGAGTCCGATCACCACGTCAGCGTTCCATTCGCGTATCTCGCGGATTACCTGCTGGCGGATATGCAGTTCGGGAAGCAATTCCCCGTCGTGGTTATCAAGCACCTTGTATTCATCTATGCCCAGACGGCGGCCGGCTTCCTGGGCTTCGGCACGGCGACGCTTGGCAAGCGCCCCTCCGCCCTGGCTCTGGTGTCCGGCATCTCCATTGGTGATGGATACGAACTTTACGGCGTGTCCCGCCTCGGCAAGCAAGGCAGCGGTCCCGCCCATTTTGACATCCCCGTCATCGGGGTGTGCAAAAATAGCAATTACGCGCAACGGTTCCCCACTGCTGTTATTATTTTGCGAATATCCGGTGAGAGTTGCCAAAAGCAGGCAGGCGGCGATTAGATAGACCTTTTTCATCTCTTTTGTCTTTAGGTTAACGTTCAACTCTTAATTAGAAAAGAAAAGCAGCCGAAGCAAGGTGCCTCCGGCTGCTTTCGCTACGCAATCATTCTAGTTGGTGTGTTCCGGATTCTGCTGCATTTCATCCGGGGCCACATCGATTTCTCTCTGCGGAATGGGATAGAGCAGCTTGATCTCAGATTCCGCTACACCGAGGTGAGTGGACATCACCGCTTTGGTTACGCCGAATCGACGCAGGTCTTCCCAACGCTTATTCTCGAAGAGAAACTCGAAGCGACGTTCCCGGAGCAGCTTTTCCTCAAAGGTACCGGGATCGCCGGCGCCAATGTCGGGGAGTCCTGCACGGTTGCGTACCTGGTTGATGTAGCCGTAGGCTTCGGGGCCTTCACCAATAGCTTCGGCCAACATCAGCAGAGCATCCGCATACCGGAGCTCGATCCAGTTATTGTCCGCATCGAAAGGACCAAAAGGTGTGCTTTCGAATTTGCGCACATAATACGCACCGGCATCGGTCGTATCGAATGTACCCCAGTAGCGGTCGTCTTTGGGACCGGCAATGGTATCGTCGTACATCGTACTGTCGATAACTTCGTCGGTGAGGTCTTGCGGAGCGTTACCGCCACCCACGCCGCCGGAACTACCGAAAGGCGTATAATAGTCGGTAAAGCCGCTACCTTCGCCAACACCGCCGGCGATATAGTTGATTTCAAAGATCGACTCCTGGTTGTGTTCGTTATTTACGTCCCAGACGTCTTCAAAATTCGGCACCAGGGAGTAATTGTAATCCTCAACTACTCTTCGCAGGGCCGTCTCGGCTCCCGTATTGTCACCATCGGTGAGCAGCACTTTACCCAGCAGGGTAGCGGCAGCTCCTTTAGTGGCACGTCCCAGGTCGGCAGCATCGGAATAGGTTTCCGGAAGCAGGTTTTCAGCATTCGCGAGATCGGTTGCTATCTGATCGTAGATCTCGGTAGCCGGCACCTGATTAATTTCGACATCCGGAGATGTTACCTCTTCCAGCTGAATCGGAATATTTCCGAACATGACCGCCATCTTATAATAGAGGAGCGACCGGATAAAGAGTGCTTCACCCTCAAACTGGTCTTTCAGTGCCTGGTCAAAATCGGCATCGGGCAGACGCGATAAGATTATATTACAACGGGCAATACCGGCGTAGGAACCGGACCATGCGGTCTCCAGTTCTTCAGCGGTAGAGATCTCGTTGAAATTGTCGAGCGCCTCCAGCGTAGCGGCCAGGCCGGTAGCCCCGCCGCCGTTTTCGCCGTTGTCACTTCTCATCTCCAGCAGCAGAATGTGGCTTCTTCCGAAGGTACCGTTGCCCTGGAGGGCATCGTAGGCACCGTTGACAGCTACTTCAAAATCGGTAGCGTTCCGGTAGAAGTTTTGTGCATTTCGCTGTGAAATGGGAGACAGTTGCGTAAAATCCTCGCTACATGAAATCAGTAGCAGTGCAGGTAAGAGCAATAAAGCTATTCGCGTTTTCATAATAGTCACCTTGTTTTCAATTATCATTAAAATGCGATGTCAACACCGAGTTGAACGGTACGTGCCAGCGGATAGGCACCGTAGTCCTCACCGGGTGTCAAGCTGCTTCCTGCCTGTAAACTGACTTCAGGGTTGAAACCCGTGTAGTCCGTAAAAATGGCGAGGTTAGTCGCTGATACATAAAATCGAACGCTGCGTGCGGCATTACCCAGTATATCAACGGGCATATTGTAACCCAGCGTTACATTTTTAATCCTCAGGTACGATCCGTCTTCAACCTGGTAGGAAGAAGGACGGTTGTTGTTTCCGTGGCTGGCCGTAGAACGGTCGGCACGGGGATGTTCTCCGTTACCGGGCTCCTGAGGCGATCTCCAGCGGTCGTTTAATACCGCATAGGAGTTAAAGTTGGCTTCACCGTTTCTCATGTGTCGAGCCGTCAGGTTCAAAATCTCGCGACCCTGCACCCCTTGAATAAAGACGCTAAGGTCAAAATTCTTGTAGGAGAAGCGGTTGGTTATTCCATAAGTGAAATCGGGATGGTAGCTTCCGGTCACCGTACGGTCATCGGGATCGATGACACCGTCGCCATTGACATCCTTGAAGCGGAAGTCACCGGGACGCGGTGCGGGCGCTTCCAGGTCGGTAGGCGCGGCATCGATCTCGGCCTGCGACTGGTAGATACCTTCTACTACATATCCGTAGTAGCTTCCGATCGGATCACCGATACGGGTAATATGACGCTGGCCTGCAGCTCCGGAACTCAAAATCGGGTC
>CAYWDK010000041.1:11823-16018 GCA_964457025.1 uncultured Balneolaceae bacterium | reverse complement strand
TACAGTTTTGATTTATCTGATTGAAAAGCGCTTACAGCATCTGTACATGCAAAAGGGGAGCTGTAATACGACAATTTAAAGCTTATACACTGAGGAGTGAAAGGGAGCAGCACGTCCCACACGTGCTGCTCTTAAAACGGATATCTAAGATAAGAATGTTTGCGAAGATTAAAAACTATCTTACAGTCGTGGTTTCGTTAATCCAGCTGTAGCAGGAGTTGAAAGAACCGTCAATCGTCATCTTGTCGCCGGTCTTCCATCCCTTGAAAAACTTGTCTTCGGTCGTCGGGGTTACCGGTTCATACGATTGATATTGACGCTGTACGGTACTGGCAACCGAAGAATCGGTATTTCTGGCCCTGTCCAGATAGTCGAGCACCAGCCAGTAGATCCTACGGTCTTCGCGCTCCATCTTACGGCCCGAAGTACAATCATTAATAGCCTGCGCATAAATAGAGGCTATCTGGATGTAAGGCTGTCCCCAGCTCTTGTCAAAGTTGGCTGCCTGACGGGCATAGCGGCGGGCTTCCTGTAAATTGCTCTTATTCTTATAGGCATCGGACAGGTTGAGTGCTATCCTTGCTTTTTGCGTGGCATCATCCGTTTTATTAATGGCCTCCTTCAGGTAGCGGATAGCCGAGTCGTAGTTGGCGTTACGGATGGCAAAATCAGCAAGGGCACGGGTAGTTTCATAACTCGGATCCAGCTCATACAGCTTCTGATTAAGTTGCTGGGCTTTGTCCATCATCTCCTGCTCTTCGTAGATATCTCGAAGTTCGGTCATAATCTCGGTATCCTCGGGATTTTGCTCCAGCTTGCCCTCCAGGAAGGTGATGCGTTCCTGCGGAGAGTCGAACAGCTGGTTACGGACCGAGTCGAAGTAGTCAAGGAGATCGGCGTTGGCATGGGGAGTGGCCTTCTCGATATACTCAAGAGCCTTATCCTTTTGCCCATTCGACACCATATTGCGAATCATGACCTCTACATAATAGCCGTCGGCCGTATTGGTCAGTTCTTTTGGTTTCAGATCAAAAGCCTTTCCGTAACTCTCCGCGGCTTTGGTCATGGCACCGTCAATAAAGTCGGAGTTCTGCTGGAAAAAGCGACCCTGATCAAAATACCAGCTATAGGCATCTATCTTTTCTTCTCCAAGCTCGGTGAATACCTTCTCAAAGATAATTTGTGCTGTATCCAGATAAGCAAAACGCAGAGAGGGGTCTTCTTTCTCTTTGGAAGCTTCTGAATAAGCCGTTACCAGTCGTGAAAGATTGGTCTCAAGGTTGAAGCGGGAATAGCCCTGAATGGTTTCGGGCATGCCTTTCCAGATCCAGCGTCCGTAGCGTATGGCGCTGTCATACTCTTTATTCTTATAATTTTCATAAAAAATGGAATAAGCTGCTGCGGCAGGAAGGCCGTCAGGCGGCTCAACAGTCGATTGCGCCTTCGCAACCATGCTGCCCATAAGTAAAATTATAGTTAGGCTAAGTAACTTTTTCATAACTCCACAATTTGTAGTAAATGATTTATTGTTAAACAGGTTTTCCAAGGATTTATTTTAGCGCAATTTCGGTCGGAAGAACATCAATTCAGCTAAATTTACAGAAAGACGCAAGCCCCAGATGTTTTCTTTTACAAGATTTTGACCTCTGGTGCCCCGTATCCCGTATTCGAAGTTAATATCTACTGAAGAGTTCGAATTCTGGTTGGGTGACATAATTCCAAGACCGACCGAAAACATCAGTGTCTCGATGCGCTGCCCGTTCAGGTTTAAATGACCTGTATCATATGAAGCCCCAAAACGGTACTTGAAGCTGGAAAAAAACTTGTCTGAGCCGGTAACATAGGGAAAATACCGTATTCCGGCACCGATCTTATAACGATTAACAGTATTATCACCCAAAATGGTTTCGGGATCGGTGATATTGTTGTCGTCAATGCCGTTATCATAAGAAGACCAATCCTGAAAAAGCCCTTCCGCGCTGAAGGAGATAATACGGCTGGGCTGGTAGGTTATTCCGCCACTTAGCGTCATGGGAAGCTCTATATCCCCTTCTCCAAGGCCTTCTCCATCCCTGATAACGGTCGTTGCGGTATTGCCCGAGGAGAATACCTTGGTAGTCTCTTCTACCCGCTCGCCGTCAAGGGTTACAGGCAAGGCAAGTGACCCTCCCAGACTTATCTGGTCATTCTCACGGAAAAAATTACTGAAATTCAGAAAGAGGCCCATTCTGTGGCCAAAACCCAGTCCGCTGGTTTGGCGGGAAAAGTTCACCGTAGCAAAGCTAGGATCGTCAAAATTGGTGGTATACTGGTTATCGATGGAGGCAAACATGAGGGACGCAGCGTAGCCTATCGAAACATTTTGCGTAATTCTCCATCCCAGACCCATCTCGACCATGTTGACACCGCCGTCACCCTGGTTGTCGGAACGGTAGGAGATCGTATCGGCTGTCGCTCCACTGCCGAGAATTTGCTCGTTGTTCTGTATAAAGTGAAAGTTAGCCCTGGTATAGGGGGCCACCGCGGCAGACAAGCCCAGCTTGTTTCTGGCGATCGGCAGTTGCAGCTGAAAATAGTTTGCTGACAACAGTGCCGCTTTCGAAGAAGCCTGGTCATCCACCGCCCGGTAGTTCTCAAGGCCAAGGGTACCTGTGGCCATGCCATAGACCGTGCTGCCCCAATGGGCGGGATTGGACAGGCCGGGCACAAAAGGCTCAATAAAAGAGACTCCGGTCAGGCCCATGCCTCTGGCACTCGAGCTTCCAAAATCGGTAGGCATCCCTACCCCTATTTTGGAGTAGACCGTTCCGCTTTTAGCAAGATCCTGGGCTTGCGCTGTGAAGCAAGCCAGCGAAAAAACAAATGCTGTCAGAATAAACCGTTTCAATTCGAAATACCTTCTGTTTTTATAGAAGTAACAATTAGTTTAGGTGTTTTGTCGGCAGGGGCCTGATCATTATACAGCATGCTTGAATAGACAATACCGTTTTTGTTGCCCACCGTAACGAAGAACTTGAAATCCTCGTCCACCCCTTCAACGAGTGAACCGTTGGCAAAAGAGGTGATATTGAAATGAAAAGCCTCATCCTCTTCATCATACTGGCCGCTGGCTATAGGGTTCCCCAGGTCGATAGCATCCGGATTATTCTCCGGATTCACCAGATAGAGGCGAGCCGTGAGGGCGTCGGGGCGTTTGCCGGTACTGCCAAATGCCTGAAGCGACTGCTGCAACTCTTCACTGTTCTGGTAAAACACCAGATCCACTTTTGAAATGTTGACCGAACCCAGGGTTTCCCTGGTGATATCCAGATCGAATTTCAAGAGATTGTCAAGCGTGCTGGTAACCTTATCGGATCCGGCAGGCGAGTCCGGTGTATTAGTCCGGTGAAAGCCGTAAGCCCACTGCAGCGGCCTCATCTTAACCGAGTCTTCTTCGGTGTCCGGCCGGTAAAAGAAAAATTCGGTTTGTTCGGCTATGAAAGGTACGATTTTAGCATCGTTTGAGGGCACAATGGCAATGCCGTGAAAGTCGCTGCGATACAGGGAGTCACGATTTACGCCGTCTTCCGGATCAAAGTACTGGCTGAAGTTCGACAGATAAGTCCGGTTCAGAGTTACCTCCACCGTATCCTGCAGTGTTATGGAAAATGTCCCTACGGGCGTATTGGGAGAAATAAGTTGAGGCTCGTCATTCAGTTTCCAGGATTTGGCTCTCCATATTTCACCCACACGGATAAGATCAAAATTTATCTGTGCTGAAGTATCGCCGTAAAATGCTTTGTTATTGGCGATAAAACGCACTTTGAATTGCGTGTCGATATTGATTCTATCGTCAGCAGTAATGGGAGGCAGCTGTGGCTTAATATATGCTATTGCCCTGACATCACCGAATAGGGGATCGTTAAACCGACCGGCCGAAATATGCGTAAGCAAGCCGGTATAGGAGAGAATCGAATCGGTTTCAGTACTCCCAATCTCAAGGGTATCAACTACCACTTCCGTGTTGTTGTCCCCCACGTTTCTGCCCACGGGGCCGAGGTCTTCACAACCGGTTCCGGTAAACAATACAAAAAGGGCGCATGCCAGAGAAAGGGGTTTCATCCAATGTGCACGTCGACGTGCATCGTTCATATCAATCTGCAACGAAATACCACTCTAATTTATAAAGTTAAAATTATTCCTCTTCATCCTCGTC
>CAYWDK010000041.1:0-11723 GCA_964457025.1 uncultured Balneolaceae bacterium | reverse complement strand
CAACGAAATACCACTCTAATTTATAAAGTTAAAATTATTCCTCTTCATCCTCGTCATTGCCGGCTATATCTTCATAGTAGTCGGCAAATTGGTCGGAAACGCTTTCGGGCGATCCCTGTATTTGAGTTGGCTTGATGCCCAGCTCCTTGAATTCCGCATCCAGCTGGTCGGCCAGCTGGTTTCCGGTAACTACATGATCGCTGAAGCGCAAGCCCAGATTCCGGAGGTCGATTTTCCCATCTTTCTCCAGATCCGATTTATCAACCGAATCGGGTAGGGAAATCAGGTCCAGGATCTTGGGATCAAAAATACCATTGTTTTCCGGATGATGGATGTTGTACACAATCTGTGTGTTTTTAAACAGCTCCACATCGCTGTAGGAATTTTTTACGAGAAACGGAATCAATCCGGAAGGCCAGTCGTGGCAATGGATGATGTCCGGCTCCCAACCAAGCTTCATAACTGTTTCAAGCACACCTTTATTGTAGAAAACCAAACGCTCGTCATTGTCCTCATAGTGCTCGCCGCTATCCGGATCCATAAACAAGGCTTTGCGCTTGAAATAGGTGTCATTATCCAGAAAATAAACCTGCAGCTTGGCATTGGGAATGCTGGCTACCTTGATACGCATGCTTTCAATCTTATCGCCTACTTCCACTTCAATGCCCGACAGGCGGATTACTTCGTGCAGGCGGTTTCTCCGGTCGTTGATCGTACCGTATTTGGGTAGCAGGATACGGATTTCATACCCTTTGTCCTGCAAGGAAGCCGGCAGAAACCGGAGTAAATCAGCCGTATGGGTCATTCTTGCGAATGGAGAAATTTCAGCAGCAGCATATAAAACTTTCATATGGAAATAGTCTAAATAATTTCGATGGAAATTAAGGGTTGATTAGTCGTTGGTCTCGCTGTCATTCTTATTCAAATAGAGCTGGTCCATCTCTTCGTCATCCAGGGAATAGAAGTCGAATAGGGTATCGCTTCTGAGACCCAGGCGCAATGTTTCGACGGGAATAACTTCGAAGGGCTGTACATTGCCCAAATTCACATTGCTGCCGAATTTTTTGATGAACCAGACCTGCTGCTCTTTCTGAGGAGCTTCAAAAATCAGGTTTTCAACGGGTATCTGATCGGCTATCTCGTCAATCAGGCCCGAACGCACCTCGCCGTTGGGACGAAACACCCCTACAGTACCGCTTTCGCGTGCCTCACAGATAATTTTCCAGGCTCCCGCATCCAGTTCGCGCTCAATCATTTTAACCCATTTGTAAGGCGGAATGATGTCATTGGGATTTTTACTGCCAATTTCGGAGAGAATGGTAAAGTGGCGGCTCATCTTCTGGATAATCTCGATTTTGCGTTGATCGGACAGCCAGATAGTGCCGTTGGAAACTTCCGCATAGCGGATGTTAAAACGGTCGAGCAATTTCATATAGGCATCCAGCTGGTCGCGAAGCACATAGGCTTCAAAAAGCGTTCCTCCAAAATAGACGGGAATCCCCGCATTGGAGTACACTTCCAGCTTCTCCCCGAGATTCTGGGTAACATAACTTGTTCCCCAACCCAATTTAACGATATCGATATAGCCGGAAGCCGACTCGCAAAAATCTTCAGCTTGTCGCACGCTTAGGCCCTTGTCCAGAACCAGCGTTATCCCTTTTTCTCTCGGCTTTTCGGTACGTTTAGGTAGATGGTTAAGCTTAAATGCCATTGAGCAACTTATTGTGAGAAATTAAACGGCTAAAGATACTAAAACAAAGCTTTTTAATAAAGCTGACAGGAATTTAAATAATAATAAACAAGCCGTCCCTTATCAGCTCACCAATAAAGGCAAAAAAAGGGAATCAACAAATTGATTTCAACACAAGAGCCGAATATGGTGCGATACCGGCCTGCTGTCTGGAATCGGGCCCTGACAGCGCCCCCCTGTTCTGACCGCCGTACCAGACCGAATCGGTATTTATGAGGGTTTCGTAGCGAGCCGACTCAAAGAGGGCCGGACGGTAATCAAATATCTCGGTCGATGAGAAGTTGAGCAGAAACAGGAGATGACCCTTTTCGGTTTCAGCCTTTCTGATAAAGGCAAAAAAGCCCTCTCTTTTATTTCCAAGCTCAACCCATTCAAAACCGTCGTGGCTGTCATCGCGGGCCGACAGTACTTCTTCCTTTCGGTACAAAGCGAGCAGATCCGCAACCAATTGCTGCATCCCTTTATGGGCATCGTGCTCCAGCAGGTGCCAGTCCAGCGAGCCCTCTTCCGACCATTCACTGGTCTGGGCAAATTCCCCTCCCATAAACAGGAGCTTCTTGCCGGGATGGCCGAACATATAAGCCCATAGCAACCGCAGGTTGGCGAACTTATCGGCCTCGCTGCCAGGGCTTTTATAAATCAGGGGCCTTTTCATATGCACCACTTCGTCATGAGACAGGGGAAGCACAAAGCGTTCGTTGCGGGCATAAGCCATTGGAAACGTTATTTTTTCGGGATGACGGCTCCTGCCTTTGTCATCCATTTGCATATAGCTGAGCGTATCGTTCATCCATCCCATATTCCACTTATAATCGAAGCCGAGGCCGCCTTCTCCGGCCGGCCGCGTGACTCCCGGCCAGGCTGTCGACTCTTCGGCAAAGGTAAAAACAGTGGGATAGAATTCGTGTATCGTCCGATTAACTTCCCGCAGAAAATCGATTGCCTCCAGGTGTTCGTTGCCGCCTTCTTTGTTGGGAACCCATTCACCTTTTTCTTTTGAATAGTCCAGGTAAAGCATAGAAGCCACCGCATCCAGCCTCAGGCCGTCGATATGGAAATAGTCGCACCAGTAAGCAGCGTTGGAAATAAGGAAATTGCGAACCCCGGCTTTGCCGTAGTCGAATATGTGTGTCCCCCAGTCTTTCTGTTCGCGCCGCAGGGGGTGTTCATGTTCGTAGAGCGGCGTACCGTCAAACATCTGGAGCGCTTCTTTATCTTTGGGAAAATGGGCGGGCACCCAGTCCAGTATCACTCCTATACCCGCTTTATGGCACTCGTTTACAAAGTGCATAAACTCTTTGGGCTCACCGAACCGACTTGTCGGCGCGTAATAGCCGGTAACCTGATATCCCCACGAGGGGTCGAAAGGATACTCGGAGACCGGGAGCAACTCGATATGAGTAAAGCCCATTTTGCAGACGTATGGGATCAGCTCGTCGGCCAGTTCGCGATAACTCAGATACTGGCTGTCTTCCCGGCCCTTCCGTTTCCATGAACCCAGGTGTACTTCGTAAATGGAAAGAGGGCGGCTGTACGCCTGGACTTCGGCCCTGCCGCTCATCCAACCGGAGTCGCTCCACTCGAAGCCGTCCGGATCGTAGACGATGGATGCATTTTTCGGCCGCAGTTCACAGTAAAAAGCATACGGATCCGACTTCAGGAAAGGAGGGGCGTCCGGGCCTGTTTTAAGTTGATACTTATAATGCGACCATTTTCCGGCTTCCTTTACCTTCGTATACCATATACCCGATTCTTCGTCTTTTTGCATCGGGTGCTTCCGCTCGTCCCAATCATTAAAATCGCCGACCACACTGACGCTGTGCGCATTGGGAGCCCAAACGGCAAAGCGTACGCCACCGTCGTTTTGGAGGTGCGCTCCCAGCTTTTCATACACCTGATGCGCATTCCCCTCTTTCCAGGAGTTGAGCTCTTCTTCTAAGAAAAATGACGGCAAGGAACCTCCTCTATTTTTTCATCTCTATGAATACCTCTTCAATGCGCTCCGGCTTTTGTGTGTAGAGGCTCACCACCCAGGTGACCAACAGGCTGATTGCAAAGGCCGGGATCAGTTCATAGAGGTTGTTTTTAAGAAAAGGTACGTAATACCAGACGATAGTCACTACAGTTCCGGTAACCAGCCCTGCCATCACTCCGGCTTTGGTGGTTCCCTTCCAGTAGAGTGCCAGGATGGAAGTCGGGCCGATGGCCGCCCCGAGTCCTGCCCAGGCAAAAAGTACCAGCCAGAAAATTATGTCGCGGGCCAACAGCCCGAAAAGCAAAGCACCCACTACCAGCAGCAATACGACAATCCTGCTGTAGAGTACCAGCTTTTTCTGTGAAATCTCTTCACCGGCATGGAGTATACGGTCATAGACATCCCGAACTACCGCCGAAGCTGCCACCAGCAGCTGGGAATCTGCAGTAGACATGATAGCCGCAAAGATAGAAGCAACCACAACACCGAAAATGATCGGATGCAAATGCTGCTGGGCAAGTACCGGGTAGAGGTTTTCGGTATCAGATGCAGGCAGCATGTCTGCTTCAGGAAAATAGACGCGTCCGACCAGCCCGATGAATAAAGCGCCCCATGCCATTACCACGTTCCAGATGGTGCCCACTACGGCCGACCAGCGGAGCTGTTTGGCATCGTCAATAGCCATATAGCGGGTCAGGATATGCGGGTTGCCGGGCGACCCCAGGCCGATACCCAAAAAACCTGCCAGTCCGCCGATCGAGAGCGCCAGGGGATCGACAAGGGTGGGGTCCATAACAGTAAGCTGGGAAAGTACCGCCTGCAATCCGCCCGCATCGGCAATCGCAATGAAAGGCAAAACTACCAGGGCAAATATCATAAAGATGGCCTGAAACATATCGGTAAGGCTTACGGCCAGGAAACCGCCAAGCACCGTATAGGCCAGTATAATTACGGCCGACAACACTATCCCCGTGGTTTGCTCGATATGGAAGCTGGAGGCAAAAGCCTTCCCGCCGGCAACAAACTGGGCGGAAACGTAGCTTACCATAAAAATCAGGAAAACCACTACCAGGGTGATACGCAAGGTGCCCGACGTGTCATTGAAGCGCTCGGCAAAAAAATCGGGTAGTGTAATACAATCATAACGCTCTGAAAAGTTTCTTAGCCGCCGGGCATAATAGAGAAAAAGAAAAAGCTCCACCACGATATAACCGATCACCGCCCAAACAGCCGATGCTCCCCGGGCATAGGCCATGCCGGTAACTCCGAGCAGCAGCCAGGCACTTCGCCCCGATACCACCGCGGAGAGTGCTATGACGAAGCGGTTCATTTTGCGCCCGCCGATGAAAAACTCACTGATGCCGGAAGAAGAGAAGCGGGAGGAGTAAATACCGATTCCTATGAGCAGCAACAGATAGCCTATAAAGGCACCTACAGCATACTGGTCGACAGCTATGGAAACGATCTGCGTTTCATCCATTGTGCTTGCGGAGGTTGGTTGTGTAGGCCAGCAGGAAGCCAAGTCCTATAATTAAGAGGGGCACCAAAAACATCATGATATAGAAAGAAGCCATGCAACCTCGCAGTCCGTGATTCGTAATGGATGCTGTATTAACGGTTATTCCTAAGGGCTTACAAAGATAACACTCCTTAAAATAACCCCATTCAACAGCGGATGCCACACACATCCGCCTGTATTTAAAGCTCTCCCAAGCCGGGAGGGCTTTTTTATTCTCAATGCCTTGATCAGGGGAAGATGCCCATCTGTTCGTATATGATTCCCACCTTCTCGATAGCGCTCAAAAAGGCGGCCGTCCGCAGATCGATGTCGTGCTTCTTTCGCAATTCGTTGATCTGCCCATAGGCTACGATCATGGTTTCTTCCAGGCCGGAGTCGACCAGGTCGTATTCGTCGGCGCCGTGCGCCAGCCGGTCCATCTCTTCCTCCGTAAAAGTGCGGTCCGAAATATTTTCGATGACGTTCAGGATCTTGCGATAGCTGGTCTCCTCTGCCCGTTTTTCCATCCTGCCGAAACGTACGTGCGACAGGTTTTTCAACCACTCAAAATAGGAAACGGTGACACCGCCGGCATTCAGGTAGTTGTCGGGAATAATGAGCGCACCCTTTTTCTTCAACGTCTCATGCGCATCGGCGGTAGTGGGGCCGTTGGCTGCCTCCCCGATGATCTTCGCCTTAATCTTGTCTGCGTTTGATGCGTTGATCTGGTTTTCGAGGGCAGCCGGCACCAGTATGTCGCACTCGGCTTCGAGCACAGCTGTATTGCCATTCAGCTGTTCCGTGTTCTCAAAGCCCAGAATGGATCCGGTCTCCTGGCGGTACTGCATCAGTTTTTCCAGATCGATGCCATCCGCATCATATATGGAGCCCTCTATTTCGGCTACTCCCACCAGTTTCGCTCCTCCTTCCGAAAGATACTTTGCAGCATGATAACCTACATTCCCGAGCCCCTGAACTACAAATGTCTTGCCTTCCAATCCGGGCTCCAGCCCGAGATCTTCCATGTCGTCCTTATTCTTGCAGGCTTCGCGGATTCCGAAGTAGACCCCACGGCCCGTGGCTTCGGTACGGCCGCGAATACCGCCCTGGGGAATCGGCTTGCCGGTAACGCATGCCTCGCTGTTGATATCCGTCTCCAGCTGGCGGTAGGTGTCGAGGATCCAACCCATCTCCCTGGCACCGGTTCCGTAGTCAGGTGCAGGCACATCCGATCCCGGGCCGATAAAATCCTTCTTCATCAATTCAAAGGTATACCGTCGCGTGATACGCTCCAGCTCGGACTCAGAATATCTGTTTTTATCAATTCGGATACCGCCTTTGGCTCCTCCGAAAGGCACGTCCACAACGGCACATTTGTAGGTCATGAGCGCCGCCAGGGCCATGGTTTCGTCCTCGTTCACCGACATGCTGTAACGAATACCTCCCTTGGTCGGCAGCTTGTGATGGCTGTGTTCCACCCTCCAGCCGTCCAGCACTTCTATGGAGCCGTCATCACGCTTCAACGGAAAGGTAAAATGGTAGATGCTGTTGCAAATCTTGATCTGATGGAGCAGCCCCTTGTTGAACCTGGAGTATTGAGCGGCTTTGTCGAAGGCCTGGTTAACCTGTTCAAAAAACTTGTATGTGTCAGACATGGAAGAGTACCCGTTTTGGGAGGATTCTGCAGCTTGGTTTGGTTATGAATCGCAATGCAAAACTATCGCAATATTATGGGAGAGTTTCAACAGCGAAAGTAAGCGCATAAAGAATCGCTCATGCTTTGCTGAAGTCGGCAGAATGGATTTTCTCCCACTTGTCGGGCTTGCCCTCGGTTTGTATAAGCAGGATGCTCTGTACGGGAAATCGCAGATGAAATTCACGGCCCATCGTATTAAGTATGCGTTCTTTCTCTTCGCGGCCGAAATCGCTGTACATCAGGCTGAGATGCGGCATAAAATCCTCCTCCGGGTTATTGTCGAAAAGGCGCTCTGCCGTTGCCCTCGCATCCATCAGCTCCTTGCTTTTCTTAACATGCACATACATCGAGCGGTAAAAGTCGTCACGGCAACCCGCATTAGTCAAAACCACATCGAAGGAATGCAAGGATGAAGCCAGCGTATCGGTAAGCTGTATTAATTCCGTTTCGCCTTTACGTAGGCCTCCCAGGAGGGTGATGTGCGGTTCGAATACCGGCGTTCCGTGTTTTTGCGCAAGCTCCTTAATCTTCTGCTCCAGCTTGAATGCGATTTCACCGAACGGCCTCAGCCATAACGAATACTTTTTTGCCATGCCCATATCAGCGCTTCACCTTAACATGTTAATCTGTGTTCACCGGCAAATATACGTGCAGATGATCTGCCGTGCCTACATGACGTATGGTAGACAATCCCAATATCTTAAACATTGCATTTGTTAGCCAGTTTTTCCATTCCGCTCTACCTAAAGTACGAATATCAACGGCATGAACATAACCCGTCGGCTGCACATAGTGCAGCGAACGCTCCTGTAGCGTCAGCCCCATAGCTTCGTAATCTTCCGGTGTTCGCTGCATATCGGTAACAATGAGGTTCTGATCGGCCAATACGGATGTAGCGAGGGTTATCCTCAGCACCGGATGGAGAGAGTGATAATAGGAAGAGACTTCCTGGCTTTTGGCATTCATGGCCGAAAAGTAGATCAACCCGTATCCACAATAAACACAAACAAGTGCAATAACACCCCTGACAACATATTTATGCAATTTCGCCTCCCCGCTGATTTTGAAACTCAGAAACAAAAGATAGCAAAGCAGCAGGACGGCCGTGGCTGCGACACCGGCGCCAAGGGCAAGCCAGCCATTCAGGCCGTAAGCCGAATAGAGCAGGATAGAGGTTCGAATAAGAACCACGAAAGGCAACAGCAGGCACAAGATCAACCCAAAGGTATAGGCCGTTATCTTTTTAAGAGAAAAAACCGGTTTCTTTACGGATTGAGAAGAAACTCTTTTCTTCCCGCTCTCCTTCAGTTGCCGGTCGAAATAGGCGTCCAGTTCCTTGAGCTGATCGAATGAAAGCTTCTTCCCCTTTTGGCCGTATTCTGTATCGGTTTGCATACTACTGTTACAATAGTTTAGAATGCCGGTATCAACATCCCCTTGCACGAAGCCCGGCAGCCGATGTTACACTCCGGGACGGTGGTGACGGTGGGTATTGCGGATCAGGAAGGGAAAACTTTGCATAACTACCAGCACTATGACCACCATGGGAATGGCCTTGGCCGGATGGCTATAGATTGCCGGACCCATTGATTCGACATTCCCGTATAGCAGCAGGCCCATGGTAAACAGGCCCCATCCCGCCGCCCAGGATGCCCGTAACCACAGCGCCCAGGATGCAATTAGGGCCGCCAGTCCGGAAAAGATTTGGGTCAGCAAGTCAAATACCGGGATGGTACCGCCCTGGAAATCAAAGAGTTCTCCAGCCATTACCGTCAAATACAGTCCCCACGCTTTGAAAACCAGGGTATAGGCTGCCGCCAGCAGGAAAAAAAATTCCAGAAAGAGTCGTATCCGTCGGTCTTTTTTGTTCATCGTATCTATGTTCTGCTATAACTGTAAGTTCGAAAGTACTGTGATATATAGGAGGGTTGCGTACTTTTCTACTTCGGAAAGGGAATTTTGATTCGAACTTTTTTGGAGGGCGTACAAAAAATAAAAGGCTCCTGAGTTCGCCTCAGCAGCCTTCTATGGATTCATCCTATCACTATCCCTGACACAATTTAAGAAGTTTGAGCAAAGATGCCAGAGAGATTATTTCCGGTTTTAGTGTTCGTCCATTTCCGGCATTACGTTGAATACGTTGGCGATGAACAGAATGGACAAGCCGCCCAGCAGGCCGAATACCATACTGCCGGGTATCTGAAACACTACACCGATTCCGCCTACGATGACCGAACCCAGCACCCCTGCAATCAGGTTGGGGATCAGGTCCATGCTTTTATTGCCCATCGCAACTTTGGCTATGGCACCCAATACCATACCAAGAGCTATCAGCCAAAAAATTGTAGCACCGTCTAACTGTTCCATGATTTGTATCTCTTTAATTCAGTTGAATTTTTATTTCATTCGGCATTAAAATATATAGAATCCCGCAATTTTGGAATGCCTCTTATCCTTTTGACTATTACTTTATAGAAAAATTAGTCCGGCCCGACAAACAATCCATGGATCCACCTTACCGCAAGATCATACATATCGATATGGACGCTTTCTTCGCCTCGGTAGAGCAGCGCGACTTTCCCGAATACCGGGGCAAGCCGGTAATCGTGGGCGGATCGCCCGAGGGGCGGGGCGTGGTTGCGGCGGCGAGCTACGAAGTGCGCAAATTCGGCGTACATTCGGCCATGCCGGCAGCCCAGGCAGTCCGGTTGTGTCCTCACGCCATCTTTGTCAAACCGCGCTTCGATGTGTACCGGGAGGTGTCGGAACAGATTCGCGACATCTTTTTCAGCTTCACCGACCTGGTAGAACCGCTTTCGCTGGATGAAGCTTTTCTGGATGTCACCGAAAACCATATCAACCTGCCCTCCGCCACGCTCATCGCCAAAGAGATCAAGAAACAGATCAAAGAGAAGACCCGGCTCACCGCCTCGGCGGGCGTGGCTTTCAACAAGTTCCTGGCCAAGGTGGCTTCAGATATGGACAAGCCCGACGGGCTTACAGTCATCACCCCCGAGCAGGCCGAAGCTTTCCTGGAAAAGCTGGAGATCGGCGAGTTCTACGGCATCGGCAATGCCACCGAGAAGAAGATGAAATCGCACGGCATCCATACCGGCAAGGACCTCAAGGAGTGGAGTGAGATTGACCTGGTGGAGAAGTTCGGCAAGACCGGCCGGTTCTACTACCGCATCGTGCGCGGCATCGACAACCGCGAAGTGAAGGCACACCGCATCCGCAAGTCGATCGGCAAGGAGCGCACCTTCTCTGAAGACGTGGATGACCTCGACTGGATACACAACTTTTTTGATGAGCTCGCGGAAAAGATATCGGCCAGCATGAAAAAGAAAAATGCGGCAGGCAAAACGGTGACCATCAAAGTACGCTACGACGATTTCGAGACGGTTAGCCGAAGCACTTCCTTTTCACACTATATCAACGATGCGGGCGACATTGCCGAAACGGCCAAGCAACTGCTGGAGCAGACCCAGGTGGGCGAGCGCAAAGTGCGGCTGCTGGGCATCACCCTCTCCAAGCTGAATCTGAACGAGCAGGGGCACTTCGAACAGCTGCAGATTCCGTTTGAGTAGTTATGAGTCGTGAGCAAAATGCATAGAGCATGGCGCAAAGCGTGCGCCATGCAATCAACCAGCCTTTCAGCTTTTACCCATAACAGTTATACTCCGTAAAAATCCGCGGCCAATGAATTATACCCTTTCCGACTTTGATTATGAGTTACCTGACAGGCTGATTGCACAGGAACCGGCACAGCCCCGCGACCATGCCCGTCTGCTGGTCTATGACCGGGAAACTTCCGAAATCACCGATGACCACTTCTACAACATCACTGACTACCTGAATCCCGAAACCACCCTGGTCGTTAACAACAGCAAAGTGGAGAAGTGCCGGCTGCTGTTCGACGAAGGCGGCAAAGAGGTATTCGTGCTGGAGACCGTCAACCCCGATACGGTACGCGCACTGGTACGTCCGGGCAAAAAGTTTAAAAAGGGGAAAAGCACCGAACTGGCAGATGGCATCACCGCAGAAACACTTTCGGTGGATGAGGAGGGTATTCGCACGCTTAAACTCAGTCCGTCACTGGACGACCCCGTCTACCGCGACTATCGGCATACACCCTTTCCGCCCTATATCGAACAGAACGAGGAGCTGGCAGAGGAATACCAGACGGTCTATGCTCGTGACCTCGGAAGCAAGGCTGCGCCGACGGCAGGCTTGCATTTCACCGACGAACTGATTTCCAGGATTGACGATGCCGGTTTCCGGTGGGCAGAGGTGACCCTGCATGTGGGACTGGGTACTTTTGCCCCGGTCAAGGCTGAGGACATCGACGACCACACCATGCATAGCGAGCGATACGAAATCGATGAAGAGACGGCCGACAGGCTGAACCGGTCAAAGCATATTACTGCGGTAGGCACTACGAGCATCCGCGTGCTGGAATCAACGGTCGGGGAAGGACGCTGCTTTGAAGCCAGGAGCGGCGATACGGATATCTTTATCCGTCCGGGCTATAGCTTCCGGGCGGTCGACTCGCTTATCACCAACTTCCACCTGCCGAAAAGTACGCTCCTTATGCTGGTAGCGGCTTTTATGGGCTTTGAAGAGATGCACCGGGTTTATAAGCACGCTATTGATGAAGAATACCGGTTTTATTCATTCGGCGATGCAATGCTTATACTTTAAATTCGAATCCGAATTTTCTCGGTTTTAGCTCTCCGAATCCGGGCCCTGCTGCTGCTGTTGCTGCTTCATCCTCTCCTGCATCTCGGAGCTGTCGACCATCTTG
>CAYWDK010000040.1:0-16041 GCA_964457025.1 uncultured Balneolaceae bacterium | reverse complement strand
CACCGACAAACAACGAAGACCGCCACTCCCGCTTTGAGCTGAGAACCCTTCTCGAGACCTCGCGCTTGCTGATCGAATCGCAGGATATGGATTTCGTCCTCAACAACCTCCTGCTTATAACCATGGGGAAACTGCTGGTAACCCGTGCCATCGTACTCATCCACCAGCCGGCTGATAACAGTTATATTGTCTCCAAATCAAAAGGACGTGCCTGCCCGAAAGAAGGTACCATAGTCAAACCGGATTGGGACGAGGAAGTCCGCGAGCAGTCGGTGATTCGCAACGGCGAAGACGATATAGAAATGCCGGAATTTCTTGAAGGCGACAAGAACTGTACTTTTTTCAACCTGCATACCAGCAACAATCACATCGGTTTTCTCTGCCTGGGTTCCAAGGGAAACAAACAGCCGCTGAGCCGCCATGAGATTGAATTCGTGGAAGGGCTCTCCATCATCTCTTCCGTAGCCATCGCCAACTCACGCATGTTTACAGAACTGCGCCGCATCAACCGGATGCTCGACCGCAAGGTCTACGAGCTGAACACGCTGTTCGACCTCAGCAAGGATTTCAACATGATGGTGGACCGCGACGAAATCGTCCGTGTCTTCAAGTTCGCCATGCTTGGCCAGATGCTGATCCGAAAATTCTTCTTTGTCCTGCAGCATGAAGGCAAGCGTGAAGTGGTAACTACCAGCGGCGTTAAAGGCAAGCTGAAAAAAAATGAGATCAAGAAACTGTTCGAGCTGGAAGAGGAGCTGGTAGAAGTAGATGACGAGCTGGGTAAAGAGGTGCCGTATCTTGAGGAGAACGAAATCAAGGCGGTCATCGCCCTTCGTTTCCAGAACGAGAAAATCGCCTTGGTAGGCGTCGGTGCCCGGGCCAACGAAGAAGAGTATTCTACCTCCGACTACAATTTCCTCAGTTCGCTGGGCAACCTGGCCTTGCTCTCCATCCAGAAGACCTATCTGCTGGAAGAGCGCATCGAAAAGGAACGCCTGGAAGAGGAACTCGGCATTGCCAAGAGCATCCAGCAGGGGCTGTTGCCCGACCCCATTCCCGCTTGCGACAATTTGGATATAGCCGCCATCAACGTCTCTTCCTACCAGGTGGGCGGTGACTACTACGACATTCTGGAAACCCCCGAAAAAAATATCCTGTTTGCCATCGGCGACGTCACCGGCAAGGGTATCCCCGCTTCACTTTTGATGGCCAACCTGCAGGCGATGTTGCATGTATTGCTTCCGGTGGATATCACATTGAGCGAGGCATCCGGGCGGGTCAATGACATCATCTATGAAAATACGCCAAGCGACAAGTTCATCACCTTTTTCTGGGGTGTCTTCCATCCGGACAACTACAAGTTCCGCTTCGTCAATGCGGGGCATAATCCGCCCTTCTGGCTGAAAAAAGGCAAAGACGAAGTCGAGGAGCTCGAAGAAGGCGGGCTTATTCTGGGCGCCATGCCAACTATGGCCCCCTATAAGGAAACGCATGTAACCCTTTCAGAAGGCGACCTGCTGGTATTCTATACCGACGGTGTCACCGAGGCCATGAATCCGAATGAAACCGAAGAGTATGAGGAAGAGCGGCTTCTTGAGTGCATCAAAGCAAACAGGGAGAAGTCAGCCGACGAAATCATGGACGCCATTGTCAAGGATGTGAACGAATTTTCGGGTGACATCCAATACGACGATATCACCCTCATCGTCATCAAGGTACTTTAAAGAGGCCGATTACGCCCGGGCCGGAACCACGCTCATTCCGTTCGGCCATAGCGATAATACTCTGATAGGTCTTGTGCCGGTTCATGATCTCCTTCACATACCGAACCGTTTCTATACCACGGCAGAAACCGTAACGCGCATCCTTATAATACTTCCGCTGCATCAGCTTCAACAGACCGTCGGCCACATTCTCCCATTCGTTGGGATTGCGGTTGTGGTTGATGGCGATACGTCGGGCGTCGGCCACATGTCCGGGCCCGGCATTATAGGTAGCAAGCGAAAAGGCCCACTGGTTGGTGCTGTCCATATAGGAGTAGTGCTGCAGGTGCTCGGTAATGATGCGTACCCCTTCACGAATGTTGACCTCCTCATCGTAGAGCAGTTCGGTGTTGGATACCTCCGAAAAGCGCGGCATCACCTGCATCAGTCCGATGGCGCCTGCCCAGCTTTTGGAATCGGGGTTGAACTTGGTTTCCTGCGCCACCATAGAGGCGATCATCAACCAGTCGACGCCGGCCGAATCGGCAACTTCTTTGATCAGCTCGTCATAGGGCGAGATAATACCCGTATTGGAAAGCTTTGATTCGGGATTGTAATATTCGGCGATCTGCGGACCTTCCTCAAAGTAACGTTGCCGCAACACATTCAGAAAAGTAGAACGCTTGGGCTCCTGCCCTTCTTTGCCGAAACGGAAATGGCTGTAGAGATAGCGGTTGAGCCGGGTCTCGAACTCATCGGCATTTTTGCGAACCGCCCAAGCGATGGTATCGTCTTCTGCAATAACCGGGCCTTGGGCCAGTCCCGACATATATTTATTGGACGCCTGGAAAATATTGTCGTCGGCAACGGTCGCCTCGATGATCCCGCTTGAAACATCAAACAACAGTGACTCGGTATCCTTTTCGTCGGCTACCACATTGATTTCAAGTTCGTAGCCCTCTTCCTGCAATTTGCGCAATCGCTGGTAGTAGGAACTGTTCCGGCGCACCGTCAACGGAATCCTGCGCTCGGCGAGTTCCTCCAGCGTCGCGGGTGGGTCCTCTACTTCCCGGCTCGAAAATACGATCACCTGATCCACTACATTATAGGGCCGACTAAAATCAACCAGCTTTTGCCTTTCGGGAGTAATGGTATAATTGGCCGCAATGATATCACCCTTGCCCGCATTCAAAAGATCGTAGGGATTCTCTTCCGGGCCCGGGATAATTACTTCAAGGGCCAGGTCGTTTTGTTTGGCAAATTCATTGACCAGCTCATATTCGAATCCCCACTCTATACCCTGATGCAAAAAATAGGTATTGGAGCTGTAGCGGGTGATCATCCGGAGGGTTCCGGAATTTTTAATATCGTCATAATCATGATCTACCTGCGGTTCGGTATACTCCACATTCAGACTCAGGCCCTTGCTCTCGTCGGGCAGAAAATCGTCGGGGTGGATGCATCCGGCAAGCCCAAGAACAGTCAGTGATAAGAGGGCCGGCAGATAGAACAACCTGAATTTCAGTCTCATGCTACCGTTTTTGGTTATTGGTAATAGAAGTCGCTCTTGAATTTATTTTGGTTACCATCCATTCAAGATTTTGTCACTCGCCAGTAGTATAAAGTTTTCCTGAATGAAACGGTAACTTATTAATTTTCATGCACAAAACGGCTTAATTGAACGCTTCGTTTGCTCTGTTAATCGATTCTAATCTTGCAGAATGCAAATACCGCCCCAATCGCCTAAATACCGGCCCTGAGTGCCAAAATGACATTGCGTCCCGGGGCACTTATACCCGATGAATAGGGCCGGTAGTGCTTGTCAAAGATGTTTTCCACCCCGGCATTCAGCTGTACCGTCTCATTTAGCTGATAGGATGCTTTTAGGTTGAGCGTGGCCCAGGCAGGCGAACCTCCTTCGGTATAGATATGCGGTTTCCCCTTTTCGGATGGCGCGAAGTCGGAAATATCTTTTTCGGCATTGAATTCGGTATACGCTTCCACGCGTATTTTCTCTGCCTTGTATGTAACGCTCATCTGGCCGAAGAGCGGCGCCACATGGCGCAAGGGCTCGTCGTTACTTATATCTTTTCCGGCCGTATAAGTCACATTCGACTTGAAAGCCAGATGGCGGCTCAGCTCGACCCCGACTCCCGCACTGATACCATAGACATAGGCCTCGCCGGCGTTTACGATAGCTTCCACATTGCTGAGCTCACCGTCGTACATGATGGAGTCCTGCCCGTTAAAGACGAAGTCGCGCCGCACCATGGCATCTTTCAGCCAGGTATAAAAAGTGTTGACTTCCAGGCGGGCTACATCCCCGAACTTCTTGATAACGGCTAAATCGATATTGTAGGAGTATTCCGGCTTAACGTCATCGTTGGGGACCACCACGCTTCCGGGCTCGGAATCGAAGACTTTGGCTACATCATCCACATTGGGCGCACGAAAACCGGTAGAAGCATTGGCATTGAACTGCAAATCGGTAAGCGGACGCCAGGTAAAACCGAGACTGCCGCTCAGAGCGCCCGTATTGACTTCGATTTTGCCAAAGGGAAAGTTGTAGAAATCGTCGCTGAAGCGGGAGTTCAGCATCACATGACTGTATCGCAGGCCGCCGAGAAGCGTAAACCGGTCGGTCATATGCCGCATATATTTGGCATAGGCAGCCAGCTGTGTATAGTCGCTGCCCCGGTCGGGATAGCGGGTAGAAGTCGGTGTCTGCAAGCCGGTAGTTATATCGGTCCGCCATGCCTCGGAGCGCACATAGTTGTAAACGCCCTCCAGGCCGTAATAGAGTTCACTTTCCTCATCCCACATCCTGTCGAAGTCGATATTGGCAGTGAATACATCCACGTTCTCTTCGCGGCTACGGAGACTAATATCCTGAAAATCCCGGTCGTTGCGGCTCTCCTGGAACCACTGGTAGGAAAAGACACCGCTGATTTTGTCAAAGAGTTTCGTCTGCGTGAAAAGATCCGCCTCAAAAACATTCATCATCCAGATCTGAGGGCCATAGTACCACTCCGCGCTGGTAAAGGGACCGGTATCCCCGTTTTCACGTTCAATCAGCCGGTCATAGCGGGGGATGTCGGTCGTAGTTGCATAATGCAAGCCGTACTTTATATCCAACTCGCTATTCGGCTTGAAGCGGACTTTCTGCATCAGGTTGAGCTGCTCATATCCGGAAAATTTTTGCACGGTGACATCATCGTTGTCTGCCACCAGATCGGTGCCGTTTTGCCGGACGACATATTGTTCACGCTTGCCAAAGTTCGGATAAGCGTCATAAAAATCACCGCCGGATCGCAGGTCGCCAAAATCGCTGTAGGTCACGCTAGTCAGGAAGCCCCAGTCCCGCAGGCCGATATTGGCATCGGCATGAACGGTTTGCTCGTTATTGGCAGAGCCGTACCTCGCAAGGCCGTTGGCTGTTACATAACTCCGCTCATCGGAAAAAGAGAGTTCCGGATCTTTGGTCTGAAAATTCATTACGCCGCCCATAGCATCACTGCCGTAGATAATGGAGCCGGGCCCGTACATTACCTCCGTCTGGTCAAGCGCATTGGGATCCACCGAAATTACGTTCTGCAAGTTGCCGCTTCGGAAGATGGCGTTATTCATCCGGATACCGTCTACCGCAATAAGCACCGAGTTGGCTGCAAAACCCCTGATCATGGGACTGCCTCCGCCCATTTGGCTTTTCTGGACGAATACCCTGCCTGTCGACTGCAGCAGGTCAGCCGAGGTCTGCGGGTTGGCAAAGCGGATATCTTCCGGGGAAATACGGGTCACCTTCTGAGCCACTTCCCTTTCATCCTGCTCCCGCTTGCTGGCCGAAACAAATACTTCTTCCATTATGACCGACCGCTCAGTCAATTGCACCTGAAAACCCGCGGCTTCAATCTCGGTATAACTCAAAACGCGCCTCTTGAAAGAGGGATGCTGGAAAACCAGGTAATCGTCCGAACTAAACCTGCTGATATCGGCCTCACCTCTGGCATCGGTCACGGCCGTAGTATTCTGTTGGTTATTGAAAATGTAGACATTCTCAACCGGCTGGAGGGTGGTCTCGTCAATAACCCGGACAGTCTGTGCCTGTGCAGCGCTCAGGCAGCATAAAATAAGCAGGGATAGTGCAAACAGGCTTTTCGGCATGGGAGCTGTTTAGAAAATGTTGCGGCTTTATCTGTAGACATACGTGCAGACAGGAATAATATTGGCAGAGGTTTTCCTGGAAAATAACATGATAATGCTAGGGGAGTTAAGCCGTTACGCCTCATTGGCCTTTCTCTTCCAGGTGAGCCCCACCCCCGCCAGTATAATTGTCATGGCTACGATTGAAAATAGGGGCGGCAGTTCGTCAAATAGGAAGAATGCCAGAATCGACGCGAAAAGGGGTTCGACAAGAATCAGTGTGGAAAGGAGGGTTGGCGACACATATTTGACCGCATAGTTCATCGAACCGTGCCCGAGTATCTGCGGACCAAAAGCGAGGCCTGCGCCTGCCAGCACGCCTACTGTGGAAATGTCAAGCAGGTCGTTGCCGAAGATAAGAGTAAGAGCTACACAGGTTGTGGCGGCAAAGAAATAGACCGGAAATACATAATCGACCCACTCCCGGCGCTGGCGAATTTTCTGGCCTATCAACAGGTAGACTACAAAAATCAGGGCGGCAGAAAGTGCCAGGGCGTTACCCAGCAAGGGATTGGCGAAATCCTGCTCTATCTGGCTGTCTGAGATCCCCAGTATAACCGATCCTGCAAAAGCCAGAAAGACCCCCATCCAGGTTGTCCATACGAAATTGCGTTTAAGCCAAAGGCGCTCAACCAGTATCAGTATGACAGGGTGTATAGTCACAAGAACCGAAGCAGATGCTACAGAAGTGTAATAGAGCGATGCGATCCAGCAGGTGAAATGGAGTCCCAGGCAAAGTCCGGCCAGGGCAATGAGCAGGCGCTCCCTGTTAACCGAAGTACCGGCTTTGCTTTTTTTATACAACCAGTAGGGCAACAACATCAGTACCGCAAATACCGTGCGGTAGCTGGCCAGGACCAGTGGTGATGTTTCGGGAGTTGTGCGTACCAGTATGGGCGCAAAACCGAAGGCTGTCAGTCCGGCGGCCAGGGCCAGGAAAACTTTTGCTTTAGGATACTCTTCCGGCATCGGGCTCTGGATCAGGTGGCTTGGTTAATGTATAGAATCAGCGTATTCGATCCATGGATTTTACCAGCTCGATATCGTCCTTGATCTTTTTTCGGGCATAGACCTGTGCCGCCAGCGCGATAATGAGCACCAGCAGGCCGATGGCTTCATCCCATAGAAAGGTACCGAAACCACCCAGCGAAAAGAAAATACCGATGCCGTAGCCCACCGCTACCAGCTGCACAACCATAGTTCGTCCCACCCAGATTACCTGGTTGGGACGGTTTCCGTACAGAAAGATACATGCAAGTGAGGCGAGTGCGGCTATGGTAAGTACCACGGCAAAGCCGATGCCGACCCACGCCTGCGGATCATCCATTGCGTGGCTGTACAAAGCGTTGAAAAAGACGCTGCCGTCAAGAATGAATGCCAGAAGAAGGAAAACGGATTGAATGCGTTGTATCACGTGGCTGAACTGTTGGTTCGGATTTGATTTCTGTCAGTGAGCAATTCAAAACGCTAAAGATATGATTTTTTTGTCAGTCGCTCATATAAAAAAGCCCGGCTTTAAACCGGGCTTTTTGTCTATAGTATATAATTGCAATTAGCTGTCAGGATGCCGGAGACGGCTCATGGTGCTTCTGCTGCTTGGGAGCCGTGCCGTTTCCGCTGCCGCTTCCATTCACCGGGGCCTGTTCCCTGATAATGCCGGGATCGGCCGTATCAAAGAAGAAACGGTTAACGTTGCGACGGCCGTTCTCGAACATATAGTAGAGAACCGGCACAAGGATCAGCGTAAGGAAGGTGGCGAAAATCAGTCCGTTAATTACGGCTACCGCCATCGGGCCCCACCAGGCGGCCTGTTCGCCTCCCCAATAAAGATACTCGCCGATATTGGTGAAGAATATGCCCGGGCTGTTCACCAGTGTGATAAAATCGAGGTTGAAACCGATAGCCAGAGGCACCAGTCCCAGTGTCGTTGTGATGGCCGTCAGAATCACGGGACGGAAACGGACTTTCCCTCCCTGAACCAGGGCATCATAGAGCGAAAGCTTGTCGCGCCGCCGCAGGATGTCGATGTAGTCGATCAATACAATGGCATTGTTCACGACTACGCCGGCGAGCGATATAACCCCGATACCGGTCATTATAATCACAAAGGGCATCTGGAACAGGGTCAGACCCAGGAAAACACCCGCCGTCGACATAAATACCGACGTCATTACGATAAATGGTTTGCTGATGGAGTTGAACTCCGAGATCAGGATGAATGCAATAAGGAAAAGTGCAATTACGAAAGCACCCGAAAGGAAGTCTATTGCTTCCTGCTGGTCTTCCTGCTGACCGGTCCAGTTGGCCGTATAACCTTTGGGAACTTCGTTCTGAAGATAGGGACGAACCACATCCTGTACTTCCTGCAGCACGGCATTCGCATTGTAGTTCGAACGCACATCAGCCATAACGGTTACCACCCGTTCCTGGTCGAGGTGCTTGATGCTGCCCAGGCCCTTGGAAACTTCCCAGGTAGCAACACTCGAAAGCGGAATCTGCCGGCCTTCTTCCACAATCGTCAGATCTTGCAACGTACTGAGGTCCTGCCTGAACCGTTCGTCGAGCCGTACGGTAATATCGTACTCGTCTTTACCGTCACGATACTGCGAGGCTTCCACCCCGTTGATGGCCGAGCGTATGGTATTGCCCACAATCTGGGTGGAAAGCCCGTAAATAGCGGCTTTCTCCCGGTCTACATAGACACGCACTTCGGGGCGGGCCTCGGCCAGGTCGGTTTCCAATCCGTCGAGCTTGGCATAAACCGAGTCGTTTTCAAGGATCCGCATGATGTCATTCGACATGGCTGTCAGTGTCGCCATATCCTTACCGGCCAGCTCCAGGTTGATAGGCGGACCGGAGGGCGGGCCGTCCTGTTGCTTTTCAACGGTGATCTCCGCGCCGGCAATACCTTTGGCAAAATTAGACCGAACGTATTCGATAGCATCGAAAGTACTTCCTTCACGCTCCTGGTAGTCCACAAAGTTCAGGACGATCGTGCCGCGATGGGAGGATGAGCCCGAACCGCCCTCCATCCCCGAAGAGATAGCCGAACCCGAAGTACTCAGTACCGTCTCCAGATCCCCGTTATTGGGGATAGTGGGCACTTTCTGTTCAAGACGGTCGATAACCGACTTGGTAAACTCGACATTGGTACCAACCGGGGCTTCTACCTGAATATAGGCCCGGGCCGGGGGAATATCTTCCGGGAAATACTCCATCCCGGGATTGAATATCCCGAATACGATAAAACTGGCAACCAGCACCACCACCGAAATGCCGATAGTCGACCAGTTGTGATCCAGTGCCCATTTGAGGGTAACCTCATACTTGTCGAGCAACTTGTGAATACCTTTGGTTTGCCACCAACGGCCAACAGGCGTAAGAACGTAGCGGTTCAGCAGCCATAACAAGGCACCTATAACAATAAGCATGGTCCAGGTCAGGAAGCTGCTCAGCAGTGCAACGAGCATGATCACTCCGGCAAAAACAGCCAGGAAAATACGTCCCCGCTTGGTCATTTTGGGCTTGCCCGTCTCATCCACCTGATCCAGCCTCATAAACAGCGCGCAAAGTACAGGGTTGATAACCAGCGCCACAAAGAGCGAACTGGCCAATGTAATAATCAGGGTCTGGGGCAGGTAACCCATAAACTCGCCTACGATGCCCGGCCAGAAAAGCAGCGGGAAAAAGGCTGCCAGGGTAGTGGTGGTTCCCGTGATAATGGGGACGGCTACTTCGCCGGTCCCTTTCTTGGCTGCTTCAAAATTATCGTATCCCTCTTCCAGGTAGCGGTAAATATTCTCCACCACTACGATGGCGTTATCCACCAGCATACCCAGTGCAAGAATGAGCGAAAAGAGCACGATCATGTTCATGGTCATGCCGAGAACACTCATGATGATAAAGGAGATAAACATCGATAGCGGAATGGCTACCCCCACGAAGGTCGCATTGCGTACCCCGAGGAAAAACAGCAGCACGCCCACTACAAGCAATAGCCCTGAAATGATGTTGTTCTCAAGACTGCTCACCATCGAGTTGATATCCTTGCTCTGGTCGCTGGTAATTTCAAATTTCGTGGTTGGCGGAAGCGTAGGCAGGGCTTCATCCAGAATACCTTTTACGGCGGATGAGGTCTCCAGTATATTTTCTCCGCTCCGTTTTACAACCGAAAGGCTGATAACCGGATTGCCGTCAAGCTGGGCATAGGTATCCCGCTCTTTGAAACCAAAACTTACCTCTGCCAGATCGCGGATGTAGATCGGCTTGTCATTGGGAGCATCCACTACGATTTCCTCGATCGGCTGCACGGTTTTATACTCACCGGGTACGCGAAGCAGAAATTTCTTGTGCCCCACGTCGATGTCACCGCCGGGTACCGTAACGTTTTCGCCTTGGATGGCTGCCACCAGGTCGCTGAAGGTCAGCCCGTAGTACTTGAGCTTGCTGAGGTTCACATCTACCTTGACCTCGCGCTCCAGTCCGCCGGCCAGGTTAACTTCCAACACCGAGGGAATCGCCTCGATCTGGTCCTGCAAGTCTTCGGCAATCTCCTTAAGCTGTACCAGACCGTACTCTCCCGAGACGTTCACCTGCATGATCGGGAATTCAGAGAAATTGATCTCCTGTATGATGGGGTCTTCGGCATCAGCCGGCAGCTCCGGCTTGGCCAGATCTACTTTTTCACGCACCTTTTGCAGGGCTTCGTCGATGTTGATATCCGAATTGAACTCCAGATTGATATTGGAGTATCCCTCTGCCGAGGTTGAGGTCATCTCTTTGATATCGGAGATGCCGCTCAGTTCGTCTTCCAGTTTGCGCGTGACAAGGCTCTCCATATCCTCCGGCGAAACACCGGGATAGGTGGTTATAACCAGAATATTGGGTACGGTGATATCCGGCGACGCCTCTTTGGGTACCGACAGATATGACTGGATTCCGAAAATAGCGACCAGCACGATTATCACCAGTACACTGATTCTATTGTCGATAGAGAACGAAGTTAGTCCGAACTCTTTTCTTCCCTCAATAGAGGCCTTGCCATTACCGGCTCGGCCGTCTTGTTCGTGTTCCTGATAGTCGTTCATGACTCAATCCTTTTCCTGAATACAATTACTAACTGTTAATCTCTTTGGGCCAGCCCGGCGTCATTTCCGTCTACAATCGTGATGCGCATATTATTCTGAACGAATGACGAGCCGATGGTAATGAGTTCATCTCCGGCCTGCAGGCCTTCGGTAATTACAACCCGGTTCTCATAACTGCTGCCCACTTCTACGGGCTGTTCTTTTGCGACGGTATCGCCTTCTTCATTACGGCCGACCGTGAAGACGACATAGCCGTCTTCTTTCTGGTAGAGGTACTCCTGTCCAATGACCAGTGCATCTTCCTTATGGAGCGTGCGCAGCCTGATATTGGCTACCATATCAACCTTATAGTCTTCGGTACGCTCGGGCAGTGCAATTTCAGCCTGGAAAGTGCGAGCATCCGGATCAATACTCTGTCCTACAAAAGTGATAGGCAGGCTCAGCGTGTCGCTGGTTTCGAACTCAAACCAGATCTGTGCCTTGTCGCCCTTTTTAACCACGTCGCTGAAACGCGAGGGTACACCCACATTCACCCTCAGCTGACTGGAACCGATAAGTCGCAACAGCGGCGTACCGGGACTCGCCATCTCTCCTACCTCGAGCATACGTTCTTCCAGAACGGCATCGAATGGAGCTTTGACAGTAGTATTTCCCAGATCTACCTTGATCGATTCAAGTGCCGCCCTGCTCTGTTCATAAGCAGTTTTGGCATTGATAATATCGATCTCGGAGCCTACGCTATCCTCTTCAAAGACCTGCTTGAGGCGCTGGTATTGCTCGCGCGCCTGTTCGGTCTGGGCTTCCAGCCTCGCCTTTTCACGGAGCAGCTTGGAATCATCTATCTTTAGGATCCTCTCTCCTTTTTGCACAGTCGCACCTTTTGCAACATAGTATCGCTCGATGCGGCCCGATACTTCCGAAGAGACGATGACATCGTTTTCGGAGCTGACTGTACCCACAAGCCGCAGATAGCGTTCAAATTCGCCGGGCTGAAGTGTCTCGGTCTGGACGTTGACATTCCTCACCAGTTCCTCCTGCTGTTGCGGGGCCTGTTGCTCCTGCGAGCAACCGTAGCCGGCCATAAGCCCCAATACCAATAGTGAAATAATGACGGTTGATTTATTCATGACGTAAATAATAATAGGTTAATCTAATTCCGGTTCTGATTGATCTACAAAGGGTACCATACCGATGGCCTGGTCGTAGCGTGCTTTGGCGGCCAGGTAGTTGTATACCATTTGTGCATAGTTGACTTCCGCCTGCCGCAGCTGAAATTCCGCTTCGGTCACGTCGATCTGTGAACCGATGCCGTTTTCAAGACGGACCACGGCACGTTCGTACCCCTCCCGTGCCTGGCGGAGAGCCTTCTGGCGGGCCGGGGCCGTTTCAATCGCCTGGTTCAGGGATTCGCGAGCCGACTGAATTTCATTTTTGGCCGAACGCAGGGCCTGTTCTTTTTGCAGCTCGATATCCTTCTGCTCTATTTTTGCAATCTGCAGATTCGCACTGCGTTCAAAGCCCTGGAAGAGCGGCAGTCGCAGGCTTACCATCAGGCTCTGGGTACGCACCCTATTTTCGTCCGTTCCGAAGAAAGTGGGACTTCCCGGATCTTCCGCTCTCCAGTTCATGTTGTAGCTGGCCGACAGCGTAGGTAAAAATCTGCTTTGGATGGCCCTTATTTCACGCTCTTTTAAGTCTTCCTGCTTCTGCAGTATCCGAAGGTCGCCCCGCAAATCGGTCGCGATATCCATTACCTCCCGGCTCTCCTCATAGGAGTAGGGGGTCATTTGGTCTACCTTCTTGATATTGCCGTTCACTTCACTTGAGGCAGAGCCCTCCATAATGTTAAAAGTGCTCAAATCTCCTTCTACCTTCATGGGCAGTTCTACCGGAAGACCCATAACCAACTTCAACTCCCTGTAGGCTTGCTGTACGGCATATCTTGCCTGGGTTAGCTGAGGCTCCTGGTTGCTTAGCTGAACCTCAACCTGAAGCACCGCATATTCATCAATCAAGCCTGCGCGCTGGCGTGCCCGGTTCTCTCTCAGGTTTTCGCGGAGCCTGTCAACCGTCGTCTGCTGCAGCCGCAACTGCTCTTCGGCCACCAATACGTTGTAATAGGCGATTCTTGTTTCGGTGACGATCTGCTGGGTAGTGGCGCGAAGATTCTCGGCCTGGGCAGCTTTATACAGCTGCGAGCTGCTGATTCCCACAATGGCCTCTCCCCTGAAGAGGGTCTGTTCGACCGTGAAGCCGCCGTTCCAGTTGTTGTCGGAACCCGCGGTAATAGCTCGAAGCGGCGAGTTGGGATCCGTGGGATCTTCCGGGAAAAAGAATACCGGCAACTCGATGTTGCGGGTATAGGAAGCATTTCCCGATATCTCCGGCATCACTTCGCTCCAGGCAATGCGCACCTGCTGATCGGCATCTTCGAGTGTCAGTAGCGAGCGCTTGACGTCGGTGTTGTTGGCCAGCGCTACGTTGATGGCCTGGGTCAGGTTCACCGGTCTCGACTGTTGTCTGACAGCCTCAACCGAGGTACTGTCCTGTGCAACTGCCGGTTGAACCGCCCATCCAGCAGCTATAAAAAATACAGCAAAAGCTGTAAGCGGAATCTTGTTTAGGCTTCTTGAAGAGTGCATGGTTTCTACGGCTATTCCTTTAAATCAATAATTAACTATATTTCAATTCTTCAATTCCAAAACGGTATGCCTGTACGATGTGATCAGGCAGATGTTTCGGATAAATGACTATCGGTCACTGACTGTTTCCTTCCCTTCTCCGTCGCCATTCCGGTTCCGACCAGGTTTAGAAAATTTTTGAAAAGCGATTCGGTACTTATCTCCATATCATCGAGCATCTGGAAGTGATGTCCCGTCTGCTTCATATGGTGCATCATGGTGATACCATGGGTACTGGCCCAAATAATAGTTGCCAGCTCGCGGGGATTGTACGAATCGTCAATGGTTCCATCCTGCATGCCGATCTGCAAGGCACGCACCATATAATTCATGGCTTCACTCCTGTTTTTCTCACAGGTCTGTGCCATCTCGCTGTTATCCAGCTCTTCCGTATCCTGAAGGGACTCATAGTATTGAAATGCATTGAAGTAGTCGGGATGCTCCCGCACAAAACTCAGGTAGGTCTCGCCCATCATCCGAATCAGCTCGAGGCCGGTATGCTCACCTGCAAATACTTTGGTAAACTTGCTGTTGAGCAAGTTTGAACCTCGTTCACATATGGCCATGTAGAGTTCGGTCTTGTTCTTAAAGTAGAGGTAGAGCGTACCTTTGCTTAACTCTGCTTCCTCGGCTATCTCTTCCATGGTAGCCTGCTCCAGGCCCTTTGGGAAGATTACCCGCTCGGCAGCATCAATGATATGATTCCGCCGCTCTTCTTTTTCTCGTGCTCTTCGTTCTTCTGTTCCCATAATTTCGATTTTAAAATGACTGTCAGTCAGAAAGTGACCAAAGTTAAGAAGATGCTTTACGATACACAAGTCTTCTTGTTTCATTTTTTTATTCCCAAGGCTGTTGTTGTCCTAAACTTAATTCACTTCGTCAACCAAAAACCGTACCTTGGGGGCTTCAATCTTTTTAACCTGATGAGATCATATCCTTGAAGAAACAAACGGCGGTTGAAACGTCCCTCTTTTTTGTGGCTGTCATTTGGGCGCTCAACTTCTCGATCATCAAAAGCAGTCTCACTGAAATTGACCCATTGAGTTTCAACGGACTCCGATTCGTTTTCGCAACTGCTTTTATCTGGGCTGTCGTATTCTGGAGAAAGCAACTCTTTAGTATCCCCAAAAAAGACTGGCTGCCATTGATCGGCATGGGACTGATGGGCAACCTCGTCTACCAGGGGCTCTTTATCATTGGAATCGACTTTACCCTTTCGGCCAATGCCGCCGTGATGCTGGGTACCATACCGGTATGGGTTGCTCTCTTCTCCCACTTCTTTACCAACGAGCGGATGAATTTGATAAAGGCGCTCGGGGTCCTTTTTGCTTTCGGGGGCATCATCTTCATTATGACAGGCGGCAGTAATGAACTTTCCCTGGGTTCAGATACCCTTATAGGCGACATCATCATTCTGCTGGCCGCTATGGTGTGGGGTGGATTTACCATCCTCTCAAAACCCTTCCTGGAGCGCTACAGTCCGATCCAGTTTTCGGCGGTCATCACCACCATCGGGGGAATCGTACTTTTTGCCATCGGCCTGCCCAATATGACACAGATCAGCTGGCCGGAAGTCTCTTTCGGCGCCTACGGCGGTGTGCTCTACAGCGGCCTTCTTTCTATCGGAGCTGCCTATGTGATCTGGAACTACGGCATACAAACCGTGGGGTCGGTCCGAACCTCCACTTTTCAGAACCTGGTTCCCGTGATGGGGCTCATCTTCGGCGTAGTACTGCTGAACGAACAGCTTACGCTGCTGCAATACTTTGGCTCTTCGCTGGTAATCGCAGGCATTATACTGGCACGATGGAAAAAGAAAAAGACAGCTAAGGAAGTGCCTGTTCAGGCAGAATAGCTTTTAAACCCTTGTTCCGCCACTCAGCAGGTACAGTATAGCCATGCGGACGGCTACACCGTTGGTAACCTGGCTCAGGATGATAGACCGGTCGCTGTCGGCTACTTCGCTCTCCATCTCCACACCGCGATTTACCGGGCCGGGATGCATAACGGTAAAACCGGGATACTTATCCAGGTGACTCATCTTGATACCGAACTTCTCGTGGTACTCCCGGATGCTTGGGAAAAGCTCGGTCCCGGCATCCTGGCGCTCCAGCTGGATACGCAGCGCCATGGCGATGTCGCACCACTCCAGAGTCTCATCCAGATTATAGGAGACATCCACATCCAGCTCTTCTACATAAACCGGCATCATGGTTTTGGGTCCGCACACCACCACATTCGCTCCCAGCTTTCGCAGGCCGATAATATTGGAGCGTACCACCCGGCTGTGCGAGATATCTCCGATGATTGCAATATTCTTGCCTTCCAGGTCGGGATGCAGCTGGCGCATGGTAAACATATCGAGCAGGG
>CAYWDK010000039.1:0-16133 GCA_964457025.1 uncultured Balneolaceae bacterium | reverse complement strand
TCTTCAGATAACAGGCCATGTCATTTGAAGTTATTTTCGTTTTTATTCTCCTGGCTGTTGCATTATGGTTGTTCTCAACCGACTACCTCTCTTTCGATATAGCAGCCATTATAATCATGGTATCTCTGCTGATCAGCGGGATACTGACGCCCAAAGAGGGATTGTCGGGATTCAGCAATCCCGCCACCCTGACCGTGGCTGCCATGTTCGTATTGAGCGAAGGGCTGCGTAAAACAGGTATCCTAAACATTGTGGGTGAGTTCTTTACGCACAAAATGGAGCAAAATTTCTGGGGCGGACTGTTTCAGACGCTGGTCTTTATCAGCCTCTGCTCGGCTTTCATCAACAATACCGCCGTGGTGGTCATTTTTATTCCCGTGATGATCAAAATCGCCTCTAAAATAGATATAAGCCCCTCCAAACTGCTCATGCCCCTCTCCTTTGCCGGAATATTCGGTGGCATCTGTACACTGATCGGGACCTCCACCAACATCCTGGTCAGTTCCATCGCAGAAGACAGCGGGATGGCGTCATTTTCCATGTTTGAGTTTGCTCCCGTTGGCCTCCTCTTTCTGGCTGCCGGCTTTATCTACCTTTTCACTACAGGCATCCGAAACATTCCCGGGCGACGTGAAAATGAAGAGCTTACCGAAAGCTACGAGATGCAGGATTACCTTACGGACGTAGTTGTACAGGAAGAATCCGGGCTGGTCGGCGAAAAGTTTGACGAACATAAGCTGACCGAAAAACTCGATCTCGACGTCCTTCGCATCTTCAAAACAGACAGTGACTCCTCGGCACAGCGATCCGATGTAAGAATACAGGCAGGCGATGTCCTCAGGATACGGGGCAGCGCTCGCGAAATCGACAAGCTACTGGACAGCAATAAGGTCGTTTTAAAACCTAGCCGGCACTGGACCGACACCGACCTTCAGCAAAGCAGGGACACTTTGGTGGAGGCCGTTGTCGCGCCCGATTCATCCCTGGAAAACAAGACGCTTGACTCGGTCAACTTTTTTGACCGTTTCGGTGCGGTACCCCTGGCCATCCGCCAACACGGAGAGATCGAGCAGGAAGACCTTGGCAAACTTCGACTCTCAGGCGGAAATTCGCTGCTGCTCAGCATGAGTAAAGACCGGGTTCAGGAAATCGAGAAAGACCGTTCCTTTGTTATTGCTTCAGAAGTGGGTGTTTCCCGGTATAGGAAAGGAAAAACAAAATTTGCCATACCCATCATCCTCGGGGTGGTAGCCGCAGCGGCCCTGAATATCGTACCTATTGTCGAAAGCGCCATTGCAGGCGTTGTACTCATGATTATGACGCGATGCATAAGCACTGAAGAAGCTTACAACGCCGTCAACTGGAAGGTCATACTGCTCTTGGCGGGCGTCATACCCCTCGGCATCGCCATGCAGAAAACCGGGGCAGCTTCCCTGCTGGCCGACCAGATGATTTTTCTGCTTTCGGATTGGGGCCCGCGGGCGGTACTCTCGGGCTTCTTTGTACTGACGATGGGTATCACCGCAATCATGTCGAACAATGCGTCGGCCGCACTGCTGGCACCCATAGCTATCAAAGCGGCACAAAACATGGACGTCAGCGCCTACCCCTTTCTCTTCGCAGTAACCTTTGCTGCTTCACTCAGCTTTATCACTCCTTTCGGCTACCAGACCAACACCCTCATATACGGAGCCGGACAATATAAATTTACCGACTTCACAAGAATCGGCTTACCCCTGAATATCATCTTCTGGATACTGGCCACCATTTTCATCCCGATGGTCTGGCCCTTCTGACCCTCAGATCAGCTTCTTGATCAGCTTTGGAATTACCATCCACTTAAGACGTGCCGTGCCCGGTTTGACCTGCTGCCATTTTACGGCGGGATGCTCAAAACAGAGTAGGGCTGCGGTCGGCATACGGGCTATATAGCTGTTTTCCTCACTGCAGAGCATACTGGCGGTCTCTTCCATGAGCGGGTTGTGGCCGACCAGCATAACAGTATCCCAGGCATCGTCGCTTTGCCGGATAGTTTCCAGGTAATCACTTGCCGAACCATAGTAGAGATCTTCTTCCCAGCTTATAGATGCTTCCTTAACGCCGGCCTGTCCGGAAAACAGTTCCGTAGTCTGCCGCGCCCTCTTTGCCGGTGACGATATGATACCGTCCGGAACATAGCCGGTCTTTTTGGCAAACTTGCCCATCCGGGGAGCGTCTTTCAATCCCCTTTCGGCCAGGGGACGGTCAAAATCTTCCAGGCTGGAGTCGTCCCAGGACGACTTGGCGTGGCGGAGCAGGAGAATCTGTTTCATAGGGAGACTATTTATACTTGCGGTTACAGTCGCATTCTACATCATGGATACTTCATTCTCAATAATGATCTAATTTGCCGATCCGGCCAAGCCTCAAAAATACCGGAAACCCAACATCCTTCTTTTCATCGGCGGGCCAGTAAGAGGACAACTCCTCTATAAAGTCATCTACCGGATTAAAACCATCGTTGTTCTTAAACTTCTGTACAGCCGACCAGGAATTCAGGTAACCCTCAACATCACGAAGATTCCAACGGTAATTTGATTCAAAGCCGGGCGAGTCGATCTCTTCGAAAGGAAATGGCAGGTTTTGATACCGTTCGTCGAAATACTTGCGGTTTTCTGAAAAGTACTTTCCGAAGACAAAATCATGAAACTCATCCAATAAGGGATCGATATCATCATTAATCCGAACCATTCCGTAACCTATGACTGCCAGCAGGGCCTCCGTTTTTGCCGTCCGTCTCACTTCTTCATAAAAGAGATCAAAATCAAACCAGTGTATCGCCTGGGCAACCGTGATAAGGTCAAAAAGATCCCCTGAATAACCGCTATCTTCTGCCGGCACACACGCATAGGTAATATTTTCTCTCGCAGGCGCATGGCTAAGCTGTTCGCTGCTTATGTCGGAAGCATACACCTGCTCAAAATATTCTGCAAGAGTGACGGCCACCTTTCCCGGTCCCGTAGCACAGTCCCATGCGGCCTTTCGCTCCGCCAGGTGACCTAGTATAAAATCGAATAAGTCCGGAGGATAACCCGGACGGTATTTCGCATAAGCCTCGGCTTGCTTTGAAAAATTGTCTTGAGCCATTTTTATAACGGTCAGTTTTCGGCGGTTGATGTCTCAGGCAATATATAACGGGGAGCATAGAACGTAAGTGTGGCTCCACGGGCTATCATGAACAGGGTCATGGCCAGCCAAATGGCGTGGTTCCCCAGGTAAGTTACACCAACGGCATAAGCCGGCAAAAAGACCAGCACGGTCGCGATCAGCATGGAATTACGCATCGGCACCGTGGCTGTCGCTCCGATAAAAACGCCGTCCCATATATAACAGAAACTGCTCACGGTAGGCCCGGCAATCGTCCAGCCGAAAACAGCCAGCGCCGCCGCTATCACCGGTTGCTGATCGGTAAATATATTGAGAATGAAGGTGTCGAAAAGGGCGTAAGCTGCCGAAGCCATCAGTCCGATGCCGATGCCCCATATAAAGCAGTATTTGACAGCTTCCCTAACCTTGTGCCTTTCGCGGGAACCGGTAAATCGTCCCACCAGACTTTCGGCTGCAAAAGCAAAACCGTCGATGCCGTAGGAAACGATCATCCAGAGCTGCAGCAGGATGGTATTGGCGGCAAGTATGACATTTCCGAATTCGGCCGACTTAGCCGTAAAAAAGGAAAAGGTAAAAATAAGGCAGAGCGTGCGGATAAAGATATCACGATTGACCGTGAAGAATTTGATAATAGGCTGAACTTCCAGAAGTTTTTTGTGGACATAAGCAGCAAGCCATTCGCGGTATTTGACTGCCAGCAGTACCAGCGCCAGGGCAAATCCGCAGTAGCGTGCGATAAGGGTACCCAAGGCCACACCGGCCACGTTCATGTGAAGTCCGTAGACAAACCACACATCCAACACAATATTCAACAGATTCAGAAAAACCGTCACGATCATCGGATAGCGGGCGTTCTGCATCCCCAGAAACCAGCCGTTGATGGCGTACAGCCCCAACGTAGCAGGCGCGGTATAGATCCGGATGTCGAAATAGATGCGGGTGTACCGTTCCACCTCCGGGGTCGCTTCTACCAACCAAAAGCTGAGGTCTGCTATTACGGCCTGAAGCATCAGGATAAGCAGTCCGCAGATCATGGCTACGCCCATGGCCCGGCCCAGCGTCATTACGCTTTCGGTTTTGTCCTCTTCGCCATAGGCCTGAGCTGTAATACCGGTGGTTCCCATCCGCAGGAAACCGAATCCCCAGAAGATAAAATTGAAGATCATGCTGCCCACAGCTATGGCTCCCAGGTAATAGACCTCTTCCAGGTGGCCTACAAGGGCGGTATCTACCGCGCCGAGCAAGGGCACCGACAGGTTACTGATTATGTTGGGTATGGCCAGCCTGAGTACGTTTCTGTTCACCGGTAAAGCGGGTACGAAGGATTAAGATTACATTCTATTTGGAAGGCATCTTCTCGCGGATGCGGCTGATCCACGACTCCAGATACCCCAGTGCGAACAGAATCACGATAACCAACACAGTCAGAATCGCGGCCATCGTATATTCCCCGAGTGCCATGGTGATACCGATGGCCGCAGCGAACAGGATGGAAGCAGCCGTGGTAAGGCCCTCTACGCTTTCCTTCTGATCCTTGAAGATGATGGTCCCGGCTCCCAGGAAGCTGATACCTGTAATGATGGCTTCCATAATACGGATCGGATCGGCCGTGATAATACTCATATACTGGCTGTTGCCGTACTCACTGATCATAAAACCGCCGAGCACTACCAGAAGCGTTGAAGCTCCCGATACCAGCATATGTGTGCGGAGTCCCGCCGGCTTGGATGCCAGCTCCCGCTCCAGGCCGATAAGCCCGCCCAGAAAGATAGAGCCGATTACTTTGGCTATGGCTCCTATTTGCGGATCAAATTCCATTGAGCGTTTATTTTATTATTGTTGTGATTACTGCTATATAGGCTGTTCAATATAACGGTTAAATCCCATTATGTAATGAAATGGAACTGAGTTACTGGCAATCGCGGTGGGAAAAAGGCAATACGGGCTGGCATATGCAAAAGGTATACCCGCCCCTTATCCGCTATCGCGATACATTAGCCATATATAAAGGTGCCTCTGTTCTTGTTCCGCTCTGCGGGAAAAGCCTCGACCTCCAATGGTTTATGGAGCAAGAATGCGAGGTGACCGGAGTGGATATTTCCGAACAGGCTGCTCGTTCTTTTTTTGAAAAACAGGGACTGGAATTTACAATCGGGCAAAAAAACGATTTTACAATCTACCGCTCGGACCGGCTTCAATTTTGGGTGGGGGATTTCCTCAAACTCAAGCCATCGTATATCGACACGCCCGATCTAATTTACGATAAAGCCGCCCTCATCGCCCTGCCTCCTGACAGGCGCCGGACCTATGCCAGCCACTTGCAGGATTTCACCGGAGAGCAGACACAAATTTTTCTCAATGCCTTTGAATACGATCAGACGGAAATGACGGGCCCTCCTTTTGCCGTTCACAGCCGGGAAGTGGAAAGCCTGTTCGGCGACCGCTTTACCATCAAGCTGCTGGAAGAACACTCCCTTTTTGACGATCTTAAAAAATTCCGGCAAAGGGGTCTGACCAGTTATCTTACTGAAAAAGTATACCTTCTCTCATCCCGGTAGAAGGGGGTCATTAGTTTTACAATATTGAGCAATTATTAAATTTTATGTTCTTTAATCCCTTTTCGGAGATGGAGTTGCATATCAACAGGTCGGCATGTATTTTCAAAGTCCGAAATTCGCTAAACACTATAATTATATATTTATCGCAACATGAATGTTGAAAAGCGCAACCAACTGTTAAGCATAGTATTGGGCATTATTATTTTGGTCTTGGGATATGTATTATATAACTCTATTGTAGGGCCTTATCAGGAAGTTATAGAACGCCAGCAGATGACCGAACGTGTACGCCACAACATGACCAACCTCAGGGATGCCATCAACCAGTACCGTTCACGCCGGGGAGACTATCCTCCGACCGATGGCGGACTTGACAGCGTGGTTTCGTTTCTCAAATCCGATTCATTGATGATCATGAACGGAGATTCACTGTTTACCCCGCTGGGTGGAGGCGTATACAACCCCGATTCGCTGATCTACTCGCCGCGTTCTCCACAGAAACGTTTTCAGTATACCCTCAACGATACACTGAATCCCCCGCTTTACCTGCTGGAAGATCCCGATACGGATGACCGCATCGGCGACCTGGAGCGAACGACCCTATTGAATGCACCAAGCTGGAACTGATGGCACATGGGCGAGACGAATCCTAATCTGGGGCTCTGCTTCTTTGAGAATCAGCTCTTCTACGCCGTAAATGAGCCGGAACAACCGAAGAAGCTTGCCCGCATAGGATCCGTTGACTTCAACTTTGATATCACCAACGCCATCCTGACAGGAAACCCGGACCATTTCCCGGGTATCCGCCAAACCGTTTCCAGGATCAAGGAACAGTACGGAATCCACCATATCTACGTACTCTCCTTTCCGACCGAAGAGTGCTGGACGACTCTGCCGAAGCTGGTCTACGATAGTGCCGACGAAAGGGAAGCCCATATCAACATCCTGATGAGCGGCGTAGACCGAAACCAGGTCCAGCCTACCTGGCACAACCTGAGCAACCAGGATTACAAATTTCTTCAAATACGCAACCGGAAGACCCTGCAGGGACTCGAGAAGCTCACCTCCAGCGCTTCCACCACCGACTTTGTGAGCGAGTTTGAAATAGGCGAGCAGTGGATTGACCATTCCGGTGCCGGCGGCTCTTTTATGACTGTATGCTGCTTCAAAAACTGCATTTCGGTCGGTTCATTTATCCTGGGCAAACTTCGGGGCGCAACCTATATCCCCTTTGACGATATGGAAGACTTGCCCTACCTCTGGCTGCAACAAAGCCGCGAGCTTGCCTGGATGCAAGGCCTGCACGAAGAGATTCACGTATACGGCAGTCCCGCCTACCGCATCATTGAAATCTTGGAACCTTTCTGGGACGACGCCGGGAACGTCATCAAAATGGACAGCCTGGAAAAGATGCAGGTCGAAGCTGACGAAACCACCTACGGCTTCAGCCTGGAACTGGCCTACCCGGCGATTATGCTAGCCTTGAAGTGAAGAGAGGTATAATGGTATAAGGTAGAGGCAATACCAAAGTTTCTGCTCCAGATTGGGCTTTCCTTATACCTTATACCCTTATACCTTATACCCACTCACATTGACCTGATATTCAATAAAGCTTTTATGCGAATAATAACCGGCACGCTCAAAGGCAGGAAAATAAATATTCCCGCTACCCTGGAGGTCAGACCTACTACCGACCGGACCAAGGAGGGAATTTTCTCCATGCTCGAAGCCCGCCGATACATACGCGAGAGCAGGGTGCTTGATCTGTTTGCGGGTTCCGGAAACCTTGGACTCGAAGCCATCTCGCGCGGAGCCGCAAGCGTCCAGTTCGTCGACAGCGAACCCAAAAATATCCGGCATATAGAAAAAGTTTCCGAAGAATTCGAAGTTGACGACCGGATACGTACTACGGTCATAGCCGTTGAGGATTTCCTGAAAGGGCCTGCCGTTCCCTACGATTTTATTTTCAGCGACCCGCCCTACGATTATCCCCATATGGAAGAGATGGTAGAAATCATACTGGCCAAGAACTGGCTGCAATCCGGCGGATGGCTTATATTGGAACACGACAAGCGCCATGATTTTCAGGAACATCCACAATGCATCATTGCCAAAGCGTACGGTAGGACTATCGTCAGTATTTTTGAGGCAAATGACGAAGACTCCACAAAATCCTAACCAACTTTCTACCAATGAAAACCACCGCTCTCTTTCCGGGCTCCTTCGACCCCATAACGTACGGACATCTCGACATACTGAAACGTGCAACCGAACTGTTCGATAAAGTTATCGTGACCATCGCTGTCAACAAGCGCAAAGACGCCGTATTTACCGGGGATGAGCGGGAAAACCTACTCCGAAAGTGCCTGGAAGGCGAAGAGTGGGCAAAGAAAGTCGAGATCGAACAGTTTACTGGCCTGCTGGTCGAATTTGCCAAAAAAAAGAACGCAAAAACCCTGATAAGGGGAGTCCGGCAGATTTCCGATTTCGAATACGAATTTCGCATGGCACTGACCAACCGCCGGCTGGAACCTGATGTGGACACAGTTTTCCTGATGCCAGACGAACAGCTGACGTTCATTTCTGCCTCGCTGGTCAAGGAAGTTGCCTACTGGAATGGCGATTTGAGTTCGTTCGTCCCTGAACATGTCGCAACGGCGCTTAGCGAGAAAATCAGGCAGCAGGAAGACTAAAGCTGATACCCTCATAGAAAACGTAGGCGTTTTTTGGTATTTTCAGCAGGCCCGACAGCCGCAACCTCTTCTCAAAAATAAATAAGTATCATGATTTCAAAACGTGCACAATCTGTTGCGCCTTCCGAAACGCTAAAAATATCGGCTAAAGCCAAGGAGCTGGCCAGGCAGGGTAAGTCGATCGTTTCACTCAGTGCGGGTGAACCTGACTTCAAGACGCCCGAGCATGTCTGCGAAGCCGCCATCGAAGCCATACGCAGCGGCTTTCACGGCTATACCATGAATACCGGAACTCCTGAGCTCCGTGAAGCCATTTCAAACAAATTGGAGCGGGATAACGGGCTCCGCTATAATCCCGGACAGATTGTGGTGAGCAACGGGGCCAAGCAGTCGCTGGGCTTCAGTATGCTGGCGCTGCTTGACAAAGGCGATGAAATCATCATACCGGCTCCTTACTGGGTCTCCTACCCCGAGATGGCCAAGCTGGCGGAAGCTACCCCAGTGACCGTGCGCACTTCCTTTGAATCGAATTATAAGATGACAGCCGAACAACTCGAGGAAGCCATCACCGAGCAGACCAAAGCGCTGATTCTCTGCTCCCCTTCCAATCCGACCGGCACCTGTTACAGCCTGGAAGAGCTTAAAAGCCTGGCGGATGTGCTCAAAAAACATCCGGATATCTACATTATTTCTGATGAAATTTATGAGTATATCGTCTTTGATGGCGAGCATGCCGGTATCCTGCAGGCGGCGCCGGAACTTTATGATCGGACGCTGCTGGTCAACGGTTTCTCCAAAGGGTTTGCCATGACGGGATGGCGGCTGGGTTACCTGGCCGGACCGCAGGAGGTGGTCGACGCCGTTGCCAAGATCCAGAGCCAGGAGACTTCCGCCCCCTCTGCTATTTCACAGAAGGCAGGTGAGGCGGCTTATAAAGGCGACCTGACCGCAGTAAACAAGATGAAGGAACAGTTTAAAAAGCGAAGGGACTATATCGTTGAGGCCTTGTCCTCAATAGAAGGTATCAAATGCTTCAAACCTTCCGGGGCCTTTTATGTCTTTCCGGATGTGTCCCATTATCTGGGTAAACAGACTACTTCGGACGATACCATTGAAAGCAGTACCGACCTTTGCATGTACCTGATCGAGGAAGAAGGTCTGGCTACCGTGCCCGGCGACGCTTTCGGGGAACCAAACGGAATACGCCTGAGCTATGCTTCGTCTATGGACGAGCTGGAAGAGGCGATGAAAAGGCTAAAGCAGGGGCTGAAGAAACTCTGCTGAAACTGAAAATATTACAGGCGAACTGTTTTGGCACATTTTGTGCTTATTGACAGGGCGAACAGAAAACCAAACTGATTTTATGCCAACGTACGAATACAAGCGAGAAGACGGAACCACTTTTGAAGTGCGTCAGGGAATTAATGACGAGCCCCTGACCGAATGCCCCGATACCGGGCAGAAAGTATCCCGCATCATTACAGGCGGAGGGGGAGTTGTGTATAAGGGCTCCGGGTGGTACGTTACCGATTATAAGAACAACGGCCGGCCGAAGAATCAAGGAACGAACGGAACCGGGAGTGAAAAAACAGGGGCGACTTCAGCCTCACCATCTACCGATTCCGGATCCGGCACTTCCTAAATCACGGTCAAGGCCGGCGGCTAATAATGTGAATACCAAAAATCAGGCTCGTGGCCAGGCAACGCTCGGACAATTATGATGAAGCCCTGGAGCAATTCGTCTTGCTTTGGGGAGAGATGGCTTCGGCCTGGGGTATCAATAAAACGATGGCCCAGATTCACGCCTTGCTATATGCCGAGTCGGAACCCCTCGATACCGACACCATTATGAGTCGGCTGGATATCAGCCGGGGCAATGCCAATATGAACCTGCGCAACCTGGTCCAGTGGCAGCTGGTCTACAAGGTTCACTTCAAGGGACAACGCAAAGATTTTTATACCGCTGAAAAGGACGTCTGGAATATTGTCGCCACTATAGTGAGAGAACGCCAGCAGCGTGAAGTAGCCCCCATCCGCCAGAACCTGGAAGAATGCCTGCAGATGTTCGAGGCCGGGAGCTCACAGACCGAAGAAGAAAAGGAATTCAAGGAGCGCATTGAAAACTTCGTGCAGTTCCTGGAGATGTTCGAACGCTTTACCGCCGCGCTGCTGCCCTACATCAACAAGAAAAACCTGAAATTCCTGAAACAGCTGGTGAAAATGGCAGAGATCAGGGAGTCCCTCAAAGGAAATACGGATACAGGCGAAAATGACACCTAAAACGACAAAACAAATCGGTAATGAAGGTGAAGAACTTGCGGCCGCCTATCTGGAGTCCAAGGGCTATACCATTGTCGACCGCAACTACTTTTTTGAACGCGCCGAAGTGGACATCGTAGCCTACGACGAAAGCTGCATCGTATTCGTTGAAGTCAAACTGCGGTCGGGAACGGCTTTCGGTGCGCCTGAGGAGTTTGTCACGGACGAGAAAGCGGAAAACATCTTCAAAGCCGCCGAAGCCTGGATCTATGAACGAAAAATGGACGGCTGGCCCGTGCGGTTCGATGTAATCGCCATTGTTCAGAATAAAAATGAAGCCCCCGACATAAGCCATTTTGAGAATGCCCTTTCCATGAGGGGCTGACTGCCTCACACACCTTCCCCGGATGCCCTGCCCGCTTCGACGATTGCGATTAATCAGGAAAAAACACTATTTTCCGTTTGAATTTTCGACATAAAGGCGGCATTAAGCTATTATCGGTTTTAAATGAATCTGCAAATCCTCAATCCCATACGGTGGCGCAAGTCTTTCCTGATTCTCGTTTTGGGGGGATTCGTCTTTATCTGGTTCGCTTTTATCGACACCTACAGCCTGTGGACCCGCTACCAGCTGAGCGAACGCAAAGACGATTTGATCCATAAGACCAAAGAACTGGAAATACGGACAGCGGAACTAAAGAAACAGATTGAGGATCTCAAAAATGACCCCGCCCTTTTGGAGCGTATTGCCCGGGAAGAGTACGGGATGAAAAAAGAAGGGGAAACCGTTTATAAAATAAAACCGGTTAAATAACGGCTATCCCTGCATATCCTTTCCCATTTTATACTTTATTGGTTTCTTTGCGTGTTATAGACTTGAATCCTTTACATTTGACCCGGTGGTGGACTGTTTTAACTATTCCTGAATGAGGCTCAACTACACATATCGGATATCCTGCGGAAGGAAAGTGACTTTGATTGCAGTATTCTTACTGGGCTTTTTAGCCGGTCCGATCCAGCTTAAGGCCCAGATTATTGAGCAGGTGCAGAGAGACACCACCACGACCGATACCACGGCAACGCAACAGCAACCTCCGGAAGGCAGTACACAGCAAAGCGGCACCTCGGCTGCAAGCCTGCAGGAAGGGCAGGTGGATTTCCAGGCTACCGACTCGCTGGTCTTCAACTTTAAAGAGAATCGTATAGCTACCCTTTATGGGTCATCGAAAGTCACCAGCTCTTCGGGAAAACTCACGGCAGGCAGGGTTGCCCTGAACCTGGACAAGCACCTGGTCAGCGCCTCCACCCAAACACCGCAGGATACCTTGTCTCAGCCCGTCCTGGTAAGAGACTCCGATCGCATACGGAGCGATAAGATCGACTACAACTACGAGACCGAACGCGGACGGTTCGAAGTGGCGCGGATGAAAGTGGACCAGGGAAACCTGATTGGGACCAAGGTCAAGAATACGGATCCGCATACCATTTTTCTCGAAGATGCTATCTACTCAACCTGTCAGCTTGACCACCCGCATTACTACATCAAAGCCGACCGCATGAAGGTGGTGGATCAGGAAAAGGTATTCTTTACCAATGCCCGGCTTTATATTCTCGACATACCGTATCCCATTATTTTCCCCTTCGGATATCTCCCGGGCAGCATAGAACAGAAACAGTCGGGACTTTTGGAACCCACTTATGCCTACCAGAATAAATCGACTCGGGGCATCGGCCTACAAAACCTGGGATGGTTCCAGTATTTCAGCGACTACATCGTCGCACAGGCTTCCATTGACATATTCACTTCGGGGACCTTCTATTTTAACGGGCGGACCAGCTATAGCAACCGCGGCAAGTTCAACGGCAGCGTAACGGTCGGCTATTCGCGCGAGCGGGGACTTGAACCGACCGACCCGGATTTCAGTATCAACACCCAGAAGAGAATTAACCTCACGCACAACCAGACGTTCTCGCCCTATGCAAGTATGTCGGCCAACATCAACCTGCGAACAGCCGACTTTTTCCGCCGTAATTCTTACAATATTGATGAAAGAGTAGAAACCAGTTCCAGTTCGAGTCTGAGCTATCGCTACAACCACCCCGAGAACCTGTATAATTTCAGCATCTCGGCCAGGCAGAACCAGAACTTTAAGACCAACAGGACCCAGCTGTCCGGTCCGTCGGCCAACTTCAGCCTCAAACAGATTTCACCCTTTGCCAGCAATGACGGATCGGGAGGAAGAAATGCCTGGTACGAAAACATCTCTTTCCGCTACCAGAACAGCTTTGAATCCGACTACAACTTTAGCCCGATACGGGGAGACTCGGCGCGCATCAACTGGTTCGAAGCCCTGCTCGATCCCGCCAAGTATCGCGAAGCTACCGGAAATGACGAGCACTACAAATACGGTTTCCGCCAGCAGGCTACGGTTGCTATGAGCCAGCTTATCCCCAGCCGTTTTATCAACCTCAGCCTGAGCGGGAACTACAACGAATATTGGTTTCCCACGAGCATCAGGAAAAGCTTCAACGCGGATTCCAACCGGGTAGAAGAGGAACAGGTACGTGGCTTTGTCTCCGCCCGCGATTTCAGCACGGGCCTCAACCTTTCCACCACCTTCTACGGCATACTCAACAAAGGCATCGGCAACATACAGGGCTTCCGCCACACCGTGCGGCCCAGTATATCTTTCAATTACCGGCCGGACTTCAGCAGTGACTACTGGGGCTACTACAAGGAAGTTCAGACCGATACCACCACCGGCCGTGTCGAGAAGTATTCCATTTTTGAGAACGAAGTGTTTCGGGGGCCCGGAGCCGGAGAACAGCAGAGTATCGGCTTCCGGCTGGGCAACGTTTTTGAAGCCAAGCAGGTAAAACGGGATTCAACAGGTGAGAAAAATGAAAATATTATCCGTTTAATAGACAGGCTGGATTTCAATACCAGCTATAACTTTGCGGCCGACAGTATCAAGCTGAGCGATCTCAACGTCTCGCTCTCTTCCAGTTTCATCAAAGGCGTAAACATTTCCGCCGATACGAGATTCAACTTCTATCAGCGTGATTCACTGGGAAGAAAGATCGACCGTTTTCGAATCAACAATTCGAAACAGCTGGCCGAAATGGTCGATTTCAGCATACGGGCAAGTACCTCATTCAGCGGAGGAAACGGGAATGGAATACAGGTGAACAGCGGCGACCCCCATTTTCCAGCCCAATATGACCCGCTCAATCAATCTATCTTCGACGAGATGGACCCCAACTTCAACAGCAGGCCTGTGGAATCCCTTCGCTCTCCATGGTCATTGTCGATCAACTTCAGTTACAACTGGCGACTTAATCCAAGCCCTAACAGGGAAAATACCAAGTCGGCCACCATTAATGCCCAGAACATCCGCTTTCAACTAACCCCCAAATGGAGCTTCAGCACTCGTATAGGTTATGATTTCATTGACAAAGAGTTTACGCCATCCCAATTTTCCCTGCAGCGTGACCTGCACTGCTGGAACCTCTCTTTTACGATGAACCCCTTCGGCGACTTTCAGTACTATACCTTTAGGCTCAGTGTAGATAGCGGACAGATACAAAGTATTTTCCAGAAACTGCCGCTTCTTAAAAACCTCGAGCGCTCTTCCAGTCCGACCGGCCGCGGGGGTACCAGCCGCTTCAGAAACTAACCGTTGCCTCTCGATTTCAGGTAACGAACCACGTATTTCCCGATAATATCAAACTCAAGGTTTAGCCGGTCGCCTTTAGCCAGGGCGTTGAGATTGGTATGCTCATAAGTATATGGGATAATGGCGACAGTGAAACGGGTCCCCTCTTCCCTGGCTACCGTAAGGCTGATCCCGTCAACACAGATACTGCCCCGGCCTACAATCAATTCGGCAAATTCTTCCGGATACTCTATGGTAAAGAGGTAATCGGTACCCTCTTTTTGTATATCGGCGATGGTACCTGTCCCATCTACATGCCCCTGTACCAGGTGGCCGTCCAGCAGCTGGTCCGGACGCAGTGAACGTTCAAGGTTCACCGGCATACCCTCTTCCAAGTCGCCTATGCTCGTCTTGCGAAGGGTCTCATCCACGCTCTGCACGCTGAAGCTGTGCTCATCACAAGCGGTCACCGTGTGGCATACTCCGTTGATGCTGATACTCTGGTCAACTTTGACTTCGGATGCAAAACCGGCCTTAATCTTCAGTTCCCTGCCACCCGGCAGGGGCTTGACTCCCTGAACGGTTCCCACTTCCTCTATTATTCCTGTAAACATAATGGTGTTTTTAAAGATAACCGGTAAAAAGCATATCCTCGCCAGCCTTTTCCCAGCCGGTTTCCCGGAATGTTACAATTTCACTCATGCGTTGCACGCCGATACCCATCACAGATCTGGTACCTGCCCCAAGCAGCTTGGGCGCTATAAAGCAGCACAGCTTGTCAACAAGGCCCTCCCTGAGCAAGGCGCCGGCCAGATTTTGGCCTGCCTCTACCAGCACCGACGTGATATCCTCGGCAGCCAGTTTTTTCAATGCGGCATCCAGATCGGTATGGCCTTCCTTCTCCGGCAGAAGCAGCGTCGTGCCCCTGAAGTAGTTCGACTTCAGCATATTCAGCATGGGGTCGGCTTCGCTTTCTACCTTCGACTTGTTGTGGGTCAGGATAATGGTCTTCTCCTCATACTGATCGGTGAAAAGGTTAAGGTCTTTGGGCAGGTCAAAGTTCCCGTCAACCACTATACGTTTGGGCTGTCGGCCTTCCACATGACGCACGGTCAGCCGCGGGTTGTCGATCATGGCCGTATTATGGCCCACCATAACCGCATCATAGCGGCTTCGCCACTCATGAACCCTCTTGCGCGACTCCTCGCCTGATATCCACTCCGAATTGCCGTCAGCTGCAGCAATGTAACCGTCCAGCGTCTGCGCGATTTTAAGTGTGACAAAGGGCCGGTTATAGTTCAGGTGATGGAGAAAAAACTCATTAAGCCTTTCCGCTTCCTCTCTCATCAGGCCGACATCTACGGTTATCCCCGCTTCGCGCAACTGCTGAACTCCCTTGCCATTGACCTTGGGAGAGGGATCTTCCATGGCTACGACCACACGATCAATCGGCAACTCCGCCAGCATATCGCTGCACGGTGGTGTTTTGCCATGATGAGAGCACGGTTCCAGACTGACGTAGACCGTGGCACCCTCCAGCCTGCTTTTATCCTTGACCGAGTCGACAGCATTAACCTCCGCATGGGCCTGTCCATAGTGTTCGTGATAGCCCTGCCCGATTTTCTCGCCCTCTTTTGATACGATAACGCATCCCACCATCGGATTGGGAGAGACGTAACCGGCTCCCCATTCCGCTATTTCAAGCGCAAGCTTCATCCATTTGCGGTCGTTGTCACTGTATGTCGGCTTTTTAGTCACAATAGTTTTGCTGTACCGTTATCGCTAAAGAAACAAAAAAGGGTGGAAAGCCACCGGCCTCC
>CAYWDK010000038.1:0-16394 GCA_964457025.1 uncultured Balneolaceae bacterium | reverse complement strand
TTCTTGCCTTCCAGGTCGGGATGCAGCTGGCGCATGGTAAACATATCGAGCAGGGCCTGGGTGGGATGCTCATGCGCACCGTCGCCGGCATTGATGATGGCGGCATCAACGAGCCGCGTCAGAAAGTGGGGTACGCCCGGACTCTCATGACGAACAACCACCATATCGATTTTCATCGAACTGATGTTGCGAATGGTATCCTTGAGAGTCTCGCCTTTCTTTACGCTTGAGGAGCCCGTTGAGAAGTTTACCACATCGGCACCCATCCGCTTCTGTGCCAGCTCGAAGGAGAGACGGGTACGAGTGCTATTCTCGTAAAAAAGGTTCACAATGGTTTTGTCGCGTAGCGTCGGTACCTTGGGGACGGGGCGGTCAAGAATCTCCCGGAAGTATTTGGCCTGGTCGAGCACATAGAGGATATCTTCACGGGAATAGTCCGCCAGGCCGAGCAGGTGTTTGTGCCCGAAGTCGTAAACCTGCTTCTGATCTTTTTTCTTCGCCATTACTCTTCTGCCTGCTCTTCTTTGGGATTCTGAACCACATATACGGCATCTTCGCCATCCATCTCTTTCACTTTGACCCGCACCTCTTCACGGACATGGGTTGGAAGCTTCACGCCCACGTAATCGGCAAAAATGGGAAGTTCGCGATGGCCGCGGTCTACCATACAGCAAAACTTTATGGAGTTGGGCCGGCCGTAATCCATCAGGGCGTCCATAGCCGAGCGCACGGTACGGCCGGTGTATAGCACATCGTCTACCAGTACAATATCCCGTTCGTAGAGATCGAAGGGAATTTCGGTGACCTTGACATCCGGCATCTTCAGCTTGATTCGAAAGTCGTCGCGGTAGAAAGTCACATCCAGTATGCCGAAGTCGATATCAAGGCCAAACTTCTCGGAAATAATTTCCTTAACTCTGCGGCCGATATGCACGCCGCGGGTCTGCATTCCGATGATCGCCAATTTGGACGGGTCGTCGTGCGGTTCTAAAAACTGGTGGGCAAATCGCAAATAGGTGCGATTCAGATCTTCCGCCGACATTATTTTGGCTTTATTCAAACGAAGATACCTCGTTCCGTGTTTTTGAGTTCTGAATTTATGGAATCCTGCGATTGAACTCAATTCCGATTGCTTCATGACAAAAACTGATGCCCTTCTCTCCATCGACTTTTGGGATACCCTTGTTATCGCCCATACCGGCGGAAAAAAGAGAAAGCAGATCCGTGAGCAAGCCCTGCATGAAGTAGCCTCGGAATATGTCGAGAACCTTCCGGAATCCGAAATTTCCAACGCCGACCGCAAAGCTTCCGAAGAATTCTACCGTATCTGGTTCAACGAACAACGCACCCCGCAATCCCGCGAGATGATAAAACTTATTTTGGGACAGCTTGGCATACCTGCCACTTCAAAAGAACTGGACTACCTGGTAGAAGTGTATGAAGAATCGCTTTGGGAAGGTCCGCCGGAGCTGCTTCCTGGCGTCAAAGAGTCCGTATCCGAACTTGCCGGGGCCTACAAGCTGGCCCTTATATCCGATACCATGTACTCCCCGGGGCGGGTGCTTCGGAAGTACCTGGAACAATGTGGACTGCTCGACTATTTCGACAGTTTCCTCTTCAGCGACGAAGCCGGCTACAGCAAACCGCAGGTAAAGGCTTTCAAGCAGATGCTTGACGATACCGGCTGCCGGGCGGAGGCCTCCTACCACATCGGTGACCGGCTCAACACCGACATCAAGGGCGCCAAGAATGCCGGCATGAAGAGTATTTTATTTACCGGTGTTTCCGAAAAAGGAGCAGAAGAGGCGGATGACGTCCAGCCGGACCACCGTTGCCAAAGCTGGGAAGAGGTGAGGAGTCTTTTATTATGAATACATTTTTACCACTAAGGCACGGAGGTCACTTAGTAACATTTTACTCTCCGTGTCCTAAGTGCCTTAGTGGTTGAAACCACTTTTATTTACGCCCTACTCTTGCTAACCGGCTGAATCAAGCGTCCACGCTTGATTCATTGGATTTTTATACCGAGTGGATTATTTGGATTCGCGCTACTGTAAAAATACTTTGAAGCTTCATCTACAAATCCCGCTCTTACTGGATTATCATGTATGTAATCCAGTTTCTGCTGGATAACTTTATTGCTGAAAAGTGCAACAGGATGGCTTCCATTTTGCCAAAGCTGATGGTACCTGTTTAGTTCATTTTGCATTCCATGTATTCTGAACGCCTTCAGCATCCAGCCCTTTCTCCCTTCTTGCGGATTCGTAGCAACCATCTCAAATATTTTTTTTGACGTAAAGGATTTGAAGTCTCTGAGAACATCAGGAAGAGACGGATCTTTAGCCTTCACTATCATGTGTAAATGATTGGTCATCAATACAAATGCATAAATCTGGAGATTCTTCTCTTTCATGCAGTAGTAAAGGCTTTCCATTACAAAGTCAGAGTAGGCTCGCTTGGTAAAGAGGTCGATCCAATCCACTACCGTTAGAGTGACGAAATTTAGTTCTTCAGAATAGGTCTTTCGTTTCATATCCCTGTACTAGCTATTAACGCCCCAAGCGTGGACGCTTGGGGGAGCCGGTAGTTTTAACCAGCTAGACTAACTGCTTAGCTGTAAGACCTGCCAACTCAAAACTCCTTACAAAAAATCTGTTTGCCCTCGAATAAATTATCCTCCGCGCCCTCGGTACCTTAGTGGTTGAAACCACTTTTATTTACGCCCTACTCTTGCTACCTTTGGACGCACCAGAACTACAGGATTAACCGATTTTTACCGACACGGATTTGTTATGAAGATACATGAGTACCAAGCCAAGGAAATTCTGAAAGATTATGGCGTAGCCGTCCCCGCCGGCATCGCTGCCGACACCGTTGATGGAGCCGTTGAAGCTGCCGAAAAGATGAAAGCCGACGGAGCCACGCTCTTTGTGGTGAAGGCGCAGATTCACGCCGGGGGACGCGGCAAAGGCCGTACCAAGAACAGCGACGCAAAAGGTGTTATTCTCTGCAAAACCATTGACGAAGTTCGTGAAGCAGCCGAATCGCTGTTAGGCGACATCCTGGTTACGGTACAGACCGGAGAAGCGGGACAGAAAGTACAGCGCATCTACGTAACCGACGGTGTGGAGATCGAACAAGAGTTTTACCTGGGCATTCTGCTTGACCGCGCCCGCAGCCAGAATGTGATTATGGTATCTACCGAGGGCGGCGTTGAGATTGAGAAAGTAGCTGAAGAGACGCCCGAAAAGATTATCAAAGAGTGGGTGGAGCCGGGCATGGATCTTCAGCATAACCAGGCGCGCCGGCTGGCCTTTGCGCTCGGACTGGAAGGCGACGCTTTCAAGAAAGGCGTCAAATTCATCCAGGCACTCTACAAATGCTATATGGATACGGACGCCAATATGGTGGAGATCAATCCGCTGGTGCTGACTCCCGGCGGCGACGTCTTTGCACTGGATGCCAAGATGACTTTCGATGACAACGCCCTTTTCCGCCACAAAGATATTCAGGAGCTGCGCGACGAGTCGGAAGAGAATCCCGTTGAGCTTGAAGCCTCCAAATTCGGACTCAATTACATTAAACTGGACGGCAACGTGGGCTGTATGGTAAATGGCGCCGGACTGGCTATGGCTACCATGGATATTATCAAACTCTCCGGCGGCGAACCGGCCAACTTCCTCGACGTAGGCGGAAGCGCTAACGTTGAGACCGTAAAAAACGGCTTTCGCATTATCCTGGATGATAAAAATGTAAAAGCCATCCTGATCAATATCTTCGGCGGTATTGTCCGCTGCGACCGTGTAGCCAACGGCATCATCGAAGCAGTCAAGGATCCCGAGATCGCCGAAAAGGTTGAAAACGTACCCATCATCGTACGCCTGCAGGGAACCAACGCCGAGGAAGCCAAAGAGATCATCGACAATTCCGATCTCAACGTGATTTCAGCCGTACTGCTAAAAGAGGCAGCAGAAGCGGTTTCCAAAGTGCTTGCTGCCTGATAGGCGAGCTATCAACCGGCAAACCACGAAGCAGGATCGTACCCGAAAAAGTCTTTGAGATGTGCATAAAGATCGGGGTAGGTACTGCGCAGCGGTTCCGGCCGTTCCAGGAAACACTCCGTCACTACCGCAAAGCATTCCGCAGGATTGGTGGCTCCATAAGGATCCAGTAAACCGGCCTCTCCTCTTTGTACCTGCCGTAGCAGTTTACGGTATGTCACCGCCAGGATTTCAGACCATTCGTCTTCATTATCCACCCGCCCTTCAAAATCGACTCCGGCTGTGAGTCCGTAGTGATAATCCAGCTGATGGGCACATTCATGATAGACGAGATTCCTTGCGTCGGAAGGATTGCGCAGGCCGCTGAGCACGTCGCTCCACGACAATACGATATTACCCGGATTCCACGATTCTCCGGATCGCGACTCCCATCCTTCTGTAACCACCCCTCCGGCACCTACTTCATAGACCGGAGCCATATAATCCTCGGGATATACCAGGATGGCCTTGAGGGCCGGATAGTAGTCGGAGGTTTCTTCCAGGATAAGCATGCAGGCTTGGGCGGCAATAAGCAGCCGCATCTCTTCGGTGAGCTCGAGTCCCCCGCACCCCTCGAACAACTTTTCGTCCATAAATACATGGATACGCCGATGCAATTTTTCCTTCATACCATCAGGGAGCATCCGGTATACCGGCATCTTGTCCAACAGAAGCCGCTCCCAGGATGGGGGAAACGGCCGGCGGGTAATCCACTGCCGTCGGAAATATCGCAGTATCATAATACTGCCTTTGGCATTTCAGCTGTGCGGTTTGGATTCAGGAAAAGCCGATTCAGACTTTCTCCATTAATTCCTTCCGGATCGATTCGTAATACTCTTCGTACTGGGTTACAATCTTATCCATTTCAAACAGCTCGGCCCGCTTGCGCGCATTTTCCGAGAGCTCCTTGTGGTGCTTCTCATCGCCCAGAATCTTAACGGCATACTTCGCCATGCAGTCGATGTCGTCAAGGTCACAAAGGTAGCCGGTCTCGGCGTGGATATTCACTTCGGGAAGTCCCCCTACGTTGGAACTGATCACCGGCACGCTGCAGCTCATCGCCTCGAGTGCGGCCAGGCCGAAGGTCTCTGAACCGGAAGGGATCATAAAGAGATCGGCTATGGAAAGGATCTCCTCCACATTCTCCTGTTTACCCAGGAAACGCACTTCGTCACACATATCCAGCTCGCGGCAGCGGCGCTCGGCCTTGGTGCGATCCGGCCCGTCACCTACCAGCAGCAACTTGGCATCAATACCGCTCTCCAGTATGCGATGAAAAACCGATATCACATGCGGCACGCGCTTGATCTCCCTGAAATTGGAGACGTGTACCACTACCTTCTCGTCATTGGGACAGATCGCTTTTTTAAAATGGCTCTTGTTGGATTTCTTAAAGCGGTCCAGGTCGATAAAGTTGGGAATGACCTCGATATCCTTTTTGATATCAAATCGTTTGTAGGTCTCTTCTTTGAGGTACTCCGAGACGGCCGTCACCCCATCGCTCTGGTTGATGGAGAAGTCGACTACATTCTTGTAGCTGGCATCGCTGCCCACCAGTGTAATATCAGTGCCGTGCAATGTAGTGATAATAGGAATATGCGCTGCCTTATCTCCCAGAATCTGCTTGGCCAGGTAAGCGCTGGTGGCGTGAGGAATGGCGTAATGGACATGCAGTACCTCAATGCCCTCATACTCAATCATACTTGCCATCTGATTGGCAAGAGCCAGGTCATAAGGAGGGTATTCAAAAAGCGGATAGGTGTTGATGTTTACCTCGTGGTACGAAATGTTGGTCTGGAATGTATCGAGGCGTGCGGGCCGGGCGTAACTGAGGATATGAACCTGATGATCGCGCTGTGCAAGCCCTTTGGCCAGTTCAGTTGCGACCACCCCGCTTCCCCCGAACGTAGGATAACAGACAATGCCGATATTCATAAATAATGTCTTTAATAGTAAAAATTGTCGCCGGCTGTCATATATCAACAACCGGAAGAAAGGTAACAAATAATTTGACCTCAGAAATTCCCGATCTTCACAATTAGGTGTAAAGTCTCTTATCTTTTATATTAAAGAGTTTGCTGTACCGCCCTTTGCGGTTATAACCCCGGAACATGGAACAAAATTACCAAGCGTATGGCAGGTCACTCTAAATGGGCTAATATAAAGCATAAGAAGGCCAAAGAGGATAAAAAGCGAAACAAGATTTTCAATAAACACCTGCGGGAGATTACCGTAGCGGCCCGTGAAGGCGGCGGGGACCCGGATATGAATCCGCGCCTCAGTGTGGCTATCGACAACGCCAAGAGTGATAATGTCCCCAAAGACAATATCGAGCGTGCCATCAAGAAGGGTACCGGCGAACTGGATGAGGGCGAGGGCAAGTACGAAGATGCCACCTATGAAGGATACGGGCCCGGCGGTGTGGCTTACTTTATCGAGGTGACCACCAACAACTATAACCGCACGGTAGGCGAAATCCGCTATATCTTTTCCAAACACGGCGGCAACCTGGGTACCGACGGCTCCGTTGCCTATATGTTTGACCAGAAGGGTTCCATCCGCATCAAGGATGTCGGCTTTGACGAAGAGGAATTTATGCTGCAAGCCATCGATGCCGGGGCCGAAGAGATTGAGAATGACGAAGACTTCTACTCGGTTATTACGGCCCGCGAACAGATGTACAAGGTAAAAGACAACCTCGAGGAAGCCGGCTACGAAGTGGAATCGGCCGAGCTGATCCGCATCCCGCAAACCGAAGTAAAGGTAGACGAAGACGTTGCCGTCTCTAATTTCAAACTCATTGAAAAGTTCGAGGATAACGACGACGTATCGAACGTATTCACCAGCATGAAAATGGACGAGGAAACCCTCGCCATCGCCGAGAACATGGACTAGCCTTATTACAATTTAGGCGCTCCTTTGGCGTTGTTTTTAACGAACCGTAACGAGCATGCTATTATGAAGAAACTGGCAGTTATACTTTTGGGATTGTTCCTGACAGGGGCATCCATCGATGACGCCCGCAAGGCCAATGAAGCCTACCGGAAGGGAGACTATGCCACGGCGGTAGAACTGTACAAACAAGCGATTGACTCCAATCCCGAAAATGCGAAACTCTATTTCAACCTGGGCAATGCGCTGGCCAAGCAGGGCAATGCCGAAGAAGCTATCCGTTACTTCGAGCAGTTCAAGAGCATGACCGACGACCCCGAACAGCGGGCTCTTGCCGATTACAACATCGGCAACATCCATACCGATGCCCAACAGTGGGACAAAGCACTGAAATCGTACAAAGATGCCTTGCGCTATAAACAAATAGACACCGACGCCAAGCATAACTACGAGCTGGCCAAACAGAAGAAGCAGGAACAGGAGCAGCAACAACAACAGAATCAGCAGCAACAAAACCAGGATCAACAGCAAGACCAGCAACAGCAGAATCAGCAGCAACAGCAAAATCAGGACCAGCAGAACCAACAGCAGCAAAACCAGCAGCAACAACAGCAGAACCAGCAACAACAGCAACAGCAGTCATCCAACCAGATAAGCAAAGCCGAAGCGGAAAAAATTCTGAAGGCGCTGGAACAGAAAGAGAAAGAACTGCTCAAAGAATTCAAGAAACAGAAAACCGAGTCGACGAATACCGAGAATGAAAAGGACTGGTAAGCCTGCCCGACTTTTATTTTTTCTCATACTGCTGTCCGGCTTTTTTGCTCCGGCCGGATATGCTCAAAACGATGTCACCGTCAATGCCACCGTTACCGAAACAACCATCTATACCGGCGAGCGGATTAGCCTGACGGTAGAAGTAAGCGGAGATTTCAACAATGTGTCTCGCCCCGAGCTGCCCGGCTTTCCGGGTTTCCGGCTGCTCAGTAAAAACCCATCTACCTCGCGCAGCTACAGCTTTGTAAACGGCAAGACGAATACTTCCTATTCCTACAGCTACTACCTGATTGCCCAGGATAAAGGGGACCACCAGATTCCGGCCATTACCATTAACATCGACGGCACCGAATACAAGACCCGGCCTATCGACGTCCGTATCGTCGACCGTAATACTTCGGCCAACGATCCTTCATCCGGTTCTTCGCGGCCCGAGATTTTTCTGCGGCTGGAAGTTTCCGATTCACGTCCCGTAGCCGGGCAACAGCTGATCGCCGATGTAATCCTTTTTTTCAAAGACGGCCTGGAAGTGAACTCCTACCAGCCCGTGCCGGGATGGAAGGCCGAAGGCTTCTGGAAAGAGGAGCTGGAAAATACCGACCGTCCGCGGGCCACATCTACCGTGGTGGGAGGCGTACGCTACCGAAGGGCGCGCCTGTTGCAGTTTGCGCTCTTCCCGACTAAGACGGGCGAACTGACCATCAGTCCATACGAAATTATCGTCTCGGTCCGCTCCTCGTCCTCGCGCGACGATCCCTTCAGCAGTTTTTTCGGCGGCTTCGGGACCAACCAGCGGCAGGTTGAACTCAAGACCGACCCCGTGACCCTGGAAGTACAGCCCCTGCCCGATATCACCGACGCCAGCTATATCGGCGCTGTCGGCTCCTTTAACATCAACCGCAACATCAGCAACCGCGAAGCGATCGCAGGGCAGTCCATCGAAATTACCACCCGTATCAGCGGCACCGGTAACGTACCGCTGCTCAGTAAACCGGACTACGAGATTCCGGAGGGGCTTGAAGTTTATGACCCGCAGGAAAACTCCAGTATCAACCGAAGAAATCAGCAGATCAGCGGGACCAAATCCTTCACCGATATTTTGATTGCCCGGACGCCCGGCAGCTATACCATTCCGGAAACAACCCTGGCTTATTTTAACCCGGACCGCGACCGCTACGAGCGGGTGACCCTCCCTGCACTCTCCTTTTCCGTAAAACGGGATCCCAATGCTCCTGTTACAACCGACCAGCCGCTGGCACTTTCGGTACAACCGGTCACCGGCCTTGCAAGCTGGTCAACCGATCAGGACCAGGCACTCAGCGGCTACTGGTGGTTCTGGGTGGGCTTGCTGATCCCAGCGCTGGTACTAGGCGGAGCTTACTGGCAGAAAACCTACCGTGAAAAAATGGGCACCGACACTGCTTTTGCCCGTTCCCAGACCGCCTATCAGACGGCACAGGAGCGGTTGCACCAAGCCGTAGAAAAATCAGAGGTCGGAGAAATTAAAACGGCTTATAACCTGTTGCAGAAAGCGCTGACGGGATTTATCGGCGACCGGCTGAATCTTCCCGAAGCCGGCCTCTCACTGCAAGGGTATATTGAAGCACTGGAAAAGAACAATGTAGATACAAACCTGATCAAGAACGTACGCATGCTGCTCGACAAATGTGCTACCATCAGCTATGCGCCCGATACTTCGGCCGATTATCTCAAGTCGCATGTCGGGCTGGCCCACAGCATCGTAGACAAACTGAAAAAGGAGCTGTGAAGCAAGTTATGAGGATGGTACCGGGGAGCATACGGAGTCGCAAAAAACAGGCCGCCTTGTTTACGGTATGGCTTCTGCTTTTTGTCGCTGCTATAGCGCCGGCACTCCGGGCCCAGGACAATGCCCAGCTGCTCTTCGACCGGGCCAACGACCGGCTTGAAGAGGGCAACTATCTTGAAGCGCTTACAATCTACAACGATATTGAAAAGACAGGAGCCCGCTCGGGCGCCCTCTTCCTGAATATGGCACTGAGCTATGTGCAGGCCGACTCTCTGGGGAAAGCCAAATACTACTTCATCAAAGCCTCCCGCTTTGACGAGACGGAAGAACAGGCGCAATCGGGCCTGGAATATGTGGAGGAACAGTTCAGCCGCCAATCAGCCATCCTGCCGAAGCTGCCGTGGGAACAAGCCGTGGACTGGCTCAGGATAAACGTCGGGGCTTCGGTACTGCTGGCCATCGCTATTATTTTATTAAATACCGGAGTGATGCTGTTTGCCGGACACTGGTTTTTAGCCGAGAGGGAAAAAGTACTTCGCCTCTCCGGATTGAGCTGTTCCGCTTTGGCTTTGCTATTGCTGCTCGGGAGTTTTTATGTTCAGTATGTTGACAGTCGCTATAGTGAGGCGGTGATGGTACACCGGCAAGCCAACGTTCTGGAACGTCCGTCCAGTGACGCCGCGGTAGTCAGTCAGGCCTATGAAGGCTATACTTTCACCGTCGACCAATACGAAAGCAGGGAACATCCCCTCTGGAGCTATGTGCGCATGAGCAACGGGCTGTACGGGTGGATCCCCGACGACGAAATTATGATTCTGTAAATCATTGCCATAGATTCTCACAGATCTGTATTATCCGTGAACATCTGTGGCTAAATAAATTAAACTCTATGTCAAACGTTCAGGAATACATCGAATCGAATAAAGAAAATTTCAAGGAAGAACTGTTTGAGCTGCTTCGCATCCCGAGCGTGAGCACCGACTCAAGCCATAAAGGCGATGTGCGAAAAGCGGCTGAATTTTTAAAAACCAATCTGGAATCGCTGGACCTGGACCGGGTAGAGCTTTTCGAGACGGATGGGAATCCCATTGTTTATGGAGAGCTCATCACAGACGATTCCAAACCAACCGTACTGGTGTACGGCCACTACGACGTACAGCCGCCCGATCCGCTGGAGAAGTGGGATACGCCTCCCTTCGAACCTACCGTACGCGACGGCGACATCTACGCGCGCGGAGCCAGCGACGACAAGGGACAATCATTTACCCATGTCAAGGCTCTCGAAGCTTATGTAAAATCCGGCACTGATTTTCCCGTAAACATCAAGTTTATCCTTGAAGGCGAAGAGGAGGTCGGCTCGCCCAACCTGGTTCCCTTTATTGAATCACACAGCGAACTGCTGTCATGTGATATGGTGCTCATTTCCGATACGGCGATGTTTGCCGAAGACACGCCTTCCATTACCTACGGCCTGCGCGGACTGGCTTATATGGAAGTGGAAGTAACCGGGCCCAACCGCGACCTGCACTCCGGAGTCTATGGCGGAGCGGTGGAGAACCCCGCCAACGTACTGGCAGAGATCATCACCAAGCTGAAAGACGAAAACGGTGTAATCCAGATCGATGGTTTTTATGACGACGTCAAACCGCTGTCGGACGAAGACCGGGAAGCCTACAAGCAGCTCCCCTTTGATGAGGACGCCTATAAAAAGAATCTCGGCTTGAAAGCACTGCATGGAGAAAAGGGATATTCTACCCTGGAACGTGCTTCGGCACGGCCCACTCTCGACGTTAACGGCCTGTGGAGCGGCTACCAGGGCGAAGGCGCCAAGACGGTGCTCCCTTCGGTTGCGGGAGCAAAGGTCAGCATGCGGCTGGTTCCCAACCAGGATCCGAAGAAAATTGCAAAGCTTTTCAAGAAACAGGTCGAGAAGCTGGCGCCTGATACCGTCACGGTAAAAGTCACCGAACATCACGGCGGGCACCCGGCCATCACCGACCTCTCATTCTACGGCCTGAAGGCCGCAGCCAAAGCGTTTCAGGAAGTGTATGGCAAAGAACCGCTCTTCAGCCGTGAAGGCGGATCCATCCCCATCGTTGCCGACTTCCAGAAAGTGCTGGGGGCACAGTCTATACTGATGGGCTTCGGCTTGAACAGCGACGCCATCCACTCGCCGAATGAGAAGTTCGCGCTGAAGGATTTCTACCGCGGAATACAGACCTCGGCCAAGTTCTTCGAGCTGCTGCCGAAATATTCCTGATACCTATCACCCTGTCAGCGTCATGCCGGAGGGAGGTCCTGACAGCGTTGGTTTGGTATTAGCTCTATTCAAACGTTGACAGGTCCCGTATTCCCGTGACGCTGTCAGGTATTTATAACTAATCCAGCCCGTAGCTGATCGGCTCGTCGCGGTAGAAGTCATAGAGCGTAAGCTGGCGCAGTTCGTACCAGCCTGACCAGAATTCACGCAAAGCACGGATGTACCCCTGACGCGCCTGGTCTTTCTCGTTCTGCGCAATAAAGAGGTTGGTGATGTCGATCTTTCCGATGAGATAGCGGTTCTGAGCCACTTCGTAGCGGCGCTGGGCGATGGTGTCGGCTTGGGCGGCCAGCAACACCTGATCGCGCAGCTGCAAAAACTGGCTCACGATATATTCCACCTGTTGGTTGAACTGCCTGCGCTGAAATTCTATGCTGTTGCTGACGGCACGCTGCTGGTTACGGGCCGCATTCACCTCGGCCTGCTGCTTGCCCCAGTTGAAGATGGGGATATCGAAGCCTACCGTAAAAAACTGCTGGTCAAGCGGACTGCTATAAACATCGTTGAAATCTTCGGAGGTCTGGTTCAATCCATAGTTTGCCCGGAGAGTAGCAGAAAAACCACCCTGGCTTTTTGCCTGGGCAAGGCTTCGTTCTGCCTGAAGTTCATTCAACCTGTAAGTAAGGGCTTCGCTGTTGTTTTGGATAGCCAGCTGTTTCGCCTGCTGGATGTCCACATCCATCTCGGGCAGCTCCTCCGGCTCCTCAAGCTCAAGCTGTACCTCTGTAGGATAGCCCATATAAATCTTGAATTCGTTGAGCACCCGATCGTATTCGATGCGGGCCCGGGTCAGGGCCGACTCGGCATTGCGCAGGGCCAGCTCGGTCTGGAGCAGGTCGTTTTCGGCAATGCTGCCCACATTATAACGTCCCTGGGAAATATTGTAAATGGAATCGTTACGGGCTACGTTAAATTGCGCATTTTCCAGGTTAATCCTGGCCAGATAGACATCGAAGAAGCGCTGAGTCACGCTTACGGCCACGCCTTCCATCTGCTCTACATACTCTTTTTGCGCAATCTCATGCTGCAGCGGCTCCAGTCGGTTTCTCCATTTCAGGTTGTTAAACTGAAAAATAGGCTGAGTATAACCGACTACCAGCGGGGTACTTTGCCAAAGATAGCGGTCCTCCCCTTTGAAAATACCCAAACGGGTCAATCCCGTCGAAAGAGAGAGGCTACCTCCCGTGTAAAGAATATTTTGATTGACCCCCAATCGTGCGGAGGCGTCAGACTGGGTGATATCAAAATACTCAAAAACCCCGCCTGAAAATTGCTGCTGCAATGAGCGGCTGAAATTGGGAGCATCCCCGGATAATGTCAGGCTGGGCAGGAGGTCGGCCCGGAAGGATCGGTACTGCCAGTTGCTGGCAATCAAATCGTAACGCGCCGCTTCGGCTATCGGACTCTGGTCCTGTGCTACGGCGATACATTCTTCCAGAGTCATAGCTCCCAGATCCTGTGCCGCAGCATCGCGCGATGTGAAAGCCAAACCGATAACGATGAGTAAAAGTGTGGTTAAATGAGAAAATTTATTCATGGCGTAGAGCATAAACCGGGTCTTGTTCTGCTGCGCGGCGGGCCGGGAAAAAGCCAAATACCACTCCGATGGCCATAGCCACCCCGAATGAGATCAGGATGGAGCCGAGGGAAACGATAGTGATGATGCCGGCGGTAATTTCAATGATATAACTGAATGCGATTCCTAAAATGATGCCTACCAGTCCTCCCGAAATACTGATGGCCAGCGCCTCGGTCAAAAACTGAAGGTGAATATCCCTTTTCTGTGCTCCCACGGCCCGGCGTACCCCGATCTCGCGGTAACGCTCCACCACCGATGCCAGCATGATGTTCATGATGCCGATACCGCCAACAATCAGCGATATCGAGGCGATGGAAGAGAGTACGATATTAAAAATCTGTTTGGTACGCTGTTCCTGCTGCAGCAACAGTTCGGGTACGATCACTTCAAAATCGACCACACCGTTATGCCGGCGCATGAGCATACGGCGCATTACCTCGGCAATAGGTACACTGTAGCGGTTGTCGCTGACCTGCACAATAAGCTTGTCAAGCTGGTTGTAGTTGCCGTCAACCGATCCGCCGGAACCCTCACCGCCGGAAGTAACCGCCACCCCGCCGCCGAAGAAGACCACTCCGTTGCCGTCTTCCGACTCGGCTTCCTGCACATCCTGCTGGGTGACCAGTGCCCGGTTCTTAAACCGAAGTAATACCGTTGTAGCCGGAGCATAAATATCCAGGTTGTAATTCCGGATGCCCAAGTTTTCAATATTCTCTGTACTCATTTCGCGCTTCTCCAGCACCCCCACAACCGTAAGCCAAAGGTCCCCGGTCTTGATCCGTTTGCCGATAGGATCCTGCCCGGCAAAAAATTTCGTTTTTACATCGTAGCCGATAATACAGACGGGCTTGGCCTCCCGAATTTGCTGGTCGGTAAAGGTATTGCCGGCCGAAAAGTTGAAGTTGTTTATATCAAAATAGCGCTGGTTAACCCCGACCAGTTTTCCGGTACGCATGCGTCCGGTTCGGATAAAAGAAGTCTCAAAAATAATTTCGGGACTGACATGGCGCACCTCCGGGATCCGCTCCTGGATAGAGTACATATCCTCAAGGGTCAGTCCGGGAGAATAGCGATTCTGTTCGGCAGGAACCAGAGCTGTCTCCTGCACTTCTCCTTCGGCCTGCTCGATGACGGGCTCTATAATGACATTGTTGGTGCCGAGCAACTCCATCTGCTTCAACACCTCTTCCTGGGCACCGCGGCCTATGGCCAGCATGGCTATAACCGACGCCACTCCGAAGATGATACCGAGAGACGTAAGAAAGGAGCGCATCGTATTTTGCCGGATCGCTTCAAGGGCGATATCCAGGTTATAAAGCAGTATCTGTAACAATGATCTGGTCCCGTTTTAGGTTGCTTAGGGTCTGGGAAGCAGGTCTAGCCTTCGTCCTGTGATGCCGTAGCACTTTGGCCTGCACCTTGCCGCGCTCTCCTGCGAGGATTATCGGTTGCCTGCTCCACAGTTTCATCCTCTTCCTGCTGAAGCTGTTGCGGCCGGTCTTGCTGACGGTATTTCTGTACTACCTCTTCCGGCAAAAGCTCCTTGCGTATACCTGAGGTATCGGCCGGAGTGGAGAGATAAAGCTTATCATCCAGTGTTATTCCTTCATGAATAACAGCGTCGTTCTCATTGGTGATGCCCATAATGACCTGCTTCATCACCGCGCCGAGGCCATCCTGAACAAAGACGAAATTGAGCGAATCGACGGCATGTATAGTCTCCAGTGGAACAAATAGAGCGTCATCCATAGAATTTACGTGGATGACGTTACTGGTAGTCATGGCAGGCCTGAGTGTGGTATCGGCTTCGTTTACCTTAATAATGACTTCAAAGACCTTAGAATCGGAATTGGGTCGCTGCTCACCGATATTGGCCACATCGGTCACCACGCCGGTTAGCTTCTTGTCGGGATTGGCGTCCAGGCCGATATCTACCTGCTGGCCCACCTTTACATTCTGTATGTCTACCTCATTAACGTAGGTAACCGACTCCATAACGCTGAAGTCGGGAAGTTCGGCTACAACGGGATCCCATGCGTTGATGGAACTTCCTTCGGTCACTTTGGTGCCGTTGCGATTCCTTTTGTAGATCACCATGCCGTTCTCGGGTGCAGTAATGCGGAACTGCATCATCACCTGACGAATCTTATCGAGGTCATTTTTCTCTTTTTCCAGATCGGCTTGTATCTCTCGCAGCTTAGCCTCGGATTGTTTAACCTTGGTCTCATAATTCTTTTTCTCCTGCTCAAGCTGGCGCTGTGCCTTTTCGTAGTCAATCTGCGCCTGTCGCTGTACGGCCGGGGATTCATACTTTGACTGCTCGACAGCTATCTTGCGCTCTTCAACCGTATATTCGAGGTTGATAAGGTTATCCCGGGCCTGCGAAAGGGTCAGGGTGCTGTCCAACTGTGCCTGCTCAAACTGGGATTGCACTTTCTGAAGTTCAAGCTGGGCATCCTGCATCTTGCTGAGTACTTCCGATCGGTCGAGCTCGGCGACAAATTCACCTTTTTCCACTACTGTCCCTTCAGGAATAAGGCTCTGTATTTTTGCATTATACACGCGGATGTCGCGCATTCCCTCCGGACCGCGTATACTGGTTGAATTTTTTGCGCGCAATTCGCCCGTCGTGGTTACATCCACCTGGAATGCCCCTTTCTTGGCATTTACCAGTATGGTGTTGCTCTCCGATGATTCAGTACCGAGAGCCAGCCATGATATCAACACCAGGATGACCAGGCTACCGGCAATAATATATTTTTTAGACATGTCCCTAAGGTTTAAAACGACGATTAATCAATATAATACTATTATAATAGTACCCTGATTTCCATGCAACTACAGGTAAAACGTATAATAAAGGTGTCAGTTACAGGACGACAGCAGTTCTTAAAAAGTTTTACAAATACAAAGTAGAAATGCAGAAGGTTACGATGAAATAATATCGACTAGCTACCCGCTGCTCGTGATGAATGGTACTTATTCGTCGACTACGGTGTTGTCGATGAGGCCGCTCTCCAT
>CAYWDK010000037.1:11842-16402 GCA_964457025.1 uncultured Balneolaceae bacterium | reverse complement strand
CGTTGGAAAAGAAGAACTACCTTAGCAGGTCGGGGAAAGGAAACTATGATATCCACCCGAGCCGGCGGTCGGAGCTGAAGGGTTTCTTTCCGGGCATCCCGGTCAAAGGGCGTATTGCCGCGGGAGGCATGCACGAAGCAATCCGCGAAAACCTGGGACATCTGCCGGTAGAAATCTACCCGGCAAAGTCCGACCACTACTTCGCCCTTATTGTGGACGGAGACAGTATGATCGATGCCGACATCCGCGATGGCGACTATATTATCATCGATCCCCGGGAACCCATGGACGGTGAGATAGGGGCGATTTCCTACAACGGGGAAACTACACTCAAAACCATTCGCAGGCGGAAAGACGGGATCGTGCTTCAGCCCGAAAACGAAAACTACCAACCCATTTATATTACCCCGCACGAGTGGGAAGAGGTAAAGGTCTTCGGCACCCTGGTTGGCAAAGCCTGGAAAAAGAAAGACAAGTGGGGCGTTATTTTCAGGACGGGCTGATGAGTGATGAAAAGGAGATTTAAGAACAGTCTTATATTCTTACGATATGAATGAAATAACTTGTTTAAAATTATGCCTCTGTTTTTCCCGAACAGTCAATTATTACCCGGTTTATAACTTATAAAGCCATTTACAGTAATATGGGCTGAGGGCTTGAACCTGGGGTTGGATGTAACTATGTGCCATATGTTCATTTTGCTGCTTCGATAATTTTTTTGCTCCAATTTTTGTACCTTTCTCCCTTAACAGGCCCTATTAATAAAGAAGATTGTATCGTATATGTCTGAAGAGTCATCGACAGCGACCAGATCATCCCAAAAAGCAGGAAAAACTGCTTACCACAGCAAGGAACCGTACCAGAGTACCCACAAGGTGCGCTTTGTAACGGCTGCCAGCCTCTTTGACGGTCATGACGCAAGCATCAACATCATGCGGCGTATCCTGCAGAGCAGCGGAGCTGAGGTCATTCATCTGGGCCATAACCGTTCGGTACAGGAAATTGTAGATTGTGCCATCCAGGAAGATGTGCAGGGTATCGCCATCAGTTCCTATCAGGGCGGACACATGGAGTATTTCAAGTATATGATAGACCTGCTTAAGGAGAGAGGCGCTTCCCATATCAAGGTTTTCGGTGGTGGCGGCGGCGTTATTGTCGATGAGGAGATCAAAGAGCTGCATGATTACGGCGTGACCCGCATCTTTTCGGTGGAAGACGGTAGCAAAATGGGGCTCCAGGGCATGATCAACTACATGCTGGAAGAGTGCGATTTTAATACCGCCGATATCGAGAAGGTGAATGCACAGAAAATTGTGGAACGCGATACCAAGACGCTTGCCCGCTGCATTTCGGCTCTTGAGAACGGCCATGAAAACATTATCAAGCTGGAAAAGGAGAAGCTTTTTGATGGTAAGGGCAACCTGATTGCGGCAGCAAAGAACGGACATCCTATCCCGCTGGTCGGTATTACGGGTACCGGTGGAGCCGGCAAGAGCTCGCTGACCGACGAGCTGGTCCGCCGCTTTCTGACAGAATTCGAAGACATTAATATCGCCATAATCTCCATCGACCCCTCCAAAGTGCGGACCGGGGGAGCCCTACTCGGTGACCGGATCCGGATGAACAGCCTCGACCCTGAAAGAGTGTACATGCGCAGCCTGGCGACCCGTGCCAGCAACCGTGCTACCAGCAAGTCGGTGAAAGGAGCCATTGAGGTATGCAAGACGGCCGGCTTCGACCTGGTGATTGTAGAAACCAGCGGAATCGGCCAGAGCGATACCGAGATCGTGGACATTTCCGATATCCCGATGTACGTGATGACCAGCGAATATGGAGCCGCCACCCAGCTCGAGAAGATCAACATGCTGGATCTTGCCGAGATGGTCGTGCTCAATAAATTTGAAAAGAAGGGCTCGCTGGATGCGTTGCGCGATGTTCGGAAGCAGATCAAGCGTAACCGCGGGGAGTGGGACCGCAAGCCGGAACAGATGCCGGTCTTTCCCACCATTGCGGCACAGTTTAACGACGAAGGGGTAAATCGCCTCTTCAAGGCGCTGGTAGACCGTATCAACGGGCACTATGACCTCAAATGGAAGACCCGCTTCTATACGAATCCTGAGCCTGCTGAAGATATTCAGGCCCAGGCCATCATCCCCGGCAAACGGCAGCGCTATCTTTCGGAGATATCGGAGTCGGTTCGCGATTACCACAGCTGGGCCGAAGCGCAGGTTGAGGTCGCGACTAAGCTCGACCAGGTGGAAGGCACCATCGACCAGCTGGAACGCTGGGATCCCGAAGGTAAGGAAGCGATGGAAGAGAAACTGCAGAAGATGCGTAAGCACTGGCTTTCCAACCTTGATTCGCACTGCAAGAAGATCCTGGACGGCTGGGACAAGCTCTATGAAGAGTACCGCCAGGAGTATGTAGAGGTTCAGGTGCGTGACAAGACTTTCAAAAATGAAATGTTCCGCGAGTCGCTGAGCGGCCTGCAGATTCCCCGTGTGGCGCTACCCAAGACCAAACACAAAGGCGAGCAGCTCAAGTTTGCACTCAAGGAGAACCTTCCGGGCTATTATCCCTTCACTGCCGGCGTATTTCCTTTCAAGCGGGAGGGAGAAGATCCTACGCGCATGTTTGCCGGGGAGGGCACGCCCGAACGCACCAACCGCCGTTTCCATTATGTGAGCGAAGGGATGCCGGCTGCACGGCTGTCCACAGCTTTTGACTCGGTTACGCTCTACGGCGAAGATCCCGACCACCGTCCCGACATCTACGGCAAAGTGGGTAATTCGGGCGTCAGTATCTGTACGCTGGATGATATGAAAAAGCTTTATTCCGGATTTGAGCTGACATCGCCCAAGACGTCCGTATCCATGACCATCAACGGTCCGGCACCGATGATTCTGGCCATGTTTATGAATACGGCTATCGACCAGGAGGTAGAGCGTTACCTCAGGGAGAATGGTAAGTGGGAAAAAGCCCAAAAAGAGATTGAAAAGTATTTCAAGGATAAAAATGTCCCTAAGCCGGAGTATAACGCCGAGATGCCCGCTACCAATGACGGTTTCGGGCTGGGCCTGCTGGGCATTACCGGCGACAAGCTTATCGACGAGAAGACCTATAACCGGATTAAAGAAGAAGCATTAAATGTAGTTCGCGGTACGGTACAGGCAGATATCCTAAAGGAAGACCAGGCACAAAACACCTGCATCTTCTCTACGGAGTTTGCCCTGAAGATGATGGGCGACATCCAGCAGTACTTCACCGACCATAATGTACGCAACTACTATTCGGTCTCTATTTCGGGTTACCATATTGCCGAAGCCGGAGCCAACCCGATTACACAGGCCGCCTTTACGCTTGCCAACGGCTTTACCTATGTGGAGTACTACCTCTCGCGCGGAATGGACGTGGACGACTTTGCCCACAACCTCTCTTTCTTTTTCAGTAACGGCCTGGATCCCGAATATGCCGTGATAGGGCGGGTGGCCCGACGCATTTGGGCGGTATCCATGCGGGAGAAGTACGGTGCCAACGAACGCTCCCAAAAGCTGAAGTATCACATCCAGACCAGCGGCCGGTCGTTGCACGCACAGGAGATTCAGTTCAACGATATCCGTACTACTTTACAGGCTCTTCTTGCCATTTATGACAACTGTAACTCCTTGCATACCAATGCTTATGATGAGGCTATTACAACTCCTACCGAGGAGTCTGTCCGCAGGGCGCTTGCCATACAGCTTATCATTAATAAGGAACTGGGCACAGCCAAAAATGAGAATATCAACCAAGGGTCGTATTTCATAGAAGAGCTTACCGACCTGGTGGAAGAAGCCATTCTTTCCGAGTTTGACCGTATTACCGAACGCGGCGGCGTGCTTGGTGCCATGGAGAATATGTACCAGCGTGGCAAGATACAGGACGAAAGCCTTTACTACGAATCGCAGAAGCACAGCGGGGAGTTGCCGATCATCGGGGTCAACACCTTCCAGAATGAAGAGGCCGAGAGCGAGGAAGAGGATCATGAGATTGAGCTTATCCGGTCAACCGAAGACGAAAAAGAGCAGCAGATCGAAAGCCTGAATGCTTTCTGGAAACGTAATGAGGAGGAAGCTGAAGAGGCAATTGAGAGGCTTAAGGAAGTGGCTAGAAAGGATGGCAACATCTTCGAAGAACTGATGGAGACGGTTAAGGTGGCTTCACTGGGACAAATATCCCACGCGCTTTACGAAGTTGGCGGGCAGTATCGAAGGAATATGTAACGAAAAGGTGCGGGCTGACGGTTGATTACAATTTCTTTTGCTCTTCAAAAGGGCTATTCTCTTGCAGATTCTCCGTACCGTACGACAAATATTAACCTAAACAACGTTTTTTCTTTAATGGACAGTGACTTATCGATTTTCAGGAAGGGCATTTTAATAGCAACTATCTTTACACTTGCAGGCTGTCTGGGGCCGACGGAAAAACCGGAGCAGGGTTCTGATGGACACCGGCAGGCTGTGTCAGACTTTTATGTGGCATTGGCAGCCATACAGTCGGACCAGGCCGTTTTTGCCGCCG
>CAYWDK010000037.1:0-11742 GCA_964457025.1 uncultured Balneolaceae bacterium | reverse complement strand
GACTTTTATGTGGCATTGGCAGCCATACAGTCGGACCAGGCCGTTTTTGCCGCCGAAAAGATGCAGGAACTGGCGGACCGCTTTCCCGATGAACCTGCCGTTCAGGCCAACCTGGGTGTTTTTGCCATGCGGCAGGGCGACATGCAAGAAGCGGAAGAGCGCTTGTCCCGCGCCCGTGAACTGGCGCCTAAAAATGCCGATATCGAATTTCTTTCGGGACTCCTGCAAAGCAGGAACGGTAATGTAGAAGCTGCTTTAGGACATCTCCGGGAAGCCGCACGTCTCGACTCAACCGATGCCCGTATTCTTTACGCCCTTGCCGGGGAACTGGAAAGAGAAAATGTAGAAAGCAGTACGGATGAGGTCTTTTCGCTCTATGAACAGATTCGGGAACTGCATCCCGGCAATGCCGCCATACTTCTCGAGACCATTCGCATTTCGCTGAAATGGGATCGCGATGAACCCCTCCAGGAAGCATTTGCCATGCTGGAAGAGCTGTCGCAGGAGTGGCCTTCCGAGGTGAAAGAACAGTTTACCGAAAGCCGTCAGGCTGTTGAACAGGGACAGGGTAACAGCTCATTTCAGTTGGCATTTTTAAGAAACAGTCTCAATACTCTCCCGCAGTACCAAAATGATTTGGCTCAGATTCAACTGCCACCCAACCAAGTTGGTTTTCTTATTGATAGATTTTTATGGCTGCCGGAGGCTACAGTTTCCGTCGCTCCGCGTGATGATGAGCTCACATTTGAGGAGATGGAACTGGCGCCTGAATTAAGAGCGGATTTTGTAGTGCCGGCCCAGTTTTCCGATACCCTTATTTCGGACTGGGTAGCCCTGGCCGGGAACAAAGCGGTAATCAAAGGGAGGGGAGAACTGCCTTTTCCCGGTAAGGCCGCCTCTGTCTACGCTTCCGCTACCCTGGATTACAATTACGACTTTTTCAACGACATTGCTTTTGCCGGATCCGGTGGTTTTCGGCTCTATGCCCAGCAGCAGGACTCCTCTTTTACGGATGTGACTTCCTCCATGGGCTTACCGGTCCGAATTACGGCCGCATCCTATTTCGGGACCTGGTCAAGGGACATAGACCTTGACGGCGACCTGGACATCCTTCTTAGTGCTACGGATGGCAGCACGACCCTGCTTCGTAACAACGGCGACGGTACCTTTCGGCCGATGGATACCTTTGGCAGCGTCCGCAATGTCCGCAACTTCGAATGGGCGGATATGGATGGCGACGGCGACCCGGAAGCGGCCTTCCTGACCGGGGACAATACGGTTCGTCTCCTGGTAAATGAACGTTCGGGCAATTTTGAAGAAGCGGCGCCGCTTTCTGAATTTGAAAATGCTATCGACATCGAAACGGCCGATATCAACAGCGACGGTTTAATTGACTTGCTGGTGTGGAATACATCCGGTATACATCGGGTTTCGTGGAATTCGGCGACCGGCGGCTGGGCAAGCGAGCTGTTGCTTGAAGATCCGAAAGAGGCCGGCGAAGATGCTCACTTGTTTTCCTTTGACCTTGACAATAACGGCGGTAACGATCTGATTACTACGGGCAAAGATGGTTTCCAAGTGAATCTCAGTACCGAAAATTTGGAATTTGGAGGAGCAGCGTCCTACGTTCATACATGGGGAAGTACGCACGGTTTCGCCGACCTCGATGGTGATATGAGGCTGGACTTTGTCGGGATATCCGAAGAGGGTGTGCCGGAGGGAAGTATCAATAGCGGAAGCAAGGGCTATAACGCCCGCATTATTCGTCCCCGGGCTTCCGGCACTACCGGTGATCAGCGGATCAACTCATTCGGTATCGGCGGTGAAATAGAAATACGCTCCGGTCTACTCTACCAGAAGCAGCTGATCAAGCAGCCGTGGGTGCACTTGGGGCTGGGCACCTACGAAGAGGCCGAAATGCTGCGTATTCTCTGGCCCAACGGTTCGGTACAGGCCGAATTTGCCGAGCTGGGCTATGGTAGCCGCATCTTCAACGAGCAGATACTGAAAGGCTCCTGCCCGTGGCTGTTTGCCTGGAACGGGGAGGAGATGGAGTTCGTAACCGACTTCATCTGGCGGTCACCGCTGGGGCTGCGTATCAACGCCCAGGCTACGGCGGGCGTGGTACAGACCGAAGACCGGGTCAAGGTCAGCGGCGACCTGCTGAAAGAGAAAGACGGATATTATGAATTGCGTATTACCGCAGACCTGTGGGAGACCCATTTCTTCGACCACGTCTCTCTGATGGCGGTTGACCATCCGGAAGGTACCGAGATTTTTGTCGATGAGCGCTTTGCCATACCGTCACCCGACCTGAGTGTACGCCCGACGGCAAAGCCCCGCAAGGTTGCTTCGGTTATCGATTCCAAAGGAAATGAGGTGGGGGATGTGATCGATGAAATTGACGGTCGCTATCTTGACCATTTTGAGAAGACGAAATACCAGGGAGTAGCTCAGAGCCACTACATTGAGATTAAGCTCGGGGATGGAGTACCGGCCGAAGGTCAGCTATGGCTGCTTGCTCACGGCTGGGTACGTCCCACTGACAGCTCTATCAACTATGCGCTGAGCCAAGGGGCCAATGAAGGGCCGAAGGGGCTTAGCGTGGAGATACCGGACGGCAAGGGCGGATGGAAGGAAGTTCATTCCAATCTCGGTTTTCCTGCCGGCAAGTCCAAGACGGTAATGATAGACCTGCAGGGCCTATTCGGGGAAGAAGATGACAAGAGACTGCGGCTGCATACTACCACCGAAACCTACTGGGACGCCATCCGGTGGGCGGAAGGCCTTCCTGAAACAGAAGTAGAGAGGAAAGTACTTGATGCCGAAACCATGGATCTGCGTTACAGGGGGTTCTCCAAAATCGTTCGGGAGAATGTGTCTTCACCCGAGCTGCCCGATTACCAGACCATAGCCGGTACCACCCAGCGTTGGCTGGACCTTGAAGGCTATTATACCCGCTTCGGTGATGTAAGCGAACTGTTACAGAAGGTAGATGATCGTTATGTTATTATGAACGCCGGAGACGAGATGGTATTCAAGTTTCGGGCACCGGAAGCGCCCAAAGAGGGCTGGGTACGCGACTTTGTGCTGATCGGCGACGGCTGGGTAAAAGACGGGGATTACAATACCCTCTACTCAAGAACCGTATTGCCTTTACCGTCTCACAATTACGATGCTTACAAACAGCCGGGGCAGGATCCGATGTTGACGGAAGACCCCATTTATCAAAAGCACAAAGAAGACTGGGTTCGCTATCATACGCGTTACATTACGCCACGCCCCTTTAACAATGCATTGACTAACAACCGCTAAAGGCAGCTGATACCTGATATGAATAAAAACGGAATATTGAAACTGACCGGAGTCCTGCTTTTTGCAGCTTTATTGGCTTCCCCCTATCTGATTGAAAACTGGGATCGTTTTATAGCTGATGCCGATATGCAGGCTGATAAAGAGAGTGCACTGCAGCGGTACGGCTTCTTCCTGGAGGAGGTAAGCGGCGAAGCGGGGATTGACTTTGTGCATAGAGCTCCAGTGCTGGATTCAAAACTGGACCATATCATGCCGCAGGTAGCTTCCGTGGGTGCCTCGGTAAGTGTCACGGACTTCAACAATGATGGCTGGCAGGACATTTATCTCACCAACAGCCGCTACGGAAGCAGCAATGCATTATACCGGAATATGGGAGACGGCACCTTCCGCGATGTAGCATCCGAAATGGGAGTAGCTGAACTGAACAGGGAGGGAACCGGTACATCCATGGGATCAATCTGGGGCGATTATGACAATGACGGCTACGAAGATCTCTTTATCTATAAATGGGGTAAGCCGGTCTTGCTTCATAACGATGAGGGAGAAGGTTTTACCGATGTCTCCTCACAAATGCCGCTGCCCGGCTGGATCAACTCCAATACCGCCATCTGGTTTGACTACAATCGCGACGGCTATCTCGACCTGTTTATGGGCGGATATTTCGACGAGAGCATCGACTTGTGGAATCTGGAGACGACTGAGATCATGCCCGAAAGTTTTGAATATGCACAGAACGGGGGACGGAAATACCTTTTCCGCAATAACGGAGACGGCACCTTTGATGAAGTAAGCGAAGAGGTGGGCATAGTCAGTGACCGCTGGTCCTTTTCCGCTTCCGCATCCGATCTTACCGGCAACGGCTATCCCGACCTGGTAATTGCCAATGACTACGGGGTCGATGAACTGTTCATCAACCGCAACGGTGAAGAGTTTATCAACGCCGGTACCGAGGCCGGGATGGGCTTTGCCCCGAAGAGCGGGATGAACGTCTCTTTCGGGGATATTATGAACCAGGGAAGGCTGGCCATCTATATTACCAATATTTCCGAGCCCGGCGTGCTTATCCAGGGTAACAACCTCTGGGTGCCGTCCATGGACGATTCCGGCACACCGAAGTTTGAAAACCTGGCCGGTAACCTGGGCATTGAAATCGGCGGATGGAGCTACGGCGCACAGTTCGGAGACCTGAACAACGACGGCCTGGCCGATCTCTATGTAACCAACGGTTTTGTTTCTGCCGAGGAAGGTACCGACTACTGGTACGATTTTTCGAAAGTAGCCGGTGGTAACCGCGCGATTATCTCAGATGCTGAAAACTGGCCTGCCATGGAAGGAAGAAGTCTTTCCGGTTTTCAGGAAAATAAAATCTGGCTTAACGACGGTGCCGGTAAATTTCAGGAAGTGGCGGCTTCGGTAGGAGGTTCGCTCAAGCTGGACAGCCGTGCGGTTGCCTATGCCGATTTATGGAACAGGGGAACCCTTGATGTAATTGTGGCCAGCCAGAACGGCCCTGTGAAAGTATATCGCAATACCGTTCGCCCCGAGAACGAATGGATTGCATTTAAGCTGGTAGGCAGGGAAAGCAATACAAGCGCTATAGGCGCGGAGGTTCGCCTGCACTGGAACGGTAGGCAACAGCTTCAGGTAGTAACCGGTGGCAGCGGTTTCAGCGCACAAAACCAGCGCCCTCTCTTTTTCGGTTTGGGAGCCGCGGCCGAAGTAGACAGTGCCGTGATAAACTGGCCTTCAGGTAAAAAGCAGTTGATAACAAAGCCGGCCCCCAATAAGCTGCACACAATTGAGGAAGAACTCTGATGAATCAACCGACAACTGTTGCTTCAAGAATCAAGGGCTTCAGCTACAACAAGAAGTATACTCCGCCCATCCTCATCACCCTTATTTTGCTGGCGGCCCACCTCTCTTTCGGCATACTCGAAAGCTACGGGAGGCTGCTTACAGCCATCGCGGCAAGTTTCATCACTGAGCTGGTGCTGCACCGGTTGATCGTCGGCGAGTGGCGTAATATGTCGAGCGCCTATATTTCAGGCATCAGTGTCGGCATCCTGGTGCGGTCTCCTTTTTTCTGGCCTTATGCGCTTTGTTCTATGATCACTATCGCTTCAAAGTACGTGCTTCGCTATAAAGGCCAGCATCTTTGGAACCCCTCCAATTTCGGTATCGTCGCCATATTGGTGCTGGCGCCGAGCAGCGTGGCGGCATTGAGCATCCAATGGGGCAATAATATGTGGGCCATGCTGGTGATCTGGATTGTCGGTTCAATTTCAATATACCGGTTGAAGAGATTCCACATCTGCTTTACCTATGTTGTTTCGTTTCTGCTTTTTGCCTGGATCCGCACCTGGTTTACCGGCGATCCCCTGCTTGCAGAGGTTTCTCCCATTACGGGACCCATGTACCAGCTTTTCGTCTTTTTCATGATCACCGACCCCAAGACCACCGTCCAGAGCAAAAAAGGACAGTACCTTGTTGCCTTTCTTATAGCCTTTGTGGAGATGTTCTTCAGGCTGGGCCAGGCGGTATACGCACCTTTTTATGCGCTCTTCGTTGTAGGTCCGGTTGCCTTGCTGGTAGAGCAGTGGCTGAATGAAAGGAGAGCAAAAAGTGAGGGTGGAACCGAGCTGTCGGGAGCAGTCTCCGGCTGATTTACCGCAATAAAAAAGGCGATGGGATCCATCGCCTTGACTCAATCAATAAAAATTTCCGTACTCAGTTGCTTGCTGCCATCAGCTTGCCGAGAAGTCGCTGAGCCTTCGCCACTTCCGAGCTGTTGGGATACTCATCAACTACTTTTTGGGCGTAGGTTCGGGCCTGTTGGTTATTCCCGGCATCGCTAAAAGCATTGGCTGCTTCCAGATAGTTGTAGGGAGTGGTTGACTCATTTACATCCCATTCGGCAGCCTGTACGTACAGTTCTGCGGCACGTGCATGATCACCCAATTCGGTCTGTAGCACGGCATTGAAGGAGAGAGGGGCAACGCCCATAATCCCTTCGGGTACTTCGTATTTCTGTATATAGGAAAGTGCCTGTTCTGTATTGCCAAGGTTATACTCACAGACAGCCGCATAGTAAAGGGCCAGGTTCCCGGCGTCGGTACCCGAGTAGTTGTTGATGATCTGCTCAAAGCCCACGGTGAAATCCTCTTCGGAGCCCTCAAGTGCGGACTGATAATCGCCCTGCAGGAAATAGGTCTCAGCCAGACCCATAAGGTTTTGAGCTTTTCGTTCCTGTGACTGGCTGTAGTAATAATATCCGATGGCAAGTCCCAGCACCAGTATTACGCCTATCCCGGATGCTATTATGGTATTTCTGTTCTCCTCGTAATATTTGCGGATCCTTGAATAGGACTGCAGCAAGGGATCATTCTCAAGTTCTTCTTTGGTTAGTTTCTTAGCCATTGTTCTTTGTTAGCTTGTTAGTCTGTGATTTTCAGGAGGTCAAAATTATGATTGTTTTAGGCTTTTACCAAAACCTAAAATGGGTGTAATTTTCCCTGGCTCAAACGGTAAATAAGATCAGACCGGCTGGCAATATCTTTCTCGTGGGTGATAAGGAGGATGCTTACCTGTTCCGTCTCCCTCAGCTCGAAAAGCATATCCAGAAGTATATCGGTATTGCTTTCGTCAAGGTTTCCAGTAGGCTCGTCTGCCAGGATGAGTTTGGGATTGTTCATCAGTGCACGTGCCATAGCTACCCGCTGCTGCTCGCCGCCGGAAAGCTGGGCCGGACGGTGTTCCGCACGGCCGGCTATGCCAAAGCGTTCCAGCAAATCCAGGGCCTGTGATTTTGCCCCGGAAAAATCCTTTCCGGATATAAGGGCCGGCATCATAATATTTTCTATGGCAGTAAATTCGGGCAGCAGATGGTGGAACTGGAAAACGAATCCGAGCTCTGCATTGCGGAAATCGGCCAGCTGTTCGTCATTCATGGAATAGATATTGCGCCCGTTCCAGATCACTTCGCCCGAATCGGGACGGTCGAGTCCGCCGAGTAGATGCAACAGCGTGCTTTTACCGCTGCCGCTTGCACCGATAACCGAGACGACGGATCCCCGTTCAATAGAGATGGAGACACCGTCCAGTACGGTAAGGGCGCCGTCGCCGGTTTTGCCGGGATAGGTCTTAACAATATCGGTTCCTTGTAGGATAATATCGGATGACATGGGTATCAGGACTCCATCAGGTTGTTCTTAAGGCTGGGATAGATGATCGGTTCTACATACTTGCATTGGGCCGTTTCCGGATCTACTTTGGCCAGCAGGGCACAAATGTGGTTATTACCGTTTGCCAGCTTATACCGGTGTGGCGTGCCCAGCATAAAGCGCTTCATGGAAGTGCCTTTATCCATCCCCAGTACCGAATCAAAAGAGCCGGTCATACCGACATCAGAAATATAGCCGGTGCCGTTGGGTAGTATGCGGGCATCGTTGGTGGGGATATGCGTATGGGTTCCCACAAAAACGGAAACCTCTCCATCCAGGTGCCAGGCAAGGGCCATTTTCTCCGCGGTAGCTTCGGCATGGAAGTCGATAAATACGATCTCTGTTTCTTCTTTAATGCGCTCCAGGGCCCAGTCGGCTGTTGAAAAGGGGTCGTCGATGGGTTGCATGAAGGTACGTCCCTGGAGGTTCAGCACACCGATCTTCTTATCGGTCCCCGGAATTTCATATATGCCGTAACCGTAACCCGGATTGCCCTTTGGGTAATTGAGGGGACGCAGGATATTACCGTCTGTTTTCATATAGGAGAAGACTTTCCACTTGGCGAAGGAGTGGTTGCCCCCGGTAATTACATGCACACCCAGATCGTACAACCGGGAAATGATGCTTCGGTTGATGCCTTTGCCTTCGTGGGAGTTTTCCCCGTTGGCAATGACAAAATCGGCCTCGTATTTGTCTATAAAACCGGGGAGAAAGGTCTCGAGCAGGCTGAGCCCCGGCTCGCCCACGATATCACCTATGAAAAGTATATTCAGTAACTGCTTGGACATGAAAACGAACTGTTAAAAAAGAAAAAAGCCTCAAAATGAGGCTCTAAAGGTAAGGAAAATAGTTTCTTTATCAGAATATGATTGAGGCTAATTTTGAATTTCTTCGACGAATTTTTCAAGCGTTTTATTGACGCCCTGCAACACCTTGTCGTCCTGCTGGCTGAGCTCGCGGTTGCGGCGGCGTTCTTCAAAAAGTTCTTCGGCTATGCTGAGAGCGGCAAGCACCATCACGGTGGAATCGGGCTGTTTGCTGAGCTCTTTTTTGTACTGGCGGAATTTCTCATCCACATACTGCGATATCCGCATCATGGTATCCACTTCGGAGTCTTCTACCTTGAGGGGATACTGTTTGCCCAGTATGGTAATCTTGATGGATTTCATGATTCGTCCTCCAGATGCGCATCAATTTTTGAAATAAGGCCGAGGACCTGGTGACGGAGGGCCATCCGCTCCGATTCGGTCATCGCGGAAAAAATGTCGGTCTGCCCGTCCTGTATCTCTTCCAGCTTTGACTTCAACTGGTTATTCTCCTTTTTGAGCTCGGAAATCTGATCTTTGAGATTGTGAACCTCGTCCCTTATCTGGTCCAGCAGGGCATGGAACTGCTCATTATATGGACTGTCATTCGTAAGCAAATCCTGTTGTTAGGATCTAAGTTTAGCTGAAAACCTCTTCTCCAGTGACTTAAGCACTTTATCAATTATAGGTTCTACATCGTTGATAGTCAATGTTTTATTTTTATCAATGAAGGAGAGACGAAAGGCCAGGCTCTTCTTATTTTTGCCCAGTGACTCTCCCTCAAAGACGTCGAAGATGTCGAGGCTTTGCAGGGAATCGTCGGCGTTCTTCCGTATTTCCGAAAGCAGGTCGCCGGCCGAAACATCCGAATCCACAATTACGGCAAAGTCGAACTCGAAGAAGGGGAAACGTGAGACCGGCTGATAACCTTCATCGCTTTCGCGCTCGACGGCTGTAGCCAGTTCGGTCACCGACAGCTCGGCTGCGTAGGCCGGAAGTTCGATCTCATAAAAATCGAGCAACTCTTTTTCTACCCGGTAAAGCGACCCTATTTCAAGGCCATTAACGGTATAAACCAGCCGCTTTTTCTCGTCCACCGAAGTGCGGATGGATGACTCGCCGAAAAATTGCTGCAGGAAGCTTTCGACGGCAGCCTTGAGGTCGAAAATGTCGTAGAGTTCCGCTTCGGTTTTCCAGTGTTCGATGCTGCGGTAGCCCGCAACGCCCAGCAACAGGTGAGTGGCCTCGCCAATATCTTTGTGATAGGTACCGTCTTCCGATTTATAAAAGACGTTGCCCGTTTCGAAGAAGCGGACTCCTTTGATATTCCGGTTAAAGTTATAGGCAGCCGATTTCAGGAAACCGCAAAGCAGGGAGGGACGAAGGGTCGTCATATCTGCCGATATCGGATTCAGTGTTTGAATCATTCCGTCGAGGTCACCGAGGAGCGAGGCGTCTTTCTCAGGCATCAGCGAGTTGGAATAGATCTCGCGGAAACGCAGCCCCTTGGCAGTCTCTTTTACCTTGCTCTTGAGCCGCTCCCACTCATTGATGGCTTCCGGCGAGGCAAACTTAACATGCCGGGGTGCGGGAATATTATTGTAGTCGAACAGCCTGCCTACCTCTTCAATCAGGTCCACTTCCCGTTCCAGGTCGGGCCGGAAGGTAGGGATGCGGTAGGTAACCGACTCTTTGTCTTTTTTCACTTCCTCAAGCTCAAGCCCCTCGAGGATCGTAGCAATTTCATGAATGGAAAAATTGGTGCCAAGCAGTCGGTTGGTGTAGGAAGTGCGAAGTTTGAGTTGGCGAGGCTCTTTCTTTGTGGGGTGGACGTCCGCACACCCTTCTTTCAACTTGCCATCTGCCAGTTCGGCAATAAGGGTGGCACAGCGCTCGGCGGCGATACGCTGAAGGCCGGGATCCACCCCGCGTTCGAAGCGGTAGGAGGCGTCGGTTTGAAGGGCCTGCTCCTTGGCTGTTTTGCGGATGGTGCCGGGATCAAACCAGGCGCTTTCAAGAAGGATATCGGTGGTAGCGTCGCTAACCTCCGAGTCGATCCCGCCCATAATACCCCCGATGGCGACCGGTTCCTTCCCGTCACAAATAAAGAGGGTGCCGGGAGAACACTTTCGTTTTACATGATCCAGCGTTTCAAATTCGATCTCTTCATCAAAGTCTTTGACAACAATGGTCTGGTCATTTACCGTCTTGAGGTCGAAGGCGTGCAGCGGCTGGCCGAGCTCGAACATCACGTAATTTGTTGCGTCTACGACATTGTTGACCGGCCGTACACCGATCGCTTTGAGCTTGTTCTTTAGCCAGGCGGGGGATTCTCCGATAGAAACGCCTTCGATCACCTTGCCTACATATCGATGGCATTTATCCGGGCTCTCAATCTTGATGGTAACTCCCTCCAGCTCCCCGGCTTCTTCAAATTCGGTTTCAAAGTTTTTTGTAAGGGGGATGTCCAGGGCCGCGGACATGTCACGTGCCACGCCCAGATGACAGGTAGCGTCGGGACGGTTGGGCGTAATGGCAATATCGAAGACGGTATCCTCGTAGAGGTCCATGACTTCGTGAAGGGGAGTGCCGATTTCCAGGCCTTCATCCAGTACCATAATGCCTTCGTGGGCATCGCCGAGAGCCAATTCCATCTCGGAGCAGATCATGCCGTTCGACTCTTCGCCACGCAGCTTGGCCGTCTTAATGGTGAGCTTCTCCCCGTTGTCCATTTGAACCGGGAGCGTGGTACCTACTGTCGCTACCGGCACTTTCTGGCCTTTGGCTACATTATCGGCACCGCAGACAATCTGTACCTTCTCCTTGCCCAGGTTGACCGAACAGAGGGTCAGCCGGTCGGCATTGGGATGCTCCTTTACATCCAGCACTTCGCCCACAATTACGCCCTCCAACAGGCTGCCGTATTCTATAACTTCTTCGACCTCCAGGCCGATGAGCGTCAGCTTCTCCGCCGTTTCTTCGGGGCTAAGTTCGAGGTCAACAAATTCCTTAAGCCAGTTGTACGAAATCTTCATTTAGTCAGCATTTTTGTCATCCCTAACCGGGGATGATCCTGATTAATTAAACTGTTCCAGAAAGCGAATGTCATTGTCGTAGAACACGCGAATGTCGTCTATGCCGTGGCGCAGCATGGCGATACGTTCTACCCCCATACCCCAGGCAAAACCGGTATATTCTTCGGGGTCAATACCGACGGACTTGAATACGTTGGGGTCGACCATGCCCGAGCCCAGTATTTCGAGCCACCGGCCTTCGTCGCCGGGCTGCTGGGTCTGCCACCAGATATCCATCTCCAGGCTGGGCTCGGTGAAGGGGAAGAAGCCCGGGCGAAGCCGGTATTTGACGTCGCTGCCGAACATCAGCCTGGCAAAGCTGACCAG
>CAYWDK010000036.1:0-16592 GCA_964457025.1 uncultured Balneolaceae bacterium | reverse complement strand
AGAGCACGCCCGAAGGCGCACGCGACTACCTGGTACCGAGCAGGGTGAATCCGGGCAAATTTTTTGCTCTGCCACAAAGTCCACAGACCTACAAGCAATTACTGATGGTCTCGGGTTTCGACCGCTACTTTCAGATTGTGAAGTGTTTCCGGGACGAAGACCTGCGTGCCGACCGCCAGCCCGAGTTTACCCAGATCGACGTCGAACTCTCTTTTGTGGATGAGGAAAACGTGATGGAGATGACCGAAGGACTGATGAAGAAAATCCTGAAAGACACCAAGGGTCTGGATACCGAAACGCCTTTCGAGCGAATGACGTACGAAGAAGCCATCAAAACCTACGGTACCGACAAGCCCGATACCCGTTTCGGGATGGAAATCGCCGACTTTTCGGAGCTGGTCAAAGATTCCGGCTTCAAGATTTTTTCAGGTACCGTGAAAGATGGCGGGGCTGTAGTAGGCGTTACCGTACCAGGACAGGGTAGCATGGGACGCGGTGCGCTCGACCGCCTGGAAGCGCGGGCCAAGGAAGAGACCGGTGCGGCCGGACTCATCTACATTAAACAGAATGAAGAGGACGGCGTTAAATGCAACGTCGAGAAGTTTCTGAAGGAAGAGACTATCAGTGCAATGATCGACAAAGCCGGCGCGGAGATGGGAGACTTGGTTCTGATTTTGGCAGGTTCCTCACCCGACGTATTCAAGCAGGCCGGAACCTTGCGCCTGATGATGGGCAAAGAGCACGGGCTTATTGATGATGAAGCATACAGTTTCCTCTGGGTCACCGATTTCCCGCTGGTAGAGTGGGATGAGGAAGATGAACGGTATTATGCGCTGCATCATCCCTTTACGTCGCCCCATCCCGAAGATGTAGATAAGATGGACAGCGATCCGCTGGAGGTCCGTTCACGGGCATACGATCTGGTACTGAACGGCTACGAAATTGCCGGCGGTTCCATCCGTATCCACGACAGGGAACTACAGCAGCAGATGTTTCAGTTATTAGGCATTGATAAAGAAGAGGCCGAAGAGCGTTTCGGCTTTCTTCTGGAGGCCTTCAGGTACGGGGCGCCTCCCCATGGCGGTATCGCATTCGGAGTCGACCGGATAGTGATGATTCTGGCGGGCGGAACCAGCCTGCGCGATGTCATTGCTTTTCCGAAAAACCAGAAAGCGCAAAGCCTGATGGATAACAGTCCCGATTACGTGGATGCCGAACAGCTTGAGGAGCTGCATATTGAACTGAAGCAGGACACCAAAAAGAAGGAGTAGTATTTGAAGACCGTAGGAATAGACGGATGCAGGGCTGGCTGGATTGCCATAAGCCTGGACGAAGAAGAAGCAGGCTACTGGCTGCTGGAGTCGGATAAGGAACTGGGTGAGACTTTCGAGAAGTTTGACCGCATCTTTATAGATGTACCCATCGGCCTGGAAGAGGAGAATTATGTAAGAGAATGCGACCGGCAGCTGCGCGAGGTGCTCGGGCCCGACTACCAGTCCAGTGTATTCAACCCGCCTCTGCGCCCCGCTTTGCACGCACCTACCTATGCTGAGGCGTCCATGACCAGCTACGAGATCACGGGCAAGAAGATTTCCATACAGGCGTGGAATATCACTCCGAATATCAAGACGGTGGATCAGTACCTTCAGAACAACGAAGATCTACGGGAGAAGGTTTTTGAAAGCCATCCGGAACTGCTTTTTCAGAAGCTAAATGGGGGGAGCTCCATTCTTCAGAAGAAAGCGACCAAAAAAGGATTGCGTCACCGTCTGGGCCTGCTGAAAGACCGGAGCAAGTACGCAGATGATTTCTTCCGGGATATAAAAGAGGAGTACCGGCGCAACCAGGTGGATGAGGACGACATCGTAGATGCTATGGTACTGGGCCTTTTTGCCAAACGGTCGATTGAAGAGTCACTGAAGACACTGCCCGAAGATCCGCCAAAAGATGCTACCGGTCTTCCGATGGCTATCCATTACGTTTAGGAGATGGGGAGCAGTCAGTCTTTCTCTTCCAGGATGTTCTTGTATTTGACCCCTGCCTTGTAGACCCGGTTTACGCCGTTGAATGCCGCAATCTTATAAGCCTCGCTGAGTGTCGGGTAATTCATCACATGCTGAATGAAGTAGCGGATGTCGCCTTTGTAAGCCATTACGGCTTGTCCAAGGTGAATGAGGTTAGTAGCCTGTTCGCCGATAATATGAACACCCAGTAGTTTCAGGCTTTCGGTATCGAAAACAAGTTTGAGTAAACCTTCGTCGGTATTGGCCATGTCGGCCTTGGCGTTATTTTTAAAGTAGGAGCGCCCGATGGTCACATCCAGCCCCTTCTCTTCAGCCTCTTGTTCGGTAATACCGATATTGGAAATTTCCGGGATGGTATAGATTCCGTAGGGAATCTGATCAGGTACGTCCAGCGCAGGGATACCGAACATATTGCAGGCAGCCATCCGCCCCTGTGCGAAAGATGCGGATGCCAGCCTTGGGAAACCTATGACATCACCGGCAGCATAGACGCTGTCAACATTGGTCTTAAAATTGTCGTTGACTACGATAAAGTTCTTTTCATTGGTTTCGATTCCTGCTTTGTCCAGGCCGATGCCATCGGTATTGGGCTTGCGACCGCTCAGGTACAACACATGCTCGGTCTCCAAAACCTGGAGCCGCTTGTCGCCCGAACGGTTTCTGAACTTTACTTCCGTATAGGTTCGCAGCGAATTGAAATCGACGTCTTCAACCTCTACATCGGTACGGATGGATATACTCTTGTCAGAGAGTGATTCCTCGAAATGGGCTTTGATTTCATGATCGAGAAAAGTGAGGAAGTCTTTTCGCGAACTCAGAATGCTTACCCTGGTGCCCAGCGCCGCAAAGGTCGTGGCGTATTCCATGGCATTCACTCCCGAGCCGATTATGACCAGACGCCGGGGGATATGGGTCAGGTTCAGGATCGATTTGTAATCAAGCACTTTGTCGTGATCGAGCTCAAAATTTTTCGGCTTAACCGGATTGCTTCCCGTGCTTACCAGGATGTAGTCGGCCGTATAGGTTTGAGTGGTGCCGATATGGGTTTCGACCTCGACGGTATGCGGGTCGGTAATCCTCCCGAAACCGCGTACCACATCCACCTCGTTTTTGATAAGGTCGTTTTTGGCTTTCCGGTTCTCATTTTCCAGAATCTCGTCCTTGTACTGGAGCAGGTCGGCCATCCGGAAGCGTTCATAGGGCTTCTTGGATTCGGTATCACCGAACTGGGAATTGAAATCAAGAATAGTTTTTGCAGCTTCGCGCAGGGCCTTGCTTGGGACAGTGCCGGTATTGATCCAGGTACCGCCCAGATATTTTTCGTGAGATTCGACAACCAGTGCTTTTTTGTCGAATTTGGAACTTTGCATGGCGCAGGAGAAACCTGCAGGCCCGCTGCCTATAATGATGACATCATAATCTCGAGACATAATCCGTAGTTAACTGGGTCTTAACGTTGATAAATTCTGTTTTAAAATAGGTTAAATTTGTGCCGAATTCTCAATCCTTCCGTTAAGGTACTGTTGTCAATTTTAGAGCCGGTGCGGCATGGAACGATATTTCATCCAGATTTGATTTATTCTGTGCACTTGACATGCTATATTAAGGCGTTGCAACATAACGTATTAAAGAGAATATAAAATCTATTAGTCGCAAATCTTTAAAATTTAAATCCGAAAATTATTATGGCTTTTACACTACCTGATTTACCGTATGATTATGATGCACTGGAACCGCATATTGACGAGCGGACCATGAAGATCCATCATACCAAACACCATCAGGGATATACCGACAAGTTAAACAAGGCGCTCGAGGGGCACGAATTCGCCGAGCTGGATATTGAAGAAGTGCTTCGCCGGATAAACGAGGTACCTGAAGACAGGCGTCAGGGTGTAATCAATAATGGCGGAGGCTATGCCAACCACAGCCTTTTCTGGACAATTCTTTCTCCCAATGGTGGAGGCGATCCGACCGGCGATATTGCGGGCGCAATCAAAGACGAATTCGGTAGTTTTGAGAACTTCAAGAATGAGTTTAATAATGCTGCTACCGGCCGCTTCGGTTCCGGATGGGGCTGGCTCTGTGTAAAACAAGACGGTAGTCTGGAAGTGCTTTCTACCCCTAATCAGGACAGCCCTCTGATGAATGGCCTGACGCCCATTCTCGGACTGGATGTTTGGGAGCACGCCTATTATCTCAACTACCAGAACAAGCGCGGAGATTATGTGAATGCGTTCTGGAATCTGGTTAATTGGGATAAGGTCAATGAGTATTACAATGATGCCCGCTAACCGAGGCATTCTGAATGTTTTTGAAAGGGGTGCTCCGCCGGGGGCACCTCTTTTTTATACTTCAAAGCTTGCCAGATAAGCTTTATATTTAGTCACACTTAAAACCAATCAAACTTTTCTACTGTTATGCAATTTGGATTTGGAGTAGGCCCCGATACCTCCTGGATGCGCGAAGAACTTACCGAAGTCGGAATTGAGGAGCTCAAGACCCCGGAAGATGTCGATCGCGCAATGAAAGAATATTCCCAAGGCACCATGCTGATGGTTATCAATTCCGTCTGCGGATGTGCTGCCGGCAATGCGCGTCCCGGCGTCAAGATCGCCCTAGATGAGAGCGAGCACAAACCGGATCATATGGTTACCGTTTTTGCAGGTCAGGACAAGGAAGCCACAGCCCGTGCCCGCGAATATTTCAGCGAATATCCTCCTTCCTCTCCGGCCTTTGCATATTTCAAAGACGGTGAGATCAAGGCAATGGTCCCCAGGCACCGCATCGAAGGCCGTACAAAAAATGAAGTTGCCGATGATCTTAAAATGGTATTTGACGCTTTTGCCGGCAAGAAAGCCGAAGAAGAATAACGTCCGGACCAAAAGAGGATCTTGATAGCGCGGTTCAACTTGTGGCGTTTCATTGCCTTTGAACTAAGGCTTCGACATTATCAAGGGAGAACAGGTAACAATAGGCTATCTAATACGTAGGCTTATTTTGTTTAACGAACTACATTAAGGTGTATGGGTTAATGAGCAATTTTATTAGCCGGCTGTACACGAGCACCTTTGTCGGCCACGAAGAGCAGTTTTCTCCTCTCCCTGGCATTTCTGTCAATACTTCATTTAAACGGTAGCAATGGGGCAACGTCTTACATATTGGGTTTTTTTGGGGACAATCGGCCTTGCCTCTTTCTTCCTTTTCCGGCCAGTCATCGACTTCAACGCCGGAGCTCCCATCGAAGAGAGCCGGGCTACTGTGGAGGAACGGACCGGCCAGTTGTCCGACAGGCTTGGCTTTTCGGCGGATAGCCTTCGCATGCTTTCCCTGAGAACCCAGCATCTTGGTTACTATAAGAAGCTTAAGGACTCTTTGGGTTCTGATCTGCCTTCTCCCTCCGAGCTTCATCAAAGCGGGGCTAACCTGAGCGGCTGGGACGTTATGGTTGGGCAACAACTGTCGGAAGACGATTTTCTATCCATGATTACCACCGACGACCTCTTCAATAAGACCGGCAGGCTTCGTATTCGCTATGGAGAAGAGGGTAAGGTCCGCCGAATAACTACACATCCCGAAAATCCGAATCCGACATTCGTAGCAGGAGATTCCCTTTCGGCTATAGCCCAGGAAGTCGTCAACGGTATATTGGGTTACGACCTTTCTGCCTATACCCTGAATTATGTTGACGTGCGCGATACACTCATCTCAACAACCGAGCCGGGTTTCAGGCAGCAGGAACTGAATCTTTCGAATGGCAATAGGGAAGACAATACCGTTTTCAAGTTCAACTGGAGCAAATCCAATCCTTCGGTGTCGGGGCCTGATGAGCTGTCGCTTGATCTCAAGCCGATGATCAAGGAGATTGACAATCAGCAGGGAACTTCCATTCGTTACGGAGCGGCTGTTGAGCAGTTTCTTGCGATGGATGGTGCCGAAACCAAAGTGTTGGATTCATCGGCAGCTTTCAGCAACCTGGAGTTTATCATCTCTTTTGCTTCGCTGGTAACGCTTGTGATACTGGTATTTTTTCAGGGTATCAAGAATATCAATAAAGGCCATGTAGAGTGGAAAAGGGCCATTTTTATCATGTTGTCTGTTGCCGCCGGTATGATCGGCTGGCGCGCCATCTACTTGGTCAATACGCTGGATCCTTTTTTCAATGTTACCACCAATACCGTCTATCTGCTGAACCAGCTGCTCGTGGGAGGAGCGTGCGGGCTTTATGCGGCTTTCGCATATGTGGGATGGGAAGCACTGGCCCGCGGCCGTAATGACGAGCAGTTGCATCTGCTGGACGCCTACTGGCGAAAGCGGTTCTTCTTCAGGGAGACCGGCGACAGCCTGATTCGCGGATATGCCCTGGGAGGGGTCCTGCTGGGTCTCTTCGCTTTAGGTCTCTTTGCACTGGATACGGTTTTTTACCAGGCTGACAGCCAGTTCGGATTTTCTGAAGCCAGTATGCAGCCAAAGCTTTTGACTATCAATATGGGTGCCTGGATCAATGTATGGCTGGTTTCTTTGGGCCATATCGGAGTTACCGTCGGAATGCTCCGCAACAAGGTCAGCCGGCAGTGGCAGCTCTATCTTTTTGGTACCATCGTATCGGCTTTCCTGTTTGCGGGCTCTGCCGCCCTTATCGGGATCAGCGGTCCTATCTGGTATGACCTTATTATTTTTGGCCTTATGGCTCCGGCTATGATTTTTGTATTCGACAAAGCCGGTCTGCTGACTTTCTCTACCGGCTGGTGGATTTTTGCCGTTATACTGATGATTCTTCCATATTGGGGATCGTCGAGCTTTGAAGTTTCCTATGTAGCATGGCTTCAGGGATTTATCCTGCTGCTCCCGCTGATTTACGGCTTTATCGCATATCGTTATGGAAACTCCGTCTCCGAATTGGGAGGATATATACCCGAGTACCAAGAGCGCATCGCCAACCACCTTCGGGTCGAGAAAGAGATCGAGATAGCCCGCGAGAGCCAGTTCAAGCTGATGCCGCTAAAGCCCCCGGCTATAAAGGGCATCGACGTCTATGGATTTTTTATGCCATCCTTTGAAGTAGGGGGCGACTATTTTGATTATGTAGTCAATAAGAACGGCAAACCCGAGCCCGAAGCCCTGACGATGACTATTGCTGACGTCTCGGGCAAAGCGATGAAAGCAGCCATGCATGCGGTATTTACCAGCGGCTTGTTATTGTCGCGATTGCATCGTGACAGTCCGGAATCGATTTTGCAGGAAGTTGCTCCTACCATTTATTCGCGGACAGATCCGCAGACATTCATTACCTGTATTATCGCCCAATACCATTTAAAGGACAGGACATTGACAATTGCCAATGCGGGACACTGCCTGCCGATTGTCAAGAGAAAAGGCAAGGCAGAGTTTATTAAAACACCCGATCCCAAATATCCCCTGGGTTTGCGTACTGATGTTTCTTATCAGTCGCTGGTCAAAAACCTTGAGGAAGGAGACTTCTTGTTGCTCTATTCGGACGGTTTGCCCGAGGCTGTAGATCCTGCCGGCAACCGTTTCGGTTACGAGAACCTGATCGAGCTGGTCGAATCGCTCGATACCGATGCTAAAAGCAGCAATGAGATCGCTCTGGAAATCAAAAGGCGCGTGCAAAAGTTCAGCGATTATCAATTGGCCGACGATACCACTATCATTTGCCTCAAGGTTTAGGATTGCAAGCAGAAACGTTATTCTACATCTATGGGAATATTGCCGAACGGAATTGCCATAGTCTCTATTAATTTACTTATCAACTCAAACCAAAACCGAAAATCATGGCTGACACAAATTTTCCGGGCATGAATCTGCCCCCACAGCTTAAAAGTCTGAGTAAGAATCTCCGGTATATCATATTGGGGGTTTTGGCATTCGTAGTCATTTTTTCCTCCTTCTTCACTGTTCAGCCCGAAGAAGTCGGAATTATCACCCGTTTCGGAGACTATACCCGAACGGCGGATCCGGGACTGAATTTTAAAATTCCCTTTATGGAGGAGGTACAGTACGTGCCTGTCCAGAGGCAGCTGAAACACGAATTCGGTTACCGTACCACCCAGGCTGGTGTTCGTTCCAGCTATACCAAAGCAGGCTATACCGACGAGTCTCTGATGCTGACGGGGGATTTGAACCTGGCCGACGTTGAGTGGGTGGTTCAGTACCGGGTAAGCGATCCCTATAACTTTTTGTTTAAAGTCAGGAATCCCGAACAGACCCTCCGTGACATTTCCGAGGCGGCTATGCGGCAGATTGTAGGCGACCGGACGGTGAACGAGGTACTTACAGTCGGCCGAGCCGAAGTTTCGGCCGAGGCAGAGCGGCTTATACAAGCCCTCTGTACGGAGTATGAAACCGGTATACGGGTAGATCAGGTGGTCTTGCAGGATATCAATCCACCCGATCCTGTCAAGCCTTCCTTCAATGCGGTGAATGAAGCTCAACAGCAGCGGGAGACACTTATAAACCAGGCAAAGTCGGAGTATAACAAGGTGATTCCCCGCGCCAGGGGCGAAGCCCAGGAGACGATCCAGAAAGCCGAAGGTTATGCACTTGATCGCGTGAACCGTGCGCAGGGTGACGCGGCTCGCTTCAATGACCTGTATGAAGAATATATTAAAGCCCCTGAAGTGACCAAGCAACGCCTTTATCTGGAAACTCTGGAAACTATCATTCCGATGATGGGGCAGAAAATCATCACTGACGAAAACGGTAACAGTGTATTGCCGTTGCTGCAAATGGACGGATCCAGGCTCAATATGCCCGGCAGCAACAGTGGCGGGAATTCCAATAATGACAATAATTAGGAGAAGAGATTATGAATCAGTTTAAAGGAGCAGTATTAATAGCCATAATCGCATTTGTGACGCTGGTTGCCGTTGACGGTTTTTATGTAGTAGATGAAACCGAACAAGTCATTATCACCCAGTTCGGAGATCCCGTGGGTGAGGCCGTTACCGAACCGGGCCTGAAGTTTAAGATCCCATTCATCCAGACTGCAAACTATTTTGACAAGCGCTATCTGGAGTGGGATGGCGACCGTAACCAGGTGCCGACCAAGGACAAAAAGTTCATCTTTGTGGATACCTATGCGCGCTGGCAGATCACCGATCCCCTGCAGTTCTTCCGCAGGCTTCGTGACGAACGCGGCGCCCAGTCAAGGCTGGATGATATTTTGGACGGTGAGACGCGAAACGCTATCGCCTCTCAAGACCTGGTTGAAATAGTCCGTTCCACAAACCGTAACCCGAATACCGACGCCACTACGATCGAAGTCATCGAGGATACGTTGGAGATCATCGAGGTGGGGCGTGATTCCATTCAGGTACAGATCCAAACACTGGCCAACCAGCGCGCATCCGATCTTGGTATTGCCATTCTCGATTTTCGATTCAAGCGCATCAACTATGTGGAGGAGGTCCGCCGCACAGTCTATGACCGCATGATCAGTGAGCGCAATCGTATCGCAGATAAATTCCGCTCGGAAGGGCAGGGTGAGGCCGCTCGCATCAACGGTGAAAAGGAGCGTGAGCTGAAAAGCATACAATCAGAGGCATTCCGCGAGGCTCAGGAGATCAAAGGCCGAGCCGACGCGCGAGCTGCGGCAATCTACGCCGATGCCTACGACCAGTCGGCACAGTCGAGGAATCTCTATAGCTTCGTCCGCTCCATGGAAGCATATGAGAAGACTTTTGACACCGAGACGTCGATCATACTCTCTACAAACAGTGATTTCTATCGCTTCCTTCAGAGTATGGACAATTAAGGAGTTGTAAAGTACACCGAAGGTTGAACCGGCCGGGATGAGAGGCGATTATTCCGGCCGGTCTTCTTTATCCATCTCTTCCAAAACCCGCATGGCCACTTCGCGGCTGCTGGTGGTATCTATCGTCGCTTCCAGCTTCATGAGCAGGCTGTAGAGGCCGAGGTGCACCTTTGTGCTGTAGATAAAGTTCTTGTCTCCGCGGGGCTCATTCATGATGGGCGGATTCTTGGCAAAACTGTTGATGGCCTCTTTGAATTCCGGATCTCCGAAGTCAAAGGAATTATTCATATAGGGCTGAGCAAAAGCGTTCCCATAGTTTTTGCAGAACTGGAAGAAAGCTTCTTCTTTTTCAGGATCGTCCGGATCTTCCTTGATGATATCCAGGTCGATATAGAGTTGCCGTATGGCATCATTACTTTTCTCCATATGCGTCGGCAGCAGCTGCATATATTTTTGGGTGAACGACTCGGGGAATCTTTTAACGCAGCCGAAGTCAATAACGCCGAGGCTTCCGTCCTCCGCAAAGAAAAAATTGCCGGGGTGCGTGTCGGCATGAATAAAATCGCGCTGTTCAACCTGGTCATGGAAGAAATCCCAGAGCAGCTGTCCGAAGTGATTGCGTTGTTTCTGGGAAGGGTCTTCCGCCAGAAACTCTTTAAGGTGCCTGCCTTCGATGAAACTCATGGTAAGCACTTTACGGCTTGAGAATTCTTCAAACCATACCGGCGTCACATATTTTCCGTCCGAAAACCGTTTGTGAAAATGCTCCAGGTATTTTCCTTCCTGGATGTAGTCGGTTTCTTCCAGAAGCGTGCTTCTTACTTCATCAAAGTAGTCATCAAGGTTGGCCTCTTTTTTGACAAACCGCCTGACCAGCGTTTTAGCCATGGCCAGATCCGAATCGATGGTATTACGGACATTCGGGTATTGAATCTTTACGGCCACCTTTTCTCCGCTTTTCAGTCGCGCCTCGTGCACTTGCCCCAGGGAGGCGGCGGCCATGGCTTCCGACTCAAACGATTCAAACAGTTCTTCGGGGTAAGCTCCAAGCTCTTTTTTGATGATGGAGCGGGCCAGCGCCTTATTAATGGGAGGTACACTGTACTGGGCCTGGCTCAGCACGTCGGCAAAAGCCTCGGGCAGCATGCCCTGGTCCATACTCAGCGATTGGGCAATCTTAAGAGCGGTGCCGCGAAGCTTGGTAAACTCTTTAAATACTTTTTCGGCATTCTCGCTGTGAAAACGGTTCGATTCGCTTTCGTCCTCTTTCTTGCCGAGCGATTTCTTCAGGTAACGCTTGGCGTAGTTGGTCCCTACCTTGATACCGGTCTTGGCAAAAATCTTGCCCCGGTCATATTTGGATGAGGGAAAGTCGTCACTCATAGTCAGCGTATCTCTATTTTGGATGATATTTTATCCCAAAAGGGTATTTGGCGGCACCAGATGTTATTGGCATAAATAAATTTAGCCAGGTCGAAAGCCTTATCTGCCACCGAACTGTACAATACTTCCTGCAGCAGGGAGGTAAGCTTGTCGGTAAATTCCATAGTGAGTTCCTTGTCTTCACTCTCATCCTCCAGCCAGAAATCGACAAGGGCCAGGTAGCGGTTTACCAGCAAGCGGTGGAAAAAAGGGCGGTCGATCAGCATGCTGCTGGCTGAGATGCCGGGGTCATTTTCAAGAAAGTCACTGAACAGCTTTTCGATCGCTTTTTCATAATCGGCAGAGGAATAGCATTTTCGGACCAATTTCTGCCAGCTAGCCTCTACAAATTTCTGTTTCTCGGCTAGCATGTCAAAGGAAGTAAATATAAAGTTGGAAAGTTTCTCACTGAGGGTGTAGGTGCCGAAATCTTTAATTTCATCGACCATCATCCGGTAACGGATTACCAGCGAGTCGTAGAAAAAAGAGAGGACGGCCTCTTTGTTGGGAAAGTAGTCGAAGATGTCGGCTACATCGGCATCGATCTTATCAGCCACATCATGAAGAGTAAATGCGTTGCCTTTCTCCACATAGAGATCCACCGCGGCGTAGGTTATCTCCAGTTTCCTGCCCAGTTGTTCTTCGTCAAAAGCTTCCATAGGGTATTCATATATATTTATGGATGGCGTGTGAAATTACGCCCCATATTTCATAAGTGAGTTCATCGGTAATGGCAATATCATCCGAGCCGTCACATAAAAACCAGTTGCCGTTTTTCTTTTCCAGTTTCTTTACGGAATAATCGTCTTCAATAACTACCACTACGAGATGACCGCTTACAGGTTTTACAGACCGATCTACAACCAAAATATCACCGGAGAAAATTCCTGCCTCTTTCATACTGTCACCTTGAACCCGGACAAAAAAAGTAGCGGCGGGCTTTTGGATAATATGTTCGTCCAGCGACAGCCGCTTTTCGTAATGGTCACGTGCCGGAGATGGAAATCCGGTTTCCTTTCTGAATTTCCCTTCGTTCTTGTTTTCTTCTTTACCGGCCGAGTAGATACCGGTAATGTTCAGTTCATCCATAAAAGTCTCCTAATGCCGGTTTTGCATTAATCCAACATACAACGCTACGAATTAAATCCCATTTTGATATATGTTAAATGTATTATTTTGACACACGAAAAACGCAATGTTTACGGATCGTGTTTGTCATTGCGCGTTATTAAAGGATTTCAGATTCTATTTGAAAGAAACCGACCTATATGGAGATATTAATATTTTCAGGATTGATCTTTTTAGGATTTGCCGGGATGGAAATTATTTCTTACCTGGTACATCGTTTTCTATTTCACGGCTTGCTTTGGAAGATTCACAAGTCTCACCATGAAGCTCACCACGGACTTTTTGAGCTCAATGATCTGTTTTCATTTTTTTTTGCAGCTGTATCGGTCGGACTGATGTGGTGGGGGTCTGGTGCCCCTTTACAATCAACGGCTTTTCCTTTAGGTGCGGGTATCGCTGTATATGGGCTTCTTTATTTTGTGATACATGATCTTTTTGCTCACAAGCGCTTTATGCCGTTCAAGAGCGACAGTAAAATTATGAAGCTGATCCGGCGCGCCCACCAGCGGCACCATCAGTCGGTCGACAAAAAAGGGCAGGAGCCCTACGGTTTATTCCTCTTTCCTTACGATCGTTATCCTGAGCACAAGTGCGAGCGGGATCATCACTCTTCCTGATGATTCCGGATTTCTTTGAGTACATTTTTGGCTTGCAGGAAATGCCTTCTCTGATGCGCTTCACAGGCGGCGATGCATTCGGCTACTGTCATCTTCAGCAGCGGGATAATAGGGTTTGGGACCTTAAGCGAAGCCAGGTCGAAATCATGTGACTGTGCAAATTCGAGCTGCGCGATCAGGTCATCCTGCAGTTTTTGAAATTCCCGAAGCACGATTTCCTTATTGAGGTCGGCATATTGTATCGGCTTGAAAGTACCGGGCGACTTGCTCTTAAAGCCGATGGGAGGTTCCAGGTAGTTCACGAACCACTGCATGTGCCAGCGCAGGCGCATGGGGTTGTCATTCTTCGATGTTTTTTCGGTTGCTTTCTTTATACCGGTTACAACTTTTCCGTAATATTGATTGCCGGTTGAATTCAGGTGGCTGATGCACTCCCCCACACACCAACGGCCTTCCCCGGGCCTTGTCAAAAACTCTTCTTTGGAGAGAGGCTCTATCAGTTTTTCGGCCTCATTCTTGGCATATTCAAATTGCCGGATGTACCAGGCATAGGGATGGCTCATACTTTGATGGCTTTATTTGCGGGGACTGATTCAGGTAAAATGATTCAAAAAGTGAAGCGGTGCTTTGTTTTATAAGCAGAATTAACCTTTTTTAAGACAAATCCGAAATCAAATACGAAAGTATGGGCAATTCCACATATTTCAAAAAGCTGCTGTTTACCTTCTTAATCGCTTGTCTGGCTATGCCGGTAGCAGCTCAGGCACAAAACAGGCAGCTTACCTTTGAAGACATTATGAAATGGGAAGATATATCCGACAGCCGTATTTCGGCTAACGGCCAATGGATAGTTTATAGCGTGTGGCCTGATCGCGGTGACGGGGAGGTGCGGGTCCGTAGCGTAGATAATGAAACGATATACACTATAGAACTCGGTGACAACCCGGCTGTTACGCGCGAGGGTGACTGGGTTGGCGCTATCCTAAAGGTGCCGCTTGCCGAACAGCTGAAGGAAGGAAGTGATAAGCCCGAGCCCGGTTTCGCCCTGCTGAATACCTCGACCGGGGAGACGGCGGAAATGGACAGCGTCAGCAGTTTTGAGTTTTCTAATGACGGCAACTGGGTGGCAGTACATCACAGCCAGTCGGCTGAAGTGGAAAAGACAAAGCCCAAAAATAAAAAACTAGGGACCCTGCTCGTTCTCAGGAATCTGGATACCGGTGCCGAAACAGAAATGCCATTTGTGTCGGCAATGGCCTTTGACAGTACCTCCAGCTATCTGGCTTATGCCAAGGTGGATACTTCCGGTGAGGCAAACGGACTGTATGTGCGGAATCTCTCGAATGACAATGAACATGTGATTGCAAAAGAGGAAAACGGCTATTACGATAATCTGAGCTGGGATCATGAAGGAGAGCGTCTCGCTTTCACCGCGTCGAAGCTGGATGAAGAGGATAACTATAAGGAAGGCGATGCCGATCTGCGAATGTGGAGCGCCAGAAACAGTAGGGTACAGACCCTGGTTGCCGCCGGTGATGCGGGTGATTCCTGGAAACTGAGCTCTACAAATGATCTGGAGTGGACTTATGACGGGGACCGGCTTTTCTTTGGGCTGCTGGACCGTGAACTTGCCGAAGCCGGTACCGAGGATGAGGAGGAAGAAGACTCCACCCGAACCGTTGACATCTACGACCGTGAAGAGATTCTGGATAAAAAAAGCGTGGACGTCTGGCACTGGGATGATCCGTTGATCAAGACCCATGAAAGGGAAAGCTGGAACCAGCGTAAGAACCATCTCTATCGTGCGGTATATCACCTCAAGAAGAAGAGGTGGGTCCAACTGGCCGATAGGCAGATGCCCGAAGTAGATATCAGCCACAATAACCGCTATGTGCTGGGCAGCTCCAATGTGCCTTACCGCAAACTGATGACCTGGTCCGGTTTTTACGACGACTATTATGTGGTGGATCTCAATACGGCTAACCGGACTTTGGTAGCAGAAAAGCTGCAGTCCGGCGCCGGGCTATCACCGGGCGGCAACTTTGTGGTCTATTATGACGACAAAAACTGGCATCTCTACAACGTGCAAAAGAAAACTCGCCGGAATCTTACTTCCGGACTGGATGTGCCTTTTTACAATGAAGACCATGACTATCCGTATCCTGTTCCAGGCTACTGGTATGCGGGGTGGATGGAAGGGGATGATGCCGTCCTGATCTACGACAAATACGATATCTGGAAATTTTCTACCAAAGACGGTGAGGCGGTTAATTTGACACGGGACGGCCGGGAGCGTGAATTGAGTTATCGTATTGAAAGGCTCGATCGTGACCGGGAAGCTTTCCGAAGCCGGGAAGAGATTTTGCTGGAAGCCTACTACGACAAGAAGAAAACATACGGTTTTTATACCATGCAGCTTAACCGTGAGGGGACACAGCGTCGGCTGGAAGCCCCCAAAAAATTTGAAGTTGTTGCCAAGGCCGAAGATAGCGACCGGATTATCTACAGCCGCGAGAGTTACGACGAGTATCCCAATCTTTGGGTAAGCAACGGGATAGATTTTTCGGAGACGGCACAGCTTACCGAGCTTCATATGGATCTCCACGACACCTATAACTGGGGCACGGCGGAGCTTATTGAATGGAAAAGTCTGGACGGTAAAGACATACAGGGTGCGGTAATCAAGCCCGATACTTACCGGGAGGGGAAGAAGTATCCGGTATTGATCTACTTTTATCGCTTCTTCTCACAACGGGCGTATGAATTCAACAATATCACTAATGATGACCGTCCGACCTTACCGCAGTGGGTGAGTGATGACTATATCGTATTCTTGCCGGATATCCGCTTTGAAGTGGGCACCCCTGGCTTTGCATCTACTAAAAGCCTGGTTCCCGGCGTTCAGAAACTGATTGAGATGGGAATAGCCGACCCGGACAAGTTGGGACTGCACGGCCACTCGTGGAGCGGCTACCAGACAGCCTTTATCATCACCCAGACCGATATTTTTGATGCAGCTATTGCCGGTGCGCCCGTTTCCAATATGACCAGTGCCTATAGCGGTATCCGCTGGGGATCGGGGTTGGCACGACAGTTCCAGTATGAGCAGACCCAGAGCCGCATCGGCGGCAGTCTTTGGGAATATCCCGAGCGCTATATCGAGAATTCTCCGGTTTTTTATGCTGACCGTATTCAGACTCCTTTGCTAATGATGTTCGGTGATGAGGATACCGCAGTGCCTTGGTATCAAGGTATTGAGATGTATCTGGCCATGAGAAGGCTGGGCAAGGATGCGGTGTTCCTGCAGTATCATGACGAGCCGCACCATCTCCAGGAATATGGAAACCGGCTGGACTATGCCATAAAGATGAAGGAGTATTTTGACCATTACCTGAGGGGAGCGCCTGCTCCGGAATGGATTACGAAGGGCGTGCCTTACAGGGGGAATGACGAGTAAGGAATGACGAGTAAGGAGTGACGAGTGATGAGTGATGGGTAAGGTTTATAGCGGATCTATCTCAAACTAACCTTACTCTTCACTCATCAGGTACTCTTCTTTTAGTTGCATAATACGCCGGTAAGAACGGTCGATACGTTCCCGGGACACGACTCCATCGCTTACCAATT
>CAYWDK010000035.1:12521-17824 GCA_964457025.1 uncultured Balneolaceae bacterium | reverse complement strand
GAGTCCCAAAACCAACGTAGTTATGCTTAGTAATTTTTTCATAATGAATTGTGATTTATTTATAGTTTAGATGATGTATTTGAGGCTATTTAATGCAATAAGCCAGTAATGAGACCATCCCTAGGCCCATTCCTTACAGTTTTTTTATAGATTTTATGAATATGTCTCCAAAATAAATAATAAACAACTTCTTCTTTTTAACTTTCTATCCTCCTATGCGCAGCCAAAATCGGAATTGGCTCATTTTTATTCCGCCTTGAAATGGGAATAAAGCGAGACATTCTGTAAGTTTATCGCTTTAATGTATTTCAAGCTTATTATTGCATAACCAACAGGTATTTAGATTCAGGAATGGCTGATTCCACCTCAGAAGAACAAAACACCACCGATTCTCCGCGTGAGAATGCCTCTGCGAGCAGTCTCGAGGATGATGCACTGGTGAAAGAGGCCATAGGCGGGGATGAAAAGGCCTATAAGAAGCTGGTTGACAAGTATGAGAGGGCGCTTTATTTCCACATACTCAAGATGATCAAGGACAGGGAGCAGGTGGACGACCTGGTTCAGGAAACCTTTGTCAAGGCTTTTGACAACCTGAATACCTACAGTACCAACTACGCTTTTTCAACCTGGCTGTATCGTATTGCCACCAATCACACCATCGACTACCTCCGCAAGAAAAAATTGCAGACCCTTTCCATTGATGAGCCCGTAAAGACACGCGACGGGGAGATGCAGATGCAGCTTGAGGACGAATCGGCCGGCACCGACAGGAATATCATCCGGAAACAGCGCCAGAAGGTCGTGCAGGAAGCCATCGAGGAGTTGCCTAAAAAGTATCGTAAGGTGATAGAGATGCGGCATATGGAAGAGAAGAGCTACCAGGAGATTGCCGATGTGTTGGACCTTCCGCTGGGTACCGTCAAGGCTCACATCTTCCGGGCACGTGAGTTGCTGTATAAAGCTCTGAAAGACAAACGGGATAAATTTTAATCAGCGACCTTCCTTTTCGCTATTCCGTAGATTTGAAGCCACGGCCGCCACATTGTCTTTATACTTCTCAAACTTTGCCCTGCGTATGGCACTGCCCTCAAACAGTTCGTCGTACTGCTCGTTGTCAAGCTCTTCCCAAAAGTTTATGTCGCGGTCCAAAATTTTCTGACGGGGAATCAGGTCCTCCATTTGGGTATAGCGGGCTTCGCTGTTCCATGGACACACATCCTGACAGATGTCGCAGCCGTACATCCATTCTCCCAGTTCCTCCCGGTATTCTTCGGGAATCTGTTCTTTCAGCTCGATGGTAAGGTAGGAGATACATTTATTGGAATCGACCCGGTAGGGTTCATAGATAGCGTCGGTAGGGCAGGCGTCGATACAGCGGGTGCAGCTGCCGCAGTGATCGGTAACCTGGGTGCTGTAGGTGAACTCCGCATCGATGATCATTTCGCCAATAAAAAAGAAAGAGCCGATATCCTTGTTCAGGATGTTGGAATTCTTGCCCATCCATCCAAGCCCGGCTTTTACGGCCCAAGCCTTGTCCAATACCGGGGCAGAATCCACAAAAATGCGTCCATGAATATCGCCCACCAGTTCTTTCGTAAAATGATAAAGTTGCTTGAGCTTGCCTTTGTATACCTTGTGATAGTCACGTCCCTGAGCATACTTGGCAATTTTAGGCTTGCCCGATTGCTGTTGCTGGCGTTGATGATCGGGATGGTAGTAACTGCCTATGACAGAAACTACGGATTTAGCCCCCGGTACAAGTTTAGTTGGGTCTACTCGCTTGTCAAAGTAGTTCTCCATCCAGCCCATGGTGCCGTGGCGACCTTGGTTGAGCCACTCTTCGAGGCGGCGTTCCTCCTTCTCCAGCCGCCGGGCCCGGGAAAAGCCACAGCCGTCAAAGCCCAGCCGTAGGGCCTCTTCGCGGACTCGCTGTGTACGTTCTGTAAGATTCATGGGAAGCCGGATTCATTTGCTTTAGCTGCAATATAACAGGGTAGCCACAAAAGTTTAAGCAGGTGTCGCTAAAGCTTTCCCGGATCCACTTCCTTAATGCCACCACTATCCAATTTGAGGGTGCGGTAGGGATACTGTTTAACCGTATCGTAGTCATGGGTGACCATCAGTACTGCCATACCCCTGTTGTTTATCTGCTTGAGCAGTTCCATGATCTCCGCGGAGGCAGCCGGATCGAGGTTTCCGGTGGGTTCGTCGGCCAGCATGATACGCGGTTCGTTGGCCAGGGCACGTGCAATGACAACGCGCTGTTGTTCTCCGCCGGAGAGATCTCCCGGCATACTTTTTCGCTTGTGGCTGAGTCCCACCATACCAAGCACTTCCAGAGCCCGCTGCTTTATATAGTTTTTCTTTTCGCCCGTAACCTGCATGGCAAAGGCGACATTTTCATAGACCGTGCGGTCGGGCAGCAGTTGAAAGTCCTGAAAGACAATACCCAGCCGCCTGCGCAGATAGGGCACCTTCTTGTCGCTTAGCGAGGTGACATCCATATCGGCCACACGGATAGAGCCCTCGTCAGGAAGCAGGTCACGGTAAATGAGGCGGAGAAAGGAGCTCTTACCTGCGCCGGTTTGCCCGATAAGATAGACAAATTCCCCATTTTCAAGACTGAAACTGAGATTGTCGAGCACTAGCCGGTGGTCGTAACTTACCGATACGTTTGTGAATTCTATTACGGAATTGTGGGACATTGCAGCACCATCGTAATTCTTAAACTGTTCTTGTTGGCTTTTTCCATATTGAACCCTTCATAGGCCGCTACGATTTTGTAGTCGGTTCCGGATACGATTTGCTTCATCTCCTCCAGCCGGTAGATGCGCTGTTCGTGTGATTCGGTGTACCGTTCCAGCACGGTTTCCTGGTCATCGGACAGCTTTTCTATTTCAAACTCATTATAGTGAATCTGCTGCTTCGCATCGTAGCGGCTTTTCCGAAAAAAGCGGAAGTTGTTCGGGGTATAACCTTCTTCGTTGTTCAGGTATTGAATTGCCTGTACGGAGTTTTTGGGTGTCGTAAAATCAAAGACGAACAGGCTGTCACTCTTCATCACTTTTTGAACTTCCGAAAGCAGCTTCTTGATATCTTTCGACTGGTGAAGGTAGTTGATACTGTCGAATATGGAAACAACGATATCAAATTTTCTTTCCGTATCAATATCCAAAAAATCCATTACTTCAAAAGAGAGTGAGTGCCGTTGGCCATGTGATTTTTTTCGCGCCTCCCGGATCATGGCCGGAGATTTATCAGTGGCAAGGATATCGTAGCACATCAGCTCGTCAAGGGAAAGGGCGAGTGAGCCGGTTCCGCAGGCCAGCTCAAGGATGGATACCGGATCGGGATGATGGAGCTGAATAACTTCATCAATAAAATCGGCCCATGCCTCATAATTCACACCTTCCATAATGGTGTCGTAGATCTCTGCCAGCTTGCTGTATTCGGGCTGGTGGATGCTATCCATCGGCAAGGGCTTTTTGTTTGCGGTTGTCGGCCAGTTCAACGGCCAGCTCCAGGGCGCTGCGGAAGGAGTCCGGCCTGGCTTTGTTCTTGCCTGCAATATCAAAAGCGGTGCCGTGATCGGGTGAGGTGCGGATCATGGGGAGGCCGGCCGTAAAGTTTACCCCGGCACCGAAAGAGAGGGTTTTAAAGGGTATCAGCCCCTGGTCGTGGTACATGGCCAGGATGCCGTCGAACTCTTTGTAGGTCCGGTTGCCGAAGAAGCCGTCGGCGGCAAAAGGTCCCTCAACGTTGATATTGTTGAAGCGCGCTTTCTGCAGGGCAGGGGAGATGATTTCCATCTCTTCATTTCCGATGATACCGCCGTCACCGGCATGGGGATTAACTCCGAGTACGGCAATACGAGCTTCATCAATGAAAAAATCTTTCCTTAGGGAACTGTTCATGATGCGGATATAGCGCAATACCGATGCTTCGGAGAGGCGCGGCACAACCTTGCGCAAGGGGATATGGATGGTCGCCAGCCCTACTCGAAGTCCGTCGTTGACCAACATCATCATATAGTCGCTGCTGCCGGTTTTATCGGCCAGAAATTCGGTGTGGCCGGGTACGTCGTAACCTGCCAGGTGAATGGCTTCTTTGGATATAGGAGCGGTGACCAGTGCGTCAGCTTTCTTTTTCATACAGAGCTTGATGCCCGCCTCCACGGCCTGCATAGAGTGCTTGCCGCTGCGGCGGGAGAGCTCGCCGGGATTCAGTGCCACCTCTTTCTTATAGCTTTCCAGCACGTTGACGGCACCGTCTTCAATATGCTTCCTTTTTTTAATATGGTTGAAAGGGAGAGAGAGCTTGAGCAGGTTGGAATAGAAATCCACCACTTCGCCGGAGCTGAGAATGACCGGCGTAAGCACATCAAGGTCTATATCCGAAAGCGTTTTCAGGACCACTTCCGGACCGATTCCGTTATAGTCTCCGATACTGATAGCGATACGTAGCGGCATCTGCACTCTTATTCGATTCAATTAATCTTTAACTCCGCCACTAATATAAAAGGAAATAAGCAGTAAGTAATACGCGGGCTTGAATCTTCTCAACAATTGACCCGTGAAGATCGGCAGCCCTAAACTACCGGATCAACTTAAAGTCGCCGAAACCTGTAGTGGCTTCAAAGACGAACTGCCTGTTGTCATACGTCCAGATCTCGACAGCCGGCTCGCCGCTAGGGAATTTACGCTCAATGTTTTTCGGGGGGCCATATTGGATGTAGATGCGTCCCTGATCACTCTCGTATCCCGGCATATTTACACTGGAGAAATTGGCATAGGCGTAATCGACCCTTCGGTAGTATTCGGCCATCAGTTCATTAAACTCGGTTTTGGGTGTAGGGTCTTTGGACTTCCAGAACTGCCGGAACTTGCGCTCCCGCTCGTCGGAAGATCCGGTCTTGAGATTCTGCAGTGTTTCCTTATCCACAATGTACTTGGTCATCTCAATGGCCACATTCAGATTCAGCAGGCTGGTGGGCATGTCGAGCCAGAGCGAGCGAAAGATACCTTGTGCAGAGGGTCGATCTTCGTCACTTCTGGTTACCGTCAGCCTGTACACTGCATTGGCAAAAGTCCTGTTGGGAATCTTGACCAATGCATAGGCATAACCGTCTGTATCATCTACCAGCTTCAGAACCGGAGATCCATCCAGTTCTGACATGACGGGGCGGATGCCGGTATGAAATTCACTGCCGGTCAGCTTTTTTTGAAATACTACTGACTTTTGAGTGGTATCTCGCCGGGAAGTCTCCACGCGGCTTACCTCCAGCTGGTATTCGGTGTTTTCTT
>CAYWDK010000035.1:10715-12421 GCA_964457025.1 uncultured Balneolaceae bacterium | reverse complement strand
TCAACGGTCATATACCCGCCCGTAAAAACGGTATTCGACTGGGTCTGCTCATAGTTCTCTGCATATACTGTATCCGACCAGGTAGCTCTTCCGGCCGAACGTAAGCCTTCAACTGAAAAGTTATTGTTGTCTCGCTTCTTTTCTGCCTTGAATATCTCCCAGTTCAGGCGGGCGGAGCTGAAGAAATTGTTTTGCCCGGAAGAACGGTCGGATTTGCGAAAGGGCAGGAAGCTGTAATCCATCCGGAAGGTTGTTGCATAGGTCAGGGTACTGTCGTTGCTGCCGGGAAGGGAGAAAAAATCAAAATAAAGGTTGGATTGTGCCGAACGGCTGGCCAATTGCCTGTAATCGACTCTGCCTTGCGTGTAGCCTGTGGAAGAGACGAGCAGGAGGGTGAGTATGGTTCCGGTTAAAGCCTTGAGCGTAGAAGTCGTTATTTTCAAAATAAACACCTTTTTCCGGTTGAATATAATTGCGAGGGAACTGTCGTTTGCATTTTTCCGGTTGAGAAGCTCCAGAAATTGAAGCTTTCACGATTCGTAAAATTCATTATTTTGCAAACGCTTCAAAATGGAAATCTAGTACCTAAAATCTTTTCTCCGATTTATGAGCTCCTCCGGCAACAGTCAATATACCAAAACAGATCTAAAGTCACTGATTAAAGAGATTAATGAAACGGAAGCTGAAATTCGGAAAGGCGGTGGGGAGAAACGAATTAAAAAAGAGCATAAGAAGGGCAAGATGACAGCCCGGGAGCGTATTGAGAAGCTGCTGGACGAAGATTCGCGGTTGTATGAACTGGGTTTATGGGCCGGCTATGAGATGTATGAAGAGGAAGGCGGATGCCCGGCCGGAGGGGTTGTTACCGGCATAGGCGAGGTATCCGGAAGGAAATGTGTTATTGTAGCCAACGACGCTACCGTAAAGGCAGGAGCCTGGTTTCCGATTACAGCAAAGAAGAATCTTCGTGCGCAGGAGATTGCCATTGAGAATCATCTCCCGATTATCTACCTGGTCGATTCAGCAGGGGTATACCTCCCGATGCAGGACCAGATTTTCCCTGACAAAGAGCATTTCGGACGTATTTTCAGAAACAACGCTGTAATCAGTGCCAAAGGTATTCCACAGATTGCCGCCATCATGGGCAGCTGCGTGGCAGGCGGGGCCTATCTCCCGATTATGAGTGATGAGGCATTAATCGTCGACGGTACCGGCAGTGTCTTCCTGGCGGGCAGTTACCTGGTGAAGGCTGCCATCGGCGAGGAGGTCGACAACGAGACACTGGGCGGAGCAACTACCCATACCGAGATCAGCGGTGTTACCGACTATAAGATGGAAGACGACGAAAGCTGCCTGAAGACGGTTCGCGACCTGGTGGACAAGCTGGGACCATTTGACAAAGCAGGTTTCAACCGTAGCGAGGCCAAAGAGCCCGGCCGCGAGCCGGTAGAGCTGCTCGATATCCTGCCCGACGACCGCACCAAACCCTATGACATGTATGAGATTCTGGACTGTATTATCGATGAAGACAGTTTTACTGAGTTTAAGAAGGGGTACGGGCAGACGCTTATTACCGGCTATGCCCGGATCGATGGCTGGAGCGTGGGTATTGTAGCCAACCAGCGCAAGATTACAAAAACAAAGCAGGGCGAGATGCAGGTAGGAGGAGTAATCTACTCCGACAGCGCCGATAAGGCTGCCCGCTT
>CAYWDK010000035.1:0-10615 GCA_964457025.1 uncultured Balneolaceae bacterium | reverse complement strand
TACGACCGGCAGACCGACGTACGTTATGCCGCGGCCAGGTTGTGGGTAGATGCCATCATTAACCCGATTGAGACCCGCGAACGTATCTCGCACGCCATCGCCAGTGCCGACCACAACCCCGATATCGAAGAATTCAAGACCGGAGTTATCCAGGTGTAAATTCCCACAATTTCATTCTGCGGTCACCGCCTGAATCTGTGCAATCTCTGTTTTAGGCCGTTTACATTTTTTATCGTTAAAGCCCTTTAGAAATAAGTTCAAATTGCACTTATTGCAACACTAAACCGGAACAACAATTAAGAGACCAGGAATATGAAGCTAGCACGCAACCTAATTTTATGTGTGTCCCTTCTTTTGGTTGCTTCAGCAACAGGCTGGTCACAGACAACTCCCGCCCAGGCGCTGGATAATGTGACTATACATTTGGCTGATGGCAATACCATTGAAAGCGGAACCATTGTTTGGCGCAACGGAATTATCGAATCGGTGGGTGACGACGTCTCCATACCTTTTGATGCTTATGTGATAGACGGCGGCGACAGCCTGCATGTTTATCCCGGATTTATCGACGGCATGGCGCTGTGGGGAAGTCCCGACCTTCCGGATCGCTATTCTCAGCCCGATCGTCCCGGGGACCCCGGCTACGAAAGGGCGGGTATTCAGCCTGAGCGTTATCCGAGCGATCATCTGAATGCCAAGGACAGCAATTTAAAAGAAGCGCAGAAGCACGGCTTTACTACGGCTGCTCTTGGACTCAAGGGGCAGATGCTTCCCGGCCAAATCGACCTGTTCTTTGTGAATGGTGAAGAGACCGGAGACTACTTGCTGGCCAAAGGCATCGGCCTGCTGGCTACTTTTGAAAATGCACCGGGCGGTTTTGGAAGCGGCGCTTATCCTTCAACCACCATGGGTGTGATGGCGCAATACCGCCAGTTGTGGTACGATGCTACGGCACTGATGGACCAGCAGAACTATTTTGCTTCCACCTCCGGCAACTATACGGCCCCCAAGAAAAACAAGGTTCTTGAGTCTCTGTTTCCCTATATGCAGAGGCAGAAGCCGCTCTTCTTTGTAGCCGACACCAAAGAGAACATCGAGCGGATGTTCTGGTTGAAGAACGAGCTCGGTTTCAATGCCGTGCTGGTATCCGGCAAGGAGTCGTACAAACAGGCCGCGCAGCTCAAGCAGAACAATGTCTCTGTACTCGCAAGTATTGACCTGCCCGAAAAACCCGAATGGAAAGTGAAAGAGGAGAAAGCCGCTGAGGATACGACCGAAACCGAGATGGAAGAGGTCACTGACGAGATGCGGATTTTCCGTGATAAGCAGCTGGCTGCCTACAAAGCCGATATTGAAAATGTAAGCAAGCTTGTTGAAGCCGGCGTAAAAGTGGGCTACGCCTCCAACGGGATGAAGCTTGGCGATATCAGCAAGCATGTCAAAACCCTTATTGAAGAGGGCGGCCTTTCTGCCGGCCAGGTTCTGAGAATGATGACCCAGCATACGGCTGACATTCTCGGAGTGGGAAATAAGCTGGGTGATATCCGGAACGGACGTATTGCCAGCTTTTCCGTCTTCAGCAAGCCGTTTACCGAAGACGAGACCAAGGTGTTGTACTCGGTCTCTGCCGGCGAATTAACCGAATTTTAATCTGAATATAAATCTTCCACAGTGAGGGAGAACAGGAATATGAAAAAACTACTTTTACTCATATTGATACTGGGGTTGAGCTTTTCGGCTGATGCCCAGGAGAAAGGATCCGTCCTGATACAGAACGGTACGGTAATAACCATCGCCAATGGTGATATGGAAGACACCGACGTGCTGATCGAAGACGGCATCATCACCGGAATAGGAAAAGACCTAAGCGCACCCAGAGGTGTTACTACGGTAGATGCCACCGGTAAATACGTAATGCCGGGCATCATCGATGCGCACTCTCATATCGCAGGTGTGGACATTAACGAATGGACCAACCCGGTTACGGCCGAGGTTAGTATGGAAGAGTCCGTCGATCCCAACGACATCAATATCTATTGGGCGCTGGCGGGAGGCGTAACTTCCATCCACCTGATGCACGGTTCGGCCAATGCCATCGGGGGGCAAAATGAAACCCTGAAGCTCCGTTACGGAACCAGTATGGATGCCATGCGTTTTGAGGGAGCTCCCAGAACCATCAAATTCGCGCTGGGTGAAAATCCAACGCGTGTACACGGACAGGGCTTTAATGTACAGCCCCGCACCCGTATGGGTGTCGAGCAGGTGATTCGTGAGCACTTCGACGCTGCTCTTGATTACAAACGCAAACGTGAAGCCTATCTTGAAGCCAAAGAACGGTATGACCGGCGGGGAAGAGGAACACCTCCCGTACCGGTAGCAGAGAACCTCCGCTACGAAGCTCTCGTCGATATTATTGAAGGCGAAATATGGGTGCATTGCCACTCCTACCGTGCGGACGAGATCGTGATGCTGATGCGTGTGTTTAACGACTACGGCATCGAAAACTACACTTTCCAACATGCCAATGAGGCCTTCAAGATTGCGCCAGAACTTCGCAAGAACGGAGCACGTACCTCCGTCTTTGCCGACTGGTGGGCCTATAAATTCGAGGTGTACTACTCAACTGCGTACAACGCATCCATCCTGAATGCCAACGGGGTGACCAACAGTATTAACTCCGACAGCGGCGAGCTGATTCGCCATCTCAACCACGAGGCAGCCAAGGCTGTCCATTACGGCGGCACCTCAAAGCAGGATGCTCTGAAAATGATTACGATCAACCCTGCCATCCAGTTGGGCATTGACGACAAGGTCGGTACCATCGAGGAAGGCAAGCACGGCGATGTAGCTATCTGGAGCGGTCACCCGCTGAGTATCTACAGCATAGCCGAGCAGACTTATGTAGACGGCAAGAAGTACTTCGACCGGTCGGAAGATCCCGATGATATGCGCGTCGAAATTGATGCTGAAGAAAACTTCGATGAAGGCCGGCGCTGGTACCAGTCCGGGCGCAATGTAGATGCCTGCATGCGAGGAGCGGTTATCCGTTTCGACAGCAACGGTATGCTCCTTAACCAGGGTACCAACTAATAGAAATTTAAAGACTGAGGAAAGCTATGAAGCGTCTATTGAATATATTTGTAAGTACCCTGCTGACTTTACTGGTGGCAGGCAGTTCATATGCACAGATAACCGAAAAGCCGGGCTTTGGCAAGTATGCCATTGTTAACGCCACTGTTCACACGGTAGGCAACGGCACTATTGAGAATGGCATCGTTCTGATCGAAAACGAAAAGATTACCTTCGTAGGCCAGAATGCCAGAATTACCGATGAGTTCAACCGTATCGATGCTACCGGCAAGCACGTATATCCCGGTTTCATGGATTCGGGTACGCTTTTGGGTCTGGTAGAGATTGGCGCCGTTCCTGTAACCAACGACCAGGCCGAACTGGGAGAATTCAATCCCCACGTACGGGCCTTTACCGCTATCAACCCCAGCAGCGTGAGCATTCCGGTAACCCGCGTCAACGGCGTGACACACGTAATCTCCCTGCCGGTATCGGGCCGCATCGCGGGCAAGGCAACACTGATCGACCTGTACGGCTATTCGCCTGACTCAATGGCGGTGGCACCCAATGCCGCACTACATCTGAGCTGGCCAACCGCCATGAAGGGCGGATGGTGGGACGACCGCTCCGAAGAGGAAGTCAAAAAGCAGTATGAGGAGAATGTCAAAGAGCTCAACGATTTCTGGAAGAAAGCCGAATTCTACGACAGGATGATGTCGGCTTACGAGCAGGATCCGGGCAACAAGGCCAAACCCGACCATGATAAGAAAATGGAAGCCATGCGTGAAGTGCTTTCAGGTGATATTCCCGTCATCGTTTCCGTGGATCGTGAGAAGGATATCCTTAACGCTATAGAGTGGACCAATGAGCACGAAGGTGTCAACTTTGTGCTGGCCGGGGTAGAGGATGGCTGGAGAGTGGCAGACAAAATTGCCGAAGCCGGACTGCCTTGCCTCGTTTCTACACTCTATACTCCAACCCGTGACTATGATAACTATCAGCGGCCCTACCAAAACCCCGGCCTTCTTCACGAAGCGGGAGTTAAGGTAGCTATTGCCACCGGAGAGACCGAGAACGTCCGTAATGCGCCTTATCATGCGGGCTATGCCGCAACCTATGGTCTCGGCAAGGAGGAGGCCCTCAAGGCCATCACAATCAATCCTGCGGAGATCTTCGGGGTATCCGACAAGTTGGGCAGCCTCGAAGCGGGCAAACAAGCCAACCTGTTCATTTCGGACGGGGATCCCTTCGAACCCATGACTACTATCGAACAGGTTTTCATCCGCGGATACAAGATCCCGATGGTCAGCCGCCATACCCAACTCTATGAAGAGTATCTTAACCGCGACGCGGTAGAAAATTAGGAATCACATAATTACGAATCAGGAGTGAGCAGCATCCATTCCTGATTCGTAATTCCTAATCCTTGATCCTTAAGTCAATAAGGCGTGCCTTTCTTTCGCGCTTCTTTAAGCGCATTTGCATACCATTCAAATTCATCTAAAAAGCGTTTTACGCTCTTCTCATAGCGCTCATCCAACGCATTTCCGTCTTCATCAAAGCTTTCAGTTATTTCCGGTATGGGAAAAATGGAAGGAATACTGCTCATACCCATCTCGGCCAGCATGGTTCGCAGCTGCATGGCCGCGCGTACGCCTCCGAACGACCCCTTTGAATAACAGACAATCCCCGATGGTTTGAAAAAATACTCCTCAAGAAAATGGTCCAGCAGATTGGAAAGGGCGGGAGGAATACTGTGGTTGTATTCTGCAGAGACGACTAGATATCCGTCCGCATTGGAGAGTAGGTCTGCAAGTTCCTCCATCTTTGGCGGGGCATTTTCCTCATCATACTCCTTATACATCTTGTCAAGAAGTGGCAGCTCATAATTCATTGGGTCTACCAAAGTCGTAGCATAACCTCTGGCTTTACACTGTGCGGTAAAATATTTGGCAGCACGGATTCCCTTTCTGTGATGCCTGACCGAACCGTAAATTACCGGTATATTCAAAGACATGGTCAAAATGGTTATGTTGGGGTTGTATTGAGCAAAAAAGTACCAATTAATTTTTCTGAATGAAATGGAAGCATACAAGGCAGCAGCCATACAGATGAATAGTCAACCGGAGGTAGAAGCCAATCTGGAGCAGGCTTACCGCTTGGTCAGGGAGGCTGCCGAAGAAGGAGCGTCGTTAATAGGGCTACCTGAGAATTTCGGTTTTTTGGGTGACCTGCCGGCGCGCCTGGAGCAGGCTCCGGAAATAGCGGACAGGGTGGAAGCTTTTCTGACTGATACCGCCAAAGAATTCGAGGTACTTCTTCTTGGAGGGGGATATCCCGTTCCGGCATCTTCCGGGAGGGTATACAACCGCTCATTGCTGGTTGGTCCCGAAGGGCTGAAGATAGCTCGCTACGACAAGATGCACCTCTTTGATGTAGATTTGGAAGGAGGAGAAAGCTACAGGGAATCCGATTTTGTAGAAGCCGGTAATGCTGAGCCTGTATGTGCCGAATGCGGTTCGCTTGGCATCATCGGGCTTTCCATTTGCTATGACCTCCGATTCCCCGAACTCTACAGAAAGTTGTCGGAACTGGGGGCCGATATGATGACAGTCCCTTCTGCCTTCACCCAAACGACAGGAGCAGTCCACTGGAAACCGCTGCTTCGGGCTCGGGCTATCGAGAATACTGCCTATGTGTTTGCGCCGGCACAGACGGGGCTTCACGGGAAAAACAGGAGAACCTACGGTCATGCGATGATTGTCAGCCCGTGGGGAGAAGTAGTGGCGGATGGCGGTACCGGAACCGGGGTGGTGTATGCCGGAATCGATCCTGAAATGATTGATAAAGCCCGGAAGTCAATTCCCTCGCTGAAGCACAGGCGATTGTAACGCTTTCTATCTTTCTACCGGTTGAGGAGGGAAAGAGTGGCAATGCCGAGCAGTATAGCTAGTGAAAAGCTGATAAGGGTACCGATAAGAATGTATTCGGCATGTTTTCTTTCGGCCTTGTCTTTCATCCCGCCGCTGAAACGGAAAATAGACTTGGCCGCTATCAGGAAGCCTATGGCACTGTATTGGTTTAAAAGGATAAAGGTCAGAATAATGACCCTTTCGATATAGCCTATCCAGGTACCTGCTTCCTTCAGGCCGGTTAGGTTGGCAGATTCAGCCTGAAGTTCCCTTTGCCACCTAGAAGTTATTTTCGCAATAAGAAAACCCGTGGGGCGCAGTGCGATAAGGTAGCTGCATAGAATGATCCAAAGTTCGGTGTCGTAAGCCACTTCGCTCAAAAAACCGCTTGCTTGCTGAAGGGGATAGCCTATATACCATAGCCAGCCGATCAGGATCATTGTAAAATGACCGAGCTGGTCAATGACAAAGTTAAGCGTAGTCTCATCCTGGCTCGATTTCCACCAGTCAATCAGGAAGTGTGTGGTCGTAATAAACAGTACTGCAGGCCAAGCCGACCAGCTGGATATGAAAACCCAGGTGAGGAGGCCTACCGTGCTTATATGAAGATACAGGTGCCTGGACCTAAGCCCGAATTTTCTCCGCCCCTCAATCCAGGAATGTGGTTGAAGGAAAAAATCGGCAAGCAAATGGGCCGCAAAGATATGTATCAGGGTAGAGAGTTCGGCTTCGGTGATCATCTCAAGAGGCCTCTAGATTTTCTTTTATCAAGCTATGGTATCTATTTAAGAACTTTTCAACAGCAAACCAACCGGCACCTTTTGTCCTGTAATGTACCGCAGCCTGCGATATTCCGAGTTCTTTGGCAATAGCCTCTTGCACCATCCCGTCAAGTAATTTGATTATGATTTCCGCCTGTGGGGGAGACCATTTGGCAATTATGGCATCCATAAGGGCACATTCGGCCTCCATCTCACTATTTACGGAATTCCAGGGCGTTTGGATTGTCATGCGCTCTTCGCCTCTCTGATCATCCAGGGCAGGGCCTGAGTTTCTGTAGGCCTCCCCGTCACCTTCGGTGGCATTGTCTTCCAGGTAATCGATGGTCCCGATACCCACGGCCAGCCGGGCATCCCAGTTTGTTTTTACTTTATCCGGCTGATTCATACGCAGTGTTGCCCGTATATGGATAGCGCTCTTGAGAGCTTGTAAGGGGTCGCCCAAAACTCCCTGGAAGCTGTCACCCCTGAAAATCTCGAAGGCGGGGTAGATGGGGCTTTCGGTAAAGCTCTCAATCTTTGAGAAACTCTTCTTCAGCGTATCGCTTAGCTGCTCTTTGTGAGACTTTTTTACTTTGGAGGAGCTTACAATGTCTCCTGTAAGTACGGCATATCTTTTTTGGGTATCCATGGCCTAAAATATAAGTCTTGAAGCTTATAGTGGTTAATTATAAGTCTCAAAGCTTATAAAGTCAAATTATAAGTATATAGGCTTATAATTTACCGGTTTTCATCAGGAAGGAATCAAGCATAAGGATCAGAGATGCCAGGATTGCAAGGCTCAATATGCTGATAAGCGGTTCCCAGATCACAAATCCTCCGATCATACCGAGTATGGCGCCAAGGTATTGAATATACCTGAGCTGCTCGTTAGTGGCACCGCGAATGATATTGGAGATATGCTGTTCGTCATAGCTCTTCAGATTGTCTTCCACAAGCGCGTGGACATCTAGCTGGTTGACCAGTTTGTACAGCAGTGAGGTCACGATATTCTCAATAGCCTCGCTGTGTTCTTCCAGCTTGTAGGGAAGCCTGTCGAGCAAGAGATCCATCTTATCGAGGCCGCTTTCTACGGTTGAGGGGAGCTTGGTAAGGGCTTCCTCAATGATGTGTTGCATTTCCTGTCCCTTGATAAACGAATAGGCTTTAAGGGCGACTTTCTCGATGGATTTTTCTTCTAGGCTATCTTCAATTTCAAGGATGATTTTCTCGGCGATGGCACCTCTGATTTCCGGATCGGCGATCATGTCGTCTACATAATGCACTACCCAATCCTTCAGTTCGCGGCGGAATTCGGGTGAATCGATAACGCCCTTAATGTAGCCGGTAGCCTGCTCGCGGTAGCGGCTTATGACCTGGGAATCGTGGATTTTGCGCTTGATGATTTCGGGATTGATAAGGTCTTCCGAGACAGCTTGGGCCAGCCGGTAGGCGATGCGGTCTTTCTGAGCCGGAACAAGCCCGTGGCCGAGTATAGGCCGTTTTCGCGCTGGCTTGAAAAGCATGGTAATGGCAAGCCAGTTAGTGAGAAAACCGATGAGGCCGCTTACACTCAGTATCTTGAGCAGCCCTTCCATAACCAGGGTATAACCGAAGATGGTCCAGCTGATACCGTTAAAATCCCACCAGAAGGAGAGGGCAAAAAGCCCCGCGAGAAGGTAGGGGATGACGGAAAGAAGAGTGAGCAGTGTCTTGTTATGGAATTCATGCTTGTCAATTGAAGGCCTTTGCAGGGCTTCGGCTTCTCCAAGCTCCCTGATGCGGCTGTGGCGGCTTACGATATCCCACAGTGAGCGGGCATATTCCCTGGTCTTGGTTTTGGCTACCTCCAGGGCCGTATCCAGACGGTCATTCGTTTCTAACTGGTCTTTTTCCATAAATCAGGCAAAGAATTTGGTGCGATAATGATAACAGACACTGCTTCTTACGCAAATATAGGGAATGAGTTGTTTAAATAAGCAAGAGAAGCCGAAGCAATTAAGCGGAGAGCAGCTTCAGGTAATAATCTTCTCTCTCGGTCATCTGGTTCTTTTTGCTCTCGGAAGAATCTTCATAACCTGCCAGATGCAGCAGGCCGTGAATGACGATTCTCAAAAACTCTTTTTCAGGATCTTCATTTAACTCTTCTGATTGTTCGTAAATTCTTGGAGCACAACAAAAAAGAGTTCCTTCTATGGAGTTATTTGAAGTATCCTCGTCATAGCGGAAAGTGATAGTATCGGTCACATAATCGCGATCCAAGTGCTTCTTGTTGATAGAAACGATCTTTTGCTCACCGACAAATACCACTTCCAGCAGGCTGAACCGGCATTTTTCTTCTTTTTGAAGGAGGGATACCGCTTTTTTGATTTGCTTCAGGGATACCGGGACTTCTTTTTCCGTATCGTTAAAGAGCTGAATGTCGGGATCGGTAGCGGGTGAAGAAGACATCGAAGCCGTTATTAATCCTCATCTTCGAAGGAGAAATCGTCCAGGTCGACCGATTCGGTCAGGGAAAGGGCAATGGCACACATCATCAGGTCCTCAGGCAGTTGCGTGAAGTCACTGTTGAGGATGGTTTCACTGACATTGGAATAGAGGCTGCATCCCGCGCCGGTCTCAACAATAAGCCCGGAGGTTCTCTCGGCCTGACGTCCAAAGAATGTTACCTGCTTCAGCATATCGCTTGCGATAAAGGCCGTACAGTTGTGAAGCTGGAGGAAAGTGTTTTGGGCATAGACCGATACCATATTCAGGGCTTCACCGTGAACATCGAGGCCTAAATGGATCTCCAGAGCCAGTTTGCGGCCTTCTTCTTTATTGACAACTTCAAACCGGTATACATCGTCTCCGATCGGTTTGGCTTTGGCATCCAGAACTTCGGAGATGGCGTCGATATTTTCTTTGGTAAATTGATGAACCATAGGTGATGTCTGCTCAGTTTAAAATCCGTTTAAATATAGCACACCTTGCATACAATTAGAAATAACTTTCCTGTCGCCGGGATTATCGGCAAAGGAAATATTTGTGTCCCTAATCGAGGTTATAATTGTTAATCTGGGCTTTGTTTTCTTCCCGGCTTTTGGGCAATCCGATACGTGCCGTCGTTATTTCGTCAACCCTCCGGGCAAGCTCTGCAGCCTGTTCATCCTGTCCGGCCATATAATAGACTCGCTGAAGGATTGTCAGGTGGTTGATTGAAAAATTGATATCCTGAACAACGGTCTCTCTGCGGCTGATGATGTCCTGGATGCGCGCCTGCAGGTTCCTCTGGCTTCCCATGTCCGCATTCATCCGGGCTTGCTGTACCTCTTCATTCAGTTCGGTAATTCGATCCTGGATGTCGTCATACCGCTCTACCTGGTAGGAGAGGTCGTCGATAATAGGCTCCTCAACCTTTTCGGCAAGCTCAATGGCACTGGTAGTATCTCCGGATGAAGCATATGAATAAGCATAAAGGACCGGGAAACTGGAGGTGCTGTAAAGCCTGATGAAGGGAATTTTATCCTCTCCCCATCGCAGCCAGTGTCGGGCACTGTCGGCCTGACCGCTTCTTCTGAACGTTTTAGCCAGCTCGGTGATACTGAAACGGTAATTGTCGAGCATGCGGCGGATATTTTCATCGAAATAGACATCCGGATTATCCCACTCGCGGAAACGGAATTTGCTGAGACGGTCGGTATGTATCCCGGTATCAATCCAGCCGTAGCTGTTGGATCCGGAATGGCGGTCAGGCACAACCCGGTGGGCTTTGCCTTCCCATCGGAAGTAGGGCTGCAGATTAAGCTGGCTCTGTGTGGATACGGTATTGGCGAAATAGACGGGCCTCAGCCAGTTGTTGCTCTTGAGGATGTCGATAATCACCTTGTCGTGCAC